>CALRXG020000376.1:0-7401 GCA_943372075.1 Bordetella parapertussis | reverse complement strand
GCCGTCGATCTGGGTGCCGCCGACATAGCTGCTGGCGCCGGTCAGTGTCAGCGTGCCGCCGCCGGAGACGACCAGCTTCCCGCTCGTGCCGGTGCCGCTGATGCCCCTTTCATCCGCGATGGTGTCGGCGATCGTCAGCGTGGTGACGGTCTGCAATCCCTGGGTCGCCGTCGGCACGGTGTGCGTCGGCGTGACGGTCATCGTGCCCTGGATGAAGATGCCGCCATAGGCGGAGCCGTTGCCGGCGCCGTTGGCGCCGCTGCCGCCGATCTCGGTGCCATTCGTCAGGGTACCGCCGATGACGGTCAGCTTGCCGCCCTGCTGAACGAAGATGTCGCCGCCGGCACCAAGCCCGCCGCCGCCACCGCCGGCGAGCGAGCCATCGCCCGCGCCGAAGCCGCCGGTGCCGGGCGTGCCGTTCGAACCCCCGCCACCGCCGCCAAATCCGCCATTGCCGCCGGTATGCGCATATCCGCTGCCATTGCCGGATCCGCCGCCGCCGCCGGCAAAGCCGCCATTGCCGCCGGCGAAGATACCGCCACCGCCGCCGCCGCCGATACCACCTGTTCCGCCGAAGCCAGCACCGAGACCGTTGGCAGTCGAATTGCCTCCACCGATGCCGCCGCCGCCACCGCCGACACCACCGCCGCCGCCTCCGCCATTCGCGCCACCGGCGGCATGTGCGCCGTAGCCGATGCCGCCGTAATTGTCGCCGCCCTGCCCGCCGCCGGCCGCGCCGCCGATCGTCGCCGGCGTACCGCTCGCATTGTTCGCGCCAGTCGAGGGATGCTGGGTGCCCGAGCCCGTCTCGGTGTAGCCGTTGCCGCCGGTGCCGTGGTAGCCGTAATAGTCCTGCCCGCCGAAGCCGCCGCCACCGCCGCCGCCTCCATTGCCGGCTCCGCCATCGGCACCGATGCCGCCACCACCACCGCCACCGCCGGATGGATCGACCGCGCCGCCATTGCCGCCCTTGGCGGTGTTGTTGCCGAAATTGACATTGTTGAGCGTGACGTCGGCATTCGCTCCGACGAACAGGCCGCCGCCGAGTCCCGCGCCGCCACCACCGCCGCCGGTGCCGCCATTGCCGCCGCTTGCAACCGCATTGATGATGGAGAGGTTCTTGAACGTCACCGTACCGGAGGTGACAACGAAGCCCTGATAGCCGCGCGCGTCGATGACGTCGCTGTAGTCCTGGCCACCGAGCTGATTGTTGTAGTCGGAGTTGCCGTCGAAGGTGAGCGTCGAGCCGTTCATCAGATTGATGGCCGGCAGATCGTCCAGCAATTGCAGCGTGCGCGCGCCGGACGACAGCGAGAAGTTGATCACGTAATCGGTGTTGGCCGCGGCGAGGCCGCCGCCGACGCTGATCGCCGTGATCGCGGCATAGAGCTGGGTGTAGTCGTGAACGGGATCGCTGGTCGTCAGCGTCAGAACAACGGGATTCGACACAAGGACCTCGGAAATATGTGCGAGCGACCGCGACGGACCGCTGTTTCCAAAAATTTCCGATTGTTAGCTTGCGTCGCAAGTCATTGGCAACAATAACGAATTCTCATTCCGCGCACGGAGTTGCGATGGTCAATCGGTAAGGTTGATGGTCGTGAGGACGCGCTGCGCGGGCGCCAACGGCCATCTTCGTCACGATACAAGGCACACGACAACGCATTCATCGCGTGGCTGACATACGGCGGCGTGAAACAGGCGATACGACCATGCGCACGATGAGAAGCGCTGCGGGAAAATGATCGGCAACACGCCGTCGAACCAAGGGATGGCCGGCGCGGTCTCGCTTCGCTTGTGGCTCCGCGACGCACTTTCCGCCAGACTGTCGTCGGTGACGACAACACCTCCGACGGAGCGCGCCGCAGTGACGAGTGCAGCATGACGTCTCGACGCGACAGAGCATGGCGTCGCCGATCGGCGGCGGTGACGATGATCGCCCTCGCGATCGGCATCGACATCGGACGTGCCGATGCAGCAGGATGCAATTTCGAGGTGCAGGGCGAGGGCCGCGTCGTCGCATTGGTCGATGCGCGCAGCTTTCGGCTGGACGATGGCCGCGAGGTCAAGCTTGCCGGCATCGAGATTGCCGACCGGACCAAAGCCGCAGCCGCGCTATCCGCGCTGCTGCTCGGCCGCGACGTAACGCTGCGCGGACAGGACGACACGCCGGACCGCTACGGCCGGCAGCCGGCTTATGCCTTCCTCGCGACCAGCGAGCTGACCGTGCAGGGCGAACTGCTGCGCCAGGGCCTCGCGCTGGTATCATCTGATGTCGCCGACAGGGACTGCGCCACCACCCTGATGGCCGCGGAGGCCGAGGCGCGGGCCGCCCGATCGGGAACCTGGGGCGAGGCCAGCGTCATAAAAAACGCCGAAAGTCCCGGCGATATTTTGGCCGGGATCGGGCGCTTTACAGTGGTCGAGGGCAGGGTTTTATCCGTGCGCCAGGCGGGGGCGACGACCTACCTGAATTTCGGCCGAAACTGGACACAGGACTTTGCTGTGACTATTTCAAAGCGCATAGTCCCTGCGTTCGAGGCAGCCGGGCTAGCGCCCAAGTCTCTGGAAAATCGTAGGATTCGTGTGCGAGGCTGGGTTGAGGCACGACGTGGGCCGCGAATCGAACTGCTCCGGCTGGGGCAACTTGAGCTGCTCGGCGGGAACTAGGCCGCAGAAGCCATGCCGCTGACCGATTGCGGGACAATGTGTGAGTTTTGGACGTGATTGAACGCGCAGGACGGCGTGAACAAGGGACTGGCCGCCGCCTTTCGGCTGCGCCGGCGCTCGTTTGCGCGGCCCTGACGCTGTCGGCCTGCGGCAATGTCGGCCGGTTCGAGCAGGTCACCCCGACCGCAGCGGCGCCGCCGGTGAAACCGAACCGCGTGGTGCAGCAGACGCCCTCGAGCGAGCGCGAGCATGAGCGCATCCTGTCGTCCTATGGCGGGGCCTATGACGATCCCAGGCTCGAGGCCCTGATCAACAAGACCGTCGAGCGGCTGGTCGCGGCGTCGGAACGGCCCGACCAGGCCTACAAGGTGACGATCCTCAATTCCGGCGCGGTCAACGCCTTCGCGCTGCCGACCGGCCAGCTCTATGTCACGCGCGGCCTGATCGCGCTGGCCAGCGACACCTCCGAGCTGTCCTCGGTGCTGAGCCACGAGATGGCGCATGTGCTGGCCAAGCATGCCGCGATGCGCGAGGACCAGGCGCGCCAGGCCGCGGTGGTGACGCGGGTCGTCACCGACATGAGCACCGACCCCGATCTCACCGCGCTGGCGCTGGCCAAGACCAAGCTGACGATGGCGAGCTTCTCGCGGCAGCAGGAGTTCGAAGCCGACGGCATCGGCGTCGGGATCGCCGCGCGCGCGCATTTCGATCCCTATGGCGCGGCGCGCTTCCTGACCGCGATGGAACGCAATGCCGCGCTGAAGGTCGGCAAGACCGCGCTCGATCCGCGCGCGCAGGATTTCACCTCGTCGCATCCGGCGACGCCGGAGCGCATCTCCAATGCGCAGACCACCGCGCGGCAATACTCGTCACCCGAGAACGACGAGCGCGACCGCGAGACCTATCTCGCCGCGATCGACAACATCGTCTATGGCGAGGACCCCAGCGAAGGCTTCGTGCGCGGCCGCAGATTCCTGCATCCGAAGCTCGGCTTCACCTTCACCGCGCCCGAGAATTTCACGCTCGACAACACCGCACAGGCGGTGATCGGCGTGCGCGAGGGCGGCAGCCAGGCGATGCGCTTCGACGTGGTACGGGTGCCGGCCGAGCAGACGCTCGGCGATTATCTGAATTCCGGCTGGATGGAAGGCGTCGAGAAGGCCTCGACCGAGGACCTCAACATCAACGGTTTTCCGGCTGCGTCGGCCACCGCGCATGGCGACCAGTGGCAGTTCAAGGTCTACGCGCTGCGCTTCGGCAGCGACGTCTACCGCTTCATCTTCGCCGCCAAGCAGAAATCCACCGAGAGCGAGCGCAACGCGCGCGAGACCGTCAATTCATTCCGTCGTCTGACGCTTGACGAGATCCAGGCCGCGCGCCCGCTACGCATCAAGGTGATCAACGTGCAGCCCGGCGACACCGTGGAATCGCTGTCGCACCGCATGGCCGGCGTCGATCATCCGGCCGAGCGCTTCCGCGTGCTCAACGGCCTCGACGCCCACGCCCAGGTGAGGCCGCGCGACCGCGTCAAGATCGTGGTGGATTGAGGGCTACCGAGAAGCACACCCACGCCTCTGCAACCACCGCTGTCGTCCCGGCGAAAGCCGGACCCATAACCACCGCCATTCATTGCTGGAAGAAGCTGGGGCCACAGCGCGCTCAAGCAACGCGGCCCTGTGGCTATGGGTCCCTGCTTCCGCAGGGACGACGTAGTGAGAGCCCTACTTCGCCTTCTCCTTGAGGAAGGCGATGATGTCGGCGCGGTCCTTCGGATCCTGAACCTCGTAGAACATCTTGGTGCCCGGAACCATCGCGTCCGGACCAGAGAGCCATTTGTCGAGATTGGCCTCGGTCCACACGATCTTCGAGTTCTTGAGCGCCGGCGAGTAATTGTAGCCCGCGACGGTACCGGCAACGCGGCCCACGACGCCCTTGTGCATCGGGCCGACGTCGTTCTTCTCGATCGAATGGCAATCGCCGCAGCCCTGGTACAGCGTGGCGCCGCGCACCGGATCGCCCGCCGCGCGGGCGCTGTTCAGCGAAAGCAGGATCGCGATGGCCGCCATGGCGGCGGTTTTGGCCTGCCGCGGCGCCAGCACGCCTGCGATCGAACGAATGGTCATTGCAGTGGTCTCCTGTTTGCCACGACGACAGGAGCAGCCGCGCCGCCGTTCTATTCCCCGACATGCCGCACACCCGCGCTTGAGGGAAATTTTTGAAGCCGCCAGGAATATCCGCGCGCCACCGGCAATCTCACTCGGAAGCTGCCACCTCCGCAGCGGCGCCGCGCTATTGGAGCATCCCCAGTGTTTTGCAATCGGTTCGGCGCCGTCGCTCGACTTGCCGGATGCGCGTGCATGCTTGCTGCGTTCACCGCCGCGGCAGCCACCGCCGCGCGCGCGGACGGCTGTCCAAAGCCGGGCGACGACATCGCGACCGACCGGCCCGACGTCACCAATTCGAGCGTCGTCGTGCCGGTCGGGAGCTTGCAGAACGAGAACGGCATCAACCTGACCGGACGCGACGGCGGCCGCAGCATCGACGGCAGCAACAGCCGCTGGCGGCTCGGCATCGCGCCCTGCCTCGAGGTGCTGGTCGACCTGCCGAACTATGTCGGACCGGTGAGATCACCCGGCGCATCCGGCTTTTCCGGCGTCGCGCCCGGCATCAAATGGCAGATCAGCCCGGTGCCGGGGAAGTTCGACCTCTCGATCACGGGTGGCGTTGCGCTGCCGACCGGCGCGGTCGACGTCGCCGGGCGCGGCGCGCAGCCCTATATCCAGCTGCCATGGTCATGGGAGCTGCATGACGGCTGGGGCGTCAGCGGCATGTTCACGGAATTCTTCCGCCCCTCTGAGCTGACCGGCCGGCAGATGTCGGAAGCGACTTTCGTGATCGAGAAGAGGCTAACCGCGCGGATCAGCGTCTTCACCGAATATGTCGGCGACTATCCCGACGGCGCGCGGCCGACCCAGCTGATCAATTCCGGCGGCATGGTTCAGATCACGCCGACCCAGCAGGTCGACCTCCATGTCGCCTTCGGGCTCAACCGCAACTCGCCGAACTACATCGTCGGCCTGGGATATTCGCTCCGCGTCGACGGACTGTTCCGCTAGCTCAACCCTGGGCTTCGCGCAGGCCGCTCAGCCACAGCGCCAGCAGTGTCCACACCGCGCCGGACAGCAGGTACGCACCGGCCGAGATCAGGCCGAAATGCGTCGCCAGCAGCAGCGCGGCCAACGGCGCGAAGCCGGCGCCGAACAGCCAGGCGAAATCCGAGGTCAGCGCCGAGGCCGTGTAGCGATAGGTCGATGCGAAGCTGGAGGCGATCGCGCCTGACGACTGGCCGAACGACAGGCCGAGCAGCACGAAGCCGAGCACCATGTACACGGTTTCGCCGAACGCGCCGGCATCGAGCAGCTGCGGGGCAAAGCCGCTATAGACCGCGATCGCGACTGCCGAGCCCAGCAGCAGCGGCTTGCGCCCGACGCGGTCGGCGATCATGCCGGACGCGATGATCGCGACGACGCCGACCATGGCGCCGATCATCTCGATGATCAGGAAGCGTACCGGGCTTTCCCTGGTGAACAGGAACACCCAGGACAGCGGAAACACCGTGACCATGTGGAACAGGGCGAAGCTCGCCAGCGGCGCGAAGGCGCCGAGCAGGATGTGGCGGCCTTCCTGCGCGACGGTCTCACCGACCGGCGCCGGCTCCAGGTCGCGGCTCTCGAACAGCTCGGAATATTCGTCGGTCGCCACCATGCGCAGCCGCGCGAACAGCGCCACCACGTTGATGGCGAAGGCGACGAAGAACGGATAGCGCCAGCCCCAGTCGAAGAAATCATCGGCCGAAAGATTGCCGGCGAAAAAGGCGAACAGCGCGCTCGCCACGATCAGCCCGAGCGGCGCGCCGAGCTGCGGCACCATCGCATACCAGCCACGGCGATTTGCCGGCGCGTTCATCGCAAGCAGCGAGGCGAGCCCGTCCCATGCGCCGCCCCAGGCGATGCCTTGCAGGATGCGCGCGGCGGCCAAAAGCCAGATCGCCGCCACGCCGATCGTGTCGTAGCCGGGCAGGAAGGCGATCGCCACCGTCGAGGTGCCGAGCAGGAACAGCGCGATGACCAGCTTGGCGCCCTTGCCGTGGCGGCGGTCGACCGCCATGAAGATCACGGTGCCAAGCGGCCGCGCGGCGAACGCCAGCGCGAAGATCCCGAATGAATAGAGCGTGCCGGTCAGCTCGTTGACGAACGGGAACACCAGCTTCGGGAATACGATCACCGAGGCGATCGCATAGACGAAGAAGTCGAAGAATTCCGAGGTGCGTCCGATGATGACGCCGATGGCGATCTCGCCGGGTTTCGCCTGACCATGACCTGATGCCGTCGGGGTGCCGTGAGCCATTGCTGGGGCCTGTGCCATCGCCGGAGAACCGTCCTTTGGAGCATAATCCGGGAACATGGAAACTGGTTTTCCGGCCGGATGTTGCTCAAGCAAGAGATGCGTCCACGGGCGCTTTGCCACGCGGTCCACCTCACCTTCTGAGCTCCTATCCCGCAGTGCAACATTGGACAAATTGTCCAATGTCAACTTTGCTGCATCGCAGCTACCCGTTGGCCAAACTCATGAAATTCCAGTGGGGTGAGCCGTGCGCGCCTTGAAATTATTGGCCTTATTGCCGTTCGCGGCGCTCCTTGGCGGGTGCGATTTCGTCGTCCTGGCGCCTGC
>CALRXG020000375.1:0-7464 GCA_943372075.1 Bordetella parapertussis | reverse complement strand
GCAATCCGGAATGGATCTTCCTTGGCCGCGGCGAGAAGCGCCAGCGGCAGGATGAACTTGGTTTCACCGTCGGCCATGTCACCGACGAGGTGCCGTCGCGCGGCATCTGGACCCATTATCGCAAGCTGATGGAGCCGGCCTGATGCTGTCGCGCGAAAGCAGCGCCACCTTGATGAGCGCCATCACCGCCTTCCTCTATCGCGAGGCGCGGTTGCAGGACGAGCATCAATACGAGGCCTGGGAAAAGCTCTGGACCGACGACGGCGTCTATTGGGTGCCGGCCAACGGCGCCGACATCGACCCGGAGCGGCAGATGTCGATCATCTACGACAACCGCTCAAGGATCGCGCTGCGGGTCCGGCAGTTGATGACCGGCAAGCACTTCACCCAGACGCCGCAGTCGAATCTGCGCCGGCTGATCTCCAATATCGAGTTGATGGACGAGCAGCCTGATGATGGCGACATCGCGGTCGCCAGCAACAGCCTGATTTTCGAGTCCAGCCTGCGCGACGACACGCTGTGGGCGGCGCGCAACGAATACCGGCTGCGTCATGTCGATGGCGAATTGCGGATGGCCCACAAGAAGGTCATTCTCGTCAACAACGACAAGGCGATCTACACGCTCTCGTTCCTGGTTTAGGGAAGGTCTCGCCATGATCGACAAGGGCCCCGTCCTGCTCGATATCACCGACGGCATCGCGCGGCTGCGGCTCAACCGCCCCGACGCCGCCAACGGCATGAGCGTCGAGCTCCTGAGCGCGCTGTGCGACGCCATCATGGTGTGCCACGGCCACCCGGATCTGCGCGTGGTGCTGCTGAGCGGCGAGGGCACCAATTTCTGCGCCGGCGGCGATGTCCGCGCCTTTGCTTCCAAGGGCGAGAAGCTGCCGGACTATATCCGCCAGGCCACCGCGTATCTGCAGAATGCGGTGACTGGATTGCTGCGGCTCGAGGCGCCGGTGATAGCATCGGTGCAGGGCTTTGCGGCCGGCGGCGGCGGCTTCGGTCTGGTCTGCGCCTCTGATATCGTGATCGCCGCGGAATCGGCAAAATTCCTTGCCGGCGCGACGCGGGTGGCAATGGCGCCGGATGCCGGCGTCTCCGTCACGCTGTCGCGGCTGGTCGGGTTGCGGCGCGCAATGTCGATCCTGCTGACCAATCCGGTGATCCCGGCAGCGGAAGCGTTGCAGATGGGTATCGTCACCAAGGTCGTGCCCGATGCCGAACTCGCCGACACATCGCTGGCGCTGGCACGCGAGCTCGCCGCCGGAGCGCCGAAGGCGCTGGCGGCGACCAAGCGGCTGGTCTGGGCAGGCACCGGCACCAGCATCGAGCAGTGCCTATCGGAAGAGGCCCGCACGGTCGCCGAACTCTCGGGCATGGCAGACGCGCGCGAAGGGCTCGCGGCGGTGATCGAGCGGCGCAAGCCCGTCTTCACGGGGCGCTGAAATGGCGACCTTGCCATTCGGGCGCCTCGACGGCCGCCGTGCCTTCGTCTCCGGCGGCGCGCGCGGCATTGGTGCGGCGATTGTCCGCAGCTTCGCCGGGGCGGGCGCCAGGGTCGTGATCGCCGACCTCGATGTGGCCGCGGCTTCCGAACTGGCGCGCGAGACCGGGGCCGGCGTCGCCGGGCTCGATGTCAGCGATGCCACGGCGGTGCAGGCCGTGATGACGCAGGACGGCCCATTCGACATCGTCGTCAACAATGCCGGCATCGATCAGCACGCCTTCTTCACCGATACCACCGCGGACGATTGGGCGCGGCTGATCGCGGTCAACCTCACCTCGGTGCTGGCCTGCACGCATGCTGCGCTGCCGGCGATGCAGGCGGCGCGCTTCGGCCGCATCATCAATGTCACATCGGAGGCGGCGCGGCTCGGCTCCAAGGGTGGCGCGGTCTATTCCGCTGCCAAGGGCGGCGTGATTTCCTTCACCCGGAGCATCGCGCGGGAGAATGCGCGGTTTCGCATCACCGCGAACGCGATCGCGCCGGGACCGATCCGTACGCCGATGCTGGAGCAGGCGGTGGCCAAGGGCGGCGACAAGATCCTACAGGCGATGACCGGCGCGACGCTGCTCGGCCGCCTCGGCGAACCCGAGGAGGTCGCGGCCGCCGCGCTGTTCCTGGCTTCCGACCAGGCGGCCTACATCACCGGCGAGACGCTCGGCGTGTCCGGCGGCATGGGCATCGGCGGCTGAGATGGCGAGGGCGGGCGACGATATCGCAATCGATCCGGTCGAACGTGCGATCGAGCGGCTGCGCGCGATCTATCGGAACTGGACCCGCGAAACCACCGTGGCGCAGATGCGCAGCGATTGGGATGCCGCCTTTGCCGGCTGCTCGGTGCCCGTGACGTGCCAGCCGGTCTCGGCAGGCGGCGTCGGTGGCGAATGGATCGTGCCGGCCAACGCGCCGCGCGACAAGGCGATCCTTTATTTTCACGGCGGCGGCTTCCGCATCGGCTCGGTCGCCTCGCATCGCGATCTGATCGCGCGCATTGCCGATGCGTCCGGCTGCCGCGTGCTCGCGATCGACTATCGCCTTGCGCCGGAGCATCGCTTCCCGGCTGCGCTCGATGATGCGCTGACCGCCTACCGATATCTGCGTGACCAGGGGTTGCTTGCGGCGGATACTGCGTTCGTCGGGGACTCCGCCGGCGGCAATCTCGTGCTGGCTGCGATGCTGGCGGCACGCGAGCGTGGCTGGCCGCTCCCCGCCGCCGGCGTGCTGATGTCGCCCTGGACCGATCTTGCCGCGACCGGCGCGAGCTATGAGAGCAGGGCCGAGGCCGATCCGATCCACCAGCGCGCGATGATCCTGGCGCTGGCGAAGAATTATCTCGGCAAGGATGGCGATCCCCGCGATCCGCTCGCCTCGCCACTCTACGCCGATCTTGCCGGCCTGTCGCCGCTGCTGGTGCAGGCGGGCGACCGCGAGACCGTCCGAGACGATGCAGTGGGCCTCGCTGCGTGCGCCAAGGCCGTCGGCGTCGAGGTTGAGCTACAGGTCTGGGACGGCATGATCCACGTGTTCCAGCTATTCTCCGAGATTCCGCAGGCGCGAGAGGCGATCGCATCGTTGGCGAAATTCCTGCGCAGCCATCTTCACATCGGCCAAGAGAGGGCGCCACAATGAACGTCATGACGTCGGACCCGCGCCAACTCGCCGAGACCGAATTCCATTTCGCGGAGCCGCCCAATCTGCCCGAAGAGCTGCGCATGCTCCGCGACCAGGTCCGCCGCTTCGTCGAGAAGGAAGTGGTGCCGCATGCCGAGGCGTGGGAGCGCGACGGCAAGATCCCGCGCGAGATCTATCGCCGCATGGGTGCGCTCGGCTTCCTCGGCATGCGCCACGCAGCCGAGTATGGCGGCACCGACATGGGGCCGCTGGCCTCGATGGTGTTCGCCGAAGAGCTCGGACGCTCGAGCTTCGGCGGGTTCACCTCGTCGATCCTCGTGCACACCGACATGTCGGCGGTCCACATCTCGTTGCGTGGCACACCGGAGCAGAAGCAGAAATACTTGCCGGCGATCATCCGCGGCGAGACGGTCTGTTCGATCGCGGTGACCGAGCCCGACGCCGGCTCGGATGTGGCCGGCCTGAAGACACGTGCGCGGCGCGACGGCGATCATTGGGTGATCAACGGCGCCAAGATGTTCATCACCAACGCAGTCTATGGCGACCTCCTGATCGTCGCCGCGCGCACCGACCCGCACGCCAAGGGCAGTCGCGGCATTTCGCTGTTCACCGTGGAGCGCAACACGCCGGGCATCACGGCGACCAAGCTCGACAAGCATGGCTGGCTCTGCTCGGACACCGCCGAGCTCGGCTTCCAGGACGTGCGCGTGCCCGCGCAGAACCTGCTCGGCGAGGAGAACAAGGGCTTCTATGGCATCATGGAGACCTTCCAGAACGAGCGGATCTGCATCGGCGGCATCTGCGCCGGCGAGTCGGCCAAGGCGATCGAGCTGACGACGAACTATGTGAAGACGCGGCAGGCATTCGGCGGCCCGCTCTGGAACCAGCAGGGCGTGCGGATGAAGCTCGCCCAACTCGCCGCGAAGGCGGCGGCGGCGCGGGCGTTGGCCTATCAGGCCGCCGAGCTCGCGGCAGCCGGGAAGGAGTGTCTGCGCGAAGTGTCGATGGTGAAGGCGCTGTCGCCGGAGGTGCTGCACGAGGTCGTGCATGGCTGCCTGCAATTGCATGGCGGTTCCGGCTTCATGCGCGGCACCCCGATCGAGCGTATGGCGCGAGACGCCCGGGTGCTGACGATCGGCGGCGGCGCCACCGAAGTGATGCTGGAGGAAGTCGCGAAGCGGATGTAAGAGCTTCGCTCAAAGCGGACGTGGACTTGAATTGTCGCTTTCTCCGGCTATGTCAAATCGGCAGGGACGGGAGACGGCAATGACATGCAGCCAGGTACGGCCGGCGCGCGTCGACGAGGCCGAGGAGCTGACCCAGATCGCGGTACGCGCGACGATGCGCAGCGGATACGACGATGCGGCGATCGCGCGGTTCATGCCGGGACTGAAAGTCAATCTCGCGTTGATCGCAGCTGGATTGGTCTTCGTGGCCGAGGACGAGCAGGGCAGCCAGCGCGGTTACACGGCCCTGAGGCCGACGGGCATGGGCGGCCTCATCCTGCTTGAGGGTATGTTCGTCGATCCGACTTGTGCGCGCCGCGGCTTTGGCACGCGGCTTTTCGAGACCGCAGTGCAATTTTCGAGAAAGATGGCTGGGAGTGTGATCCTGGTTTACTCGAGCCCGCACGCGGTAGGCTTCTACAGCCGTCTCGGCGCGACCAAGATCGGGATGGCACCCTTCGTCTTTTCGCCCGACGTCCAACTATCCATGTTCGCGTTCACGATACCTGCCGCCTAGCCCGAAGACTTGCTCTGGCCGACAGTCCTTGCCGCGACGCCCGGCTTCAGCCGCCAGTCCTCGCCGAAATCGGAGAGCGGATGGAAGAACAGCGGCGCGGTGGTCTCGATCTGCCGCAGCCGCTCGGCGTAGTCGTCGAGATAGCGGTGGCGTGTGGCTTCGTCGACGAAATTGACCGAATAGGACACGAAGGGCGGCAGCACCTTGCAGCCGGCATAGGCCAGCATGCCGTTCTGGATCGGCCACAGCACCACGTCGAGCGCGCCGACCAGCCCGTCGGGCGCGCACATGCCGGGATAGGCGGCGGTCGAGGTCACGACCATCGCCCGGCGCCCGGCGAGGCCGCCGCTGTCGTAGCGGCGGCCGCTGCCATAGACGGCGCCGTTGACGAACACGCGATCGATCCAGCCCTTCATGATGGCAGGGACGGAGAACCACCACAGTGGAAACTGCAGGATCAGCAGGTCGCACCACAACAGCTTGTCGATCTCGGCCGCGATGTCGGCGCTGAGCGTGCCCCGTTGCAGGTTGAATTTCTGCTCGCGGTCATATTGCAGCCGGTCGGGAAACCGCCGCTCGCCGAAGTCTGCATCGGTTGCCACCGGATTGAAGCCCATGGCGTAGAGATCGGAGATCCTGACCGTATGCCCGAGCGCGGTAAGCTCCGCCACCGACCGCGCCAGCAGTGCGCTGTTGAACGACTGCGCCTCCTGATGAGCAAAGACGATCAGGACCTTCATCGCTCAGTCCACCGGCTTGAAGCTGAGCGTGGCCGTGTCGGCCTGCATGATCTGCAGCTTCTGGTTGGAGAAGCGGACGCCGGCGCCGAAGCTGATCGGCGCCATCACCCCGGTCTCGACATTCCTGGTCTTCTCGAGCTCCGAGATGGTGCAGGCCCAGGTCGGCTGCTTGCCGCAGCGCTCGATCGCCGCGATCAACACCTTGGCCGCGGCATAGCCGGTCATGGTGTAGCGGTTGATGCCCTTGAACTCGGCTTCCGACACCAGGGGCTTGGCCTTCTCCAGGAACGCCTTGCCGGCCGGCCCTGCGAACGGCTCGACATAATCGACCGCATAGATGCCGTTGCCGGCCGGACCCATCAGCTTCAGCACCGGCTCGATGCGGCCGGGCCAGAAGATGCCGGTCACCGGCTTGATGCCGAGTTTTTCGATCTCCTTCATCATCGCGATGTTCTCGGCGATGATGCCGCCGGCCAGGAACACTTCGGCGCCGGAATCCTTGAGCTGCAGCATGTCCGACGAGAAATCCTGCTGGCCCTTCTTGTAATTGCCGCTGTAGACGACGTTCAGCTTCTTGGCCTTGACCACGCTATCGAAGCCGTCGCGAACAGTGATGCCGTAATCGTCGTCCTGGGTGATCAGGCCCCATTTCTTGCCCGGATTCTTGTCGGCTAGGAAGTTGACGAGGTGGACGATACCCTCCTCGTAGGACTGCCCGATCACGAACACGTTCTTGCGCGGCGGCTCCCACAGGTGCTTGACCGGCGCGACGTCGATCACGGTCGGGATGCCCGACTTCTCCAGCACCGGCATCACGGCGATCGACTGGCCCGAGCCGGAAATGCCGATCATCGCGAACACCTTGTCGACGTCGATCACCTTCTTGACGCCCTGGATGGTGCGCGCGGTGACGTAGCCGTCGTCCTCCAGCACATATTTGATCTTGCGGCCGTTGATGCCGCCGGCGGCGTTGGCCTCCGCGATCGCGATCTTGTGGCCCAGCGAGGCTGCGACGCCGAGCAGCGCCGGCGGGCCGGTCAGGGGCTCGACGTCGCCGATCAGGATCTCGGTGTCGGTGATCCCGGGATCGGCGGCACGCGCCGGGCCGGCGACGAGACAGGCGGTGGTGAGCAGCAGCGAGGCTGCCGCCAGATGTTTGATCATGGTCTCCTCCTCATGGTGTCGTGTCTTTTCTTGTTAGTAGCGTAGCGGCCAGTGCACCCAGGCCCGCTTGATGTCGTGCCACGCGCCGACCAGCCCCCTCGGCCGGAAGCGCAGGAACAGGATGATGACGAGGCCGTAGAGCATGCTCTTCAGCTCCTGCGCGCCGGTCGTGAACGTCGCGTCCATCTGCGCGCTGAACAGGCTGAAGACGAGCCTGGTCGCCTCCGGCAGCAGCACGATCAGCACGGTGCCGAGCACCGCGCCGAGCGCCGAGCCGAGCCCGCCGACGATCAGGATCGCCAGCGCCTCGATCGAGAGCAGGAACGGAAAGCCCTCGACGCTGACGAAGGACAGATAGATGCCGTACAGCGCGCCGGCGATGCCGGTGATGAAGGCCGAGGTGACGAAGGCGAACAGCTTGTAGGCATGCAGGTTGATGCCCATGACGCGGGCTGCGGTGTCGTTGTCCCTGATCGCGACGAAGGCGCGGCCGACCCGGCTGCGGCGGATGTTGAGCGTGGCGAGCAGCGTCAGCGCCGCGATTGCAAGGCAGAGATAGGTGAAAGCGGCATCGCCGTCGAAGCTGATGCCGAAGATCTCGGGCCGCTGCACCTGGATGCCGCGGGCACCATTGGTGAGCCAGCGCATCTCCAGGATCACGGTGTTGATGATGAAGGA
>CALRXG020000374.1:0-7477 GCA_943372075.1 Bordetella parapertussis | reverse complement strand
CCCTTCGGCAGCAGCTGATACGGCAGCAGCGGATCGCGCAGCACGACACGACGGTAATGGTGGATCAACAGGATGCGTGCGGTGAAGGCATCCGCCTCGCTCAGCGTCTCGCCCCGGATGATCGAGCCGTGCAGCGGCTCGAACGTCTTCATGAACTTCAGATACGCATCCGCGGTGCGATCGAGCGGCCAGCTCTCGCTGAGCAGCCGGCGGCCGCTGTCATCTTCCGCTGACACTTCGAGACGGATCGCGCGCGACGCTTCATCGGGGATCGGCGCGCCCGACGGCGCGACCCACACGCCGGGCAGCGGACTGCCGAAGCCGGCATTCTTCAGCGCCTCGCGCGCAGTGTCGCGGTCCTCGGCATTGCCGATCAACAGCAGCTCGAAGCGGCCGGTCCAGTCCGACGGCGGCGGATCATAGATGTGCCTGGTTGCGGTATCGAAGGTCTGCCGTCCCTTCGCATTCAACCGATAGAAGCTGTTGCGGCCGACCTTGCTGCGCTCGAGCCAGCCGTCGGCGGCGAGCCGCGACATCGCGGTGCGCACCACATTGCCGTCGATGTCGAGCGACTTGAAGAATTCCAGCAGCGTGCCGAGCCACACCGCGCCGCCGCGCGGCACGATGGCATCGCCGAACACGGTGATGATGATCGAGCCGGTGCGCGACGGTTCGCGCTTCAGCTGGTCGACGATGCGGGCAAGCGGCTGCGGCATGCCTCAACGCATAGCGCGTTTTGTCGAGTCACGACAATGCGGGTTAAGGTGCCTCCGCTCCCTCGCCCCGCACGCGGGGGCGAGGTGAAGATAGGCCTTCGCAAGATTTAGCGGTTCGGATCCGGATAGACGAAGCTGCGCCAGCCGCTGCGATCAAACGGCGCCCACTCGCCGTCCTTCTGCGCGAGCCGATCGGCGACTGCATAGACCACGGCCGGGTGATGACCCATGCCGCAATGGCTGCTCTCGACCTCGATGCTGTCGGTCATCGACGAGTTCTGCTCACGGCAACCCTGCCAGGCGCAGACGCCGTCGGTGCGGCTGAAGATCGCGGTGGTCGGCACCGGCGGCGCACTGGCGAGCGAGCCACCGAAACGGGAATCCTCTTCATCCGCACGGCGGCCGCTGGCCATCTCGTAGACGCGCCAGGCGTTGGTCGACTTCGGGCCGGCTGCGAACGGGCTGCCGAGCGTGATCACCTGGCGCACATGCTCCGGCATCATCTTGGCGAGCTGGCGCGCGTAAAGCCCGCCGAGGCTCCAGCCGACCAGCGAGACCTTGCGGCCGCTGGTCTCGTGCATCTCCTGCAGCAGGTCGACCATGCCGTCCTGCACGCCGGAGCGCAGTCCGAGATTGCGGCCCTGGCGCCAGCCGCTGACGGCGTAGCCCCTGCTCTTGAGGAAGTCGCGCAGCGGGCGCGTCGACATGTCGGAGGCAATCAGTCCGGGCAGCACCAGCACCGGATGCCCATCGCCGCGCGGCGCGAGGCTCAGCAGCGGCAATGCACCCAGGAAGGCTCCGAGCTCGTGAATGGCGCGGCCTTCCAGAAACATCAGCGTCCTGGACGGCGGGCGTAGCGACTGCGCAGCAACCGACATTTCAGCTCCTCTTCACGGCCCCTGACGTCGCGGCGGCCGGCAATGGGATCATCAGGAATGTGTCAGCAGGATTGACGCAAACCTGGCGGAATCGTTCCGCAACGCAACAATCAACCTTGAAAAGCTAGGAAACCGATCACTTTCGCGCAAGCGGTTCAGGTCACACTTGCCACAACTAAAGTCACTTGCGTGCCCAATCGGTCACAGCAGCCGCAGCACGTATTCCAGCGTGTAAAGTGCCAATCCGGCAAGCCCGCCGATCAGCGAACCATTGAAGCGGATGTATTGCAGGTCCTTGCCGACATTGACCTCGATCAGGGAGATCAATTGCTCCATGTCCCAGCTCTTCATCTGGTCGGCGATGAAGGTCGAGACGCCGCTCTTCTGCTCGGCCACCACGGTGCGCAGGATCGCGACCAGGCCCTGGTTGATTTCGGTGCGCAGCTCGGCATCGCCGTCGAGCGCCTCGCCGGCTTCGACGAACATCCTTGCCAGCTGATGCTGTAGCACCTGCGACTCGCCCGAGGCGCTGCGCGCGATGAAGTCCTTGACGTTGGCCCAGATGGTGCGCGCGAGATTGGCGAGCTCCGGCCGCGCCATCAGATCCCGCTTGAGGCCATCGATGCGGTCGGCGAAGGTCTTGTCGCTGCCGAGCCGGTCGACGAACGACAGCAGCATGCGGTCGAACTCGCCGCGGAACGGATGCTGCGGGTCGTTGCGCACCTCTTCGAAGAATTTCGTGGCCGAGGCGATGATCCGGTTCACCACGAACTTGTCGGCACGATAGAGCTTGAGCAGCGTCGGCATCTCCGCGCGGACCTTGTCGCGGATCACGGCCATGGTCTCCTGCTGCGTCAGCGTCTGGTGCAGCGCGCGCAACAGGTCGTCGAGCAGCCCTTCATGCTTGCCTTCCTGCACGAAGCCGCGCAGCGCGCCGGCGGCGAGCGGCGCGAGATCGACCGACAGGATTTGCGTCGTGACGCGGCGGCTGATGAACTGCATCAGGCCCGAGCTCTCGGTGGCCGCGAACGCTTCCGGCAGCATCCGCAGCACGAAGCGAGCGAGGTCCTCCGACCGTTTGCGGTCGCGCAGCCAGTCGGCGATGAACGAACCGAAATCGATCTCGCGCAGCTTGGCATCGACCGGGCCGGCCTCCAGGAAATTGTTCTCGATGAACTCGCCGAGCTTCTCCGCGATGCGTTGCTGATTGCTCTGGATGATCGCGGTGTGAGGGATCGGCAGGCCGAGCGGTCGCTTGAACAGCGCGACGACGGCATACCAGTCGGCGAGCCAGCCGATGGTCGCGGCCTCGGCGAAGGCCGCGACGAAGCCGAAGGCGGGATGCAGCGGCAGCAGCGCCTTCGCCGCGATGAAGATGATCAGGGTCGCCACCAGCACGCCGGTCGCCAGCCACTTCACGCGCCGCAGCTCGGCCGCGCGTTCGGCATCGACGGGCGTTGCGATGAGGGCGGCGGGAAGGGTCATGGGGATTCGAAGGGGCTCTCGCACTGGCGGGACACTAGCCGTCATTGCGAGCGGAGCGAAGCAATCCATTTCACCGCTTGCGGAGAAAAGGATTGCTTCGTCGCTGTGGCTCCTCGCAATGACGGCAGCTGCGACATCAACGATGTATGAGAAGCGCCGGCAAAAAAGAAGGCCCGCGAAACGGCGGGCCTTCGAAAAGGGCAGTTGGTCGGCGCGAACGCGATCAGGCGGTCTTGCCGTAGACCTTGGCGAAGTTGTCCTGCGCGGACTTGGCACCGTCGGTGACGAGCTTGCCGAGATACTCGGTGGTGGCCTTCGCCCGCGAGACGAACAGTTCACCACGCGCACGGACCAGGTCGGACTGGATCTGGGCGGCTTCGCTCAGCGACTTGGCGGACGCGAGCTTGTCGATGCCGGCGAAGAACGCCTCGGCGTCGTGGTAGATCGCCTGCTGGATGTTGCGGCTGATCTTGGCAACTTCGGTCACCGAACCGGCAACGGCGGTCTCGATCACGGAGGTCACCTTCTCGGAACCGGCATAGGCATCGGCGGCACGGGTCTTGCCGGCCTCGGCCTGCTTCTTCACGAACTCACGGGCGGCTTCCGGAACTTCCATGTTCTGGAGCTTGGTGAACGCCTCGGTGACGGGCGCGAAGGCTTCCTTGACGCTGTTCAGCACGGAATTGGTTTCGATGGTCATTGCGGTCTCTCCATCCTCAGGTTTGAGCTATGGGCTCACCCCGTCCGGATTGGCCCGGGGCAACGGTGTTATGACACACCCCATGGTGCGCCGCAACATAGATGTTGCAGCGCGATATCACGAACCTGTGAATGGCATGAAAATCCGGCAGATTGCCTAACGCGTCAGCGGTGAACGGTTTTTAATTACCTCCAACTGCATCCGACACCCCATATGCCTCCATTTGCGCCCGGACCTGCGCCACATTGTGCCCGAGCACGACGATGTCGTGGGTTTTGCCCTCCACATCGCGGACATGGTCGCGCAGCAGGGCCTCAGCCTTGAAGCCGAGGCTCTCGAACAGCGCGATCGCCGCCCGCTGGTCGACAGTCATCTGCACCGAGAACTTCTCCAGCCCGGCGCCAAGGGCAATCGCGAAGGTCTCCTGCGACAGCGCCCGGCCGACGCCCTGCCCGCGCACGTCGAGCGACACCACCATCCGGATCTCGCCGACATGCGGTGACCAGGAGTGCGGATCGCGCACCAGCGTGCCGCAGCCGACCACCTTGCCATCCTTGATCGCGAGCAGGCTCGTGATGTCACCGCGCTCGATCTCGTTGACCCAGGCCGACAGCACCTTCGGCTGGCTGATGTTGCGCGGCAGGAACAGGAGGTCGTGCGTCGGCAGCTTCTGCGCGAAGGCCAGCACCGCGGCCTCGTCCGCCCGCGTCATCAGCCGGAACTCGATATCGCCGGCCTCGGTCTTGACGTGGCGCGGATAGGAACGTTGTTCGGTCATGTCGATCTCTTGCCCAACCAGTTGTCCAGTTTCGGCCACAGCCGCTTGATTGCATTGGCGCCGGCGACCAGCGAGACGTGACCGCCTTTCAGCATCACCTCCTCCTTGTCCTCGGAGCCGATCTTGGTGATGAGGTGCTTTGCCGCGTCATACGGCACGATGTGGTCGTGCTCGGCGACCGCGTGCAGGATCGGCACCTTGATGTCGGCAAGCCTGGCCGCGCGGCCGCCGACCGTCATGGTGTCGTTGTAGAGCTTGTTGTCCCACATCAGGTCCTTGGTGATGGCGCGAAAATATTCGCCCGCCAGCGGCAGCGTGTCGGTCGCCCAGCGGTCGAACATCCGGTACGATTTGACGAACTCGTCGTTCCAGATGTTGTCCCAGAGCTGGATCTGGCCAGCAACGCGCGCGGCCGGCCGCAACATGTCGAACGATTGCAGGATCAGCTCGGGCGGCATGTTGCCGGTGCTGTCGATCAGGCGGTCGACATCGAAGTAGCGACGGTCGGAAAAATTCGAGAACAGCTTCATCTCGCGGAAATCGATCGGCGTGGTGAAGCAGATCAAATTCTTCATCGGCCCGTCGTTGAAGATCGAGCCATACAGCAGCGACAACACGCCGCCGAAGCAATAGCCGATCACCGACACGTCCTTCTCGCCGGAGACCTGCTGCACGCGGCGGACCGATTCCGGAATGAAGTCGAGGACGTAGTCCTCCATCCGCAGCGACTTCTCCTCGGGCTTCGGCGCGGTCCAGTCCAGCATGTAGACGTCGAAGCCGCGCTTGAGCAGGAATTCGATGAAGCTCTGTCCCGGCACCAGATCGAGGATGTAGCCGCGGTTGGTGGTCGCCATCACGATCAGGACCGGCACGCGATAGACCTCGTCGGCCTGCGGCCGGTAGTGATAGAGGTTCATGGTGCCGCGCGAATACAGCACGTCCTTCGGTGTCTCGCCGAGCGTGGGGCCCGAGCTCGAGAAGTACTCGACGCCCTTGATGCTGCGCTGGATCGCACGCTGCACCTCCGACTGCACCCGCTCGGAGATCGAGGCGAAATCAAATCCGGTGGGAGCGTTCATGCGCCGTCTCCCTCGGATGGCGGGCGCTTGGTGCGCGGCGGCCGCGGCGTCGCGCCATAGCCATCGTCCGGCGCCAGCGAATTGTGATGCACCTGCTGCAACAGCGTCTTGATCTCGTTGAGCTGGGTCTCCATCGACTGCAGGCGCTCGGCCATGCCGACGAGCTGGGCGCGGCTCGGCAGGTTCATGGCCAGCAGATACTTCTCCATCAGCTCGCCGAGCTGTTTCTGCGCGCCGGCCGCGACACCGCCGGCCTGGTTCATCACCTTCGAGAACTCAGGCGAGCTCATCAACTGGTTGCCGAAGGAGTTGAACCCCTTCTCCATCTCGCCAATCATCGTCTGCCAGATCACGGCAGGGTCGTTGCCCTTGTCGGCCATGCGGCCCTCCTCCTCACCAATCCCGAGCGCTTGTCGCGCTTCCACTTGTTCGTGCCATACGACACTGTTGCCGCTGATCGGTCAACAGCACGGCGCGACCCGCGGCGTCGAAGCCCTTCTGCGCTGCGTCAATCCATGGCAGCATGCAGGTTCCTGACCTCGAATCCGGAAGAGGACACCCGTGACCACGCTCGCCCATCAGCCGCCGCAGCTTGCCCGCGCCAACAACATCGACATCTGCTACGAGGTCTTTGGCGATGCGAATGCGGAGCCGCTGCTGCTGATCATGGGCCTCGGCGCCCAGATGATCCATTGGGACGACGAGTTCTGCCGCCAGCTCGCGGCGCGCGGCTTTCGCGTGATCCGATTCGACAACAGGGATATCGGCAAGTCGTCGCGGATGAGCGGCGGCAAGCGGCTGACCGCGCTCGAACTGATCAAGCTGCGCTTCCTGAAAATCCCGGTCGCCGCGCCCTACAAACTCGCAGACATGGCCCGCGACACGATCGGATTGATGGACGCGCTCGGCATCCGCACCGCGCATCTGGTCGGCGCCTCGATGGGCGGGATGATCGCGCAGGAGGTTGCCATCACCTTCCCCGAGCGTGTGCGCTCGCTGACCTCGATCATGTCGACCACGGGTAATCCCAAGATCCCCGGCCCGACCCGCGAGGCGACCGCGGTGCTGATGGCGCCGCCGCCGAAGAGCAAGGAGGAGTATTTCGTCCGCTTCGGACAGACCTGGAAAGTGCTGCGCAACGGCTCGTTCCCGCAGGATGAGGCGCTCGATCCGGAACGCGCGCGGCGCACCTTTGAGCGCGGCCTCAATCCGGAGGGCGTCGGCCGCCAGCTTCGCGCCATCCTCGCCTCCGGCAGTCGCAAGGAGCGCCTGCGCAGCGTCAAGGCGCCGACGCTGGTGATCCACGGCACCATCGATCCGCTGGTGCATCCCGAAGGCGGCAAGGACACCGCGGTCTCGATCCCGGGTGCCAAGCTCCTGATGATCGAGGGCATGGGCCATGCGCTGCCGATTCCGATGTGGCCCGAGATCATCGACGCCATCGACAAGCACGCGCATGGCGCGGCGGCGAAGGCGGCGTGAGGCCGGTATCTCTCGGTAACCATGTGAGCCAGGAGTGCGTTCTTTCGGGCGGGAGATGGACGCTGTAGAGAGCGCTATCCATCGCTCATCCTCGGGAGCCTCCAGATGAAGACCCTTCTCCGGCCGCGGTCAGCCGTCGCCGCTCTCCTCCTCGCGCTCGCGTCCTCGTCCGCGATGGCGGCCACCAGCGAGGCGCAACAGGAAGCCAACCGCAAGGCAGTGCTGGCCTTCTACGACAAGGGACTGAACCAGAAGGACGCCGACGCGGCCCTCGCCTATGTCGGCAACCGCTATGTGCAGCACAATCCCGGCGCGGCCGACGGCCCGGACGGCTTCCGCAAGTTCATCGCCTTCCTGCG
>CALRXG020000373.1:0-7481 GCA_943372075.1 Bordetella parapertussis | reverse complement strand
CAGACCATGGTCACGATCGGACTCTCGATCGTGTTCGCCGACCTGATGCTGTGGGTGTTCGGCGGCGACTTCTACCAGGTCCAGACCCCGAGCTGGCTGATCGGTCCGGTGCAGCTACCGCTGCTGACTGCGATCAAGTCGTCCGGCGAGCCGGTCTACCTGCAATATCCGCTGGTGCGGCTCGTTATCCTCGCCGCGTCCGTGGTGATCGGGATCGCGATGTGGCTGGCGCTCAACCGCACCCGGATCGGCATGATCGTGCGCGCCGGCGTCGATGACCGCGACATCCTGGCTGCGACCGGGGTGCGGATCCAGCTGGTGTTCGTGCTGGTGTTCGCGCTCGGCGCGGGGCTTGCCGGCATCGCCGGTGTCGTCGGCGGCACCTTCCAGTCGCTGTCGCCGGGCGAAGACACCCGCTTCCTGCTCGCCTCACTTGTCGTCGTGATCGTCGGCGGCATGGGCTCGATCCCGGGAGCGGCGCTCGGCGCCGTGATCATCGGGCTCGCCGAGCAGCTCGGCTCGGTCTACATCCCGACCTACGCCATCGTCGTCACCTTCCTGATCATGGTGCTGGTTCTGGCGCTGCGGCCGCAGGGCCTGCTCGCGAGGCGATGAGATGTCGTTGCTGCAGAGCACCCAGCTTCGCCCCGACCGATCCGCCAATGCGACCCGCCGCGCCCTGATCCACGCCTGGCCGGAATTTCAGAACCCGGCGGCCTGGCTGGTCGCGCTGATCCTGGTGATCATGCCGCTGATCGCCAATGGCTTCTTCCTGATCGAGATCTTCGCCACCACGCTGATCCTCGGCATCATCGCGTTGAGCCTGATGTTCCTCGCCGGCTATGGCGGCATGGTCAGCCTGATGCAGCTCACGATCGCGGGCTTCGCCGGCTACATGGTCGCGGTGTTCGGCGTCAGCGGCAGCACCAATATCAGCCTCGGCTGGCCGTGGTGGCTGGCGACCCCGATGGCGCTGGCGCTGGCGACACTGTTCGGCACGCTCGGCGGAGCGCTCGCGGTGCGTACCGAGGGCATCTATACCATCATGATCACGCTCGCGATCGGCGCGGCTTTCTACTACTTCACCAACCAGAACTGGGCGATCTTCAACGGCCACACCGGCATCAATACCGTGGCCACGCCACACTTCTGGGGCGTCGACTGGCGTGCCGATATCGCGTTCTACTATGTGACGCTCGGTGTCGCCGCGATCTGCTACTTCGCGGTCCAGTATGTCTCGCGGGCGCCGTTCGGCCTCGCGCTGCAGGGCGTGCGCGACAACTCGCGGCGCATGGCGGCACTCGGCTTCAACCCCAATGCCCACCGTATCGCGGCCTATGCCTTCGCGGCCTTCATCGCAGCGCTCGGCGGCGTGCTGCAGGTCTGGAACTACCGGCAGATCTCGCCCGGCTCGGTCAGCGTCGGCGCCTGCATCGATGTCCTGATCATCGCCGTGGTCGGCGGCATCACGCGGCCGATCGGCCCGTTCATCGGCGCGCTGATCTTCGTGCTGCTGCGGACCTTCGCGCTCGACGTGCTGATCAAGCTCGGGCTCGACGGCAACCGCTTCCGGCTGCTGATCGGGCTCGGCTTCCTCGCCATCGTGTTCTGGTCGTCCGACGGCGTGATCGGCCTGTGGGAGCGCTGGCGTCGCCGCAATACGACCTCGACGCAACGTCCAGGCGGAGGCCGTCATGGATAGCGTCGCGCAGCGGCTATCGGCGGTCGGCGCCGGCGCAGCACTGGAGCTGCGCGGCGTGACGCGGCTGTTCGGCGCGCTGGCAGCGCTGACCGACGTCACCATCACCGTGCGCCCCGGCGAACGCCGCGCGGTGCTTGGCTCGAACGGCGCCGGCAAGACTACGCTGTTCAACTGCATCACCGGCGACTTCCCGCCCTCTTCCGGCACGATCCGCTTCTTCGGCGAGGACATCACCCAATTCCCGCCCTATGAGCGCATCCGCCGGGGCCTGCGCCGCACCTACCAGATCTCGGCGTTGTTCCCCGGCCTCACCGTGCAGGACAACGTCTACCTCGCCTGCCGCGGCGTCTCGCGCGGACGCTTCTCGTTCCTGCGCCCGGGGCAGAACGATGCACTGATGCACGCGACCGCAACGCTGGTGCAGGCCGTGCACCTGGCCGGCGTGAAAGACCAGCGCGTCGCCGAGCTCGCACACGGCCAGCAGCGCCAGCTCGAGATCGCCCTCGCACTTGCCGGTGCGCCGCGCTTCATCCTGTTCGACGAGCCGGCTGCCGGACTGTCGCCGACCGAGCGCCGCGAGCTGATCGAGATCCTGACCTCGCTGCCGGCGCATATCGGCTACATCATCATCGAGCACGACATGGACGTCGCGCTGCGCGTGGTCGAGAGCGTGACGATGATGCACAATGGCCGCATCTTCAAGGAAGGCCTGCCGCGCGAGATCGAATCCGATCCCGAGGTGCAGGAGCTATATCTTGGAGGCGGCCATGAATGACCGCCGCACCGCGCCCGCGCTCGAGGTGAAGGGCCTCGACGTCTATTACGGCCATTCGCACGCGCTACAGGGCGTCGATCTCACGCTCGACACCGGCGTGTTCTCGGTGGTCGGCCGCAACGGCATGGGCAAGACCACGCTGTGCAAGGCGATCATGGGCCTGGTCCACGCCAGCGGCGGCTCGATCCGGATCCGCGGCGAGGAGGTCACGAAACTCAATCCGGCGCGGATCGCCCGGCTCGGCGTCGGCTATGTGCCGCAGGGGCGCCGCCTGTGGCGCTCGCTGACCGTCGACGAGCACCTCGCGCTGGCCGGCGGCCTGCGCCGCGGTGCCTGGACCATCGAGCGCATCTACGACACTTTCCCGCGCCTCGCCGAGCGCAAGACCAATGGCGGCAACCAGCTCTCCGGCGGCGAGCAGCAAATGCTGGCGATCTCGCGCGCATTACTGACCAACCCGCAACTCCTGATCATGGACGAGCCGACCGAGGGCCTCGCGCCCGTGATCGTCGCGCAGGTCGAGGACATGCTGCTGCGGCTCGGCGATGAAGGCGACATCTCGGTCCTGGTCATCGAGCAGAATATCGGCGTCGCAACGGCGGTGTCGCGCAACGTCGCGATCATGGTCAATGGCCGGATCAATCGCATCATCGGCTCCGCCCGTCTCGCCACCGACCGCGAGTTGCAGCAGCGACTGCTCGGCGTCGGCACCCACGGCACCGATGAGACTGATGCCGGGGTGGCTCCGGCGAAGGCCGAAGCTGCGGGCGCACCGCAACCGGAACGCAAAGGCCCGCTCCGCATCTACGTCTCCAATCCCGTGTTGCCGACGCGCTGGTCGCAGCCGGTGCCGATCGCCCGCATCGAAGCAGCGGCGCGGACACAGTCCACCGGCGTCACGCGGCTCGAAGAGGCCACCCGCCAACGGCGCGAGCCGACGACATCCAGAACGTCGGGGCCGCCCGTCGTGCTGGTGGTCGGAACGCTCGACACCAAGGGCGCGGAGCTGCGCTTCATCCGCGACATCGTCGCGGGCAGCGGCCTGCGGACCCGGCTGGTCGATGTCTCGACCAGCGGCAAGGCGGCGAGCTGCGATGTCACCGCGCAGGAAATCGCACTGAACCACGGCCGCGGCGGCTCGGGCGTGTTCGGCGCCGATCGCGGAACTTCGGTGACGGCGATGGCGGAGGCGTTCGAACGATGGCTGCGCCGCCAGGGCAACATCGCCGGGATCATCTCGGCAGGCGGCTCGGGCGGTGCATCGCTGGTCGCGCCGGGGATGCGAGCGCTGCCGGTCGGCGTGCCCAAGATCATCATTTCCTCGGTCGCCTCCGGCGACGTCGGTCCCTATGTCGGGCCCGCCGACATCACCATGATGTATTCGGTCACCGACGTGCAGGGGCTCAACTCGATCTCGCGCGCCGTGCTCGGCAACGGCGCCCATGCGCTGGTCGGCATGGTCAAGGCCCGGCTCGACGAGCAGGTGAGTAAGCAGCGCGCCGCGGGCACGCAGCTTCCCGCCATCGGCATCACCATGTTCGGCGTCACCACGCCGGCCGTGCAGAAGATCGCGGCCGACCTGCGCCAGGATTTCGAGTGTCTCGTGTTCCACGCCACCGGCGTCGGCGGCCGCTCGATGGAGAAACTGGTCGAATCCGGCCAGCTCGCCGGCGTCATCGATCTCACCACGACCGAAGTCTGCGACCTCCTGATGGGCGGCGTGTTCCCGGCCACCGAGGATCGCTTCGGCGCCATCATCCGCAACCGTGTGCCCTATGTCGGCTCGGTCGGCGCGCTGGACATGGTGAACTTCGGCGCACCCGACACCATCCCGGAGCGCTACCGGCAGCGCAAATTCCACGTCCATAATCCGCAAGTCACCTTGATGCGGACCACGCCTGAAGAGAACGAGCGGATGGGCCGCTGGATCGGCGAACGCCTCAACCAGATGGATGGACCGGTGCGCTTCTTTCTGCCCGAGGGCGGCGTCTCCGCGCTCGATGCGCCGGGCCAGCCGTTCTGGGACCCTGAGGCGGACGCCGCGCTGTTCCGCACGCTGGAGCGCACCGTGCGGCAGACCGGCAACCGCCAGATCATCCGCGTCAAGCGCAACATCAACGATCCCGAGTTCACCGCCGCCATCGTCAGCGCGTTCCGTCCTTTGCTCGGACGCGCCGGTGGCCGGCGCAGAGTGGCGAGGTGACCCATGGCGAGGTTTGAACGCGCGGCACTGTTGAAGAAGTTTCATGCCATGATCGCACGCGGCGAGCCGATCGTCGGCGGCGGCGCCGGCACCGGGCTGTCGGCGAAATGCGAGGAAGCAGGCGGCGTCGACCTGATCGTGATCTACAATTCCGGCCGCTACCGCATGGCCGGCCGCGGCTCGCTGGCCGGACTGATGCCCTATGGCGATGCCAACGCCATCGTCGTCGAGATGGCCGCCGAAGTCCTGCCGGTCGTGACCAACACACCGGTGCTCGCCGGCGTCAACGGCACCGATCCGTTCCGTGACATGGACGTGTTCCTCGACCAGCTCAAGGCGCTCGGCTTTGCCGGCGTACAGAACTTTCCGACCGTCGGCCTGATCGACGGCACCTTCCGCGCCAATCTCGAAGAAACCGGCATGTCTTACGCGCTCGAGATCGACATGATCGCGAAGGCCCATGAGAAGAACCTGCTGACCACGCCCTATGTCTTCAGCGAGCAGGAGGCGACCGCGATGGCGATCGCCGGCGCCGACATCGTCGTCTGCCACATGGGGCTGACCACCGGCGGCACGATCGGCGCGCAGACCGCGCCGAAGCTCGAAGACTGCCCTGCCCGCATCGAGGCATGGGCCGAGGCCGCGCTCAGCGTCAACTCAGACATCATCGTGCTCGCGCATGGCGGTCCGATCGCGGATCCCGCGGATGCCGATTTCATCATGAAGAAGACCCGCAACTGCCACGGCTTCTACGGCGCCTCCTCGATGGAGCGCCTGCCGGTCGAGCGGGCGCTGACGGAACAGGTTCGCAAATTCAAGGCGATCGGCGTGCGCTAGAGCCGCCGTGACCAAGGGAGGAAGATATGTCGGGGATGCTGGTCGGTGAATTGATCCTCTGGCTCATCGTCGCAATCGTCGCGATCATCATCATCGTCTATGTCGTGAACTGGCTGTATCACCGCTCGTCGAAGGAGGTCTCCTTCGTCCGCACCGGCTTCATGGGCGAGCGCGTGGTGATCAATGGCGGCGCCTTCGTGCTGCCGTTCATCCACGACTATACGCCGGTCAACATGAACGTGCTGCCGATGGGAATCGTGCGCTCCCGGCAGGACGCCGTGATCACCCGCGACCGCATGCGCGTCGACATCGAGGCCGACTTCTACGTCCGGGTCCAGCCGACCCGCGACGCCGTCTCGATCGCCGCCGCCACGCTCGGCCGCCGCACCATGGAGCCCGAGCAGCTCCACACCCTGCTCTCCGGCAAATTCATCTCAGCGATCCGGTCCGTTGCCTCCGAAATGACGATGGAGCAGATGCACGAGCAGCGCGGCGACTATGTCGCGCGCGTCAAGGCCAATGCCGCCGAAGCGCTGGCGCAGAACGGTCTGGAGCTGGAATCGGTCGCAATCACCGATCTCGACCAGACCGACCTCGAATATTTCAACCCCTCGAACCGCTTCGATGCCGAAGGCCTGACCCGCCTGATGGAGGACATCGAGGCCAAGCGCAAGCTGCGCAACGACATCGAGCAGGACTCGATGATCAAGATCCGTTCCCGCAATCTCGAAGCCGAGCGGCAGGCGCTGGAGATCGAGCGCGAGAGCGAGACTGCCCGCCTCGAGCAGGAGCGCGACATCGAGATGCGCCGCGCCCTGCAACGCACCGAGGTCGCCCGCGAACGCGCGCTGCGCGAGACCGAGGCCGAGCAGGCCCAGATCATGGCGCGGGAAGCGATAGAGAAGTCCCGCATCGCCAACGAGCAGGCCATCACCGAGGCCCGGATCGCCTCGGAGCGCGAGACAAGGCACAAGGAGATCGAGCGGACCCGTGCGGTCGAGGAGAAGGAGCTGCTGGCGCGCGAGGAGATCGAGAAGGTCAGGATCGCCAACCAGCGTTCGGTCGATACCACCCGCATTGCCTCGGAGCGCGAGGTGCGCCAGCGCGAGATCGAGCGGATGCGCACCGTCGAGGAGGCCGAGATCGCCGCGCGTGAAGCGATCGAGAAAGCCCGCATCCAGCAGGACCGCGTCGTCACCGATGCCCGCATCGCCAATGAGGAGGAGACCCGCCGTCGCGAGATCGAGCGCACGCGCGCGGTCGACGAGGCCGAGATCGCGGCCCGCGAGGCCACCGAGAAGGCGCGTATTGCCCAGACCATGACGGTCAACGTCGAGCGCATCTCCTCCGACGAGCGCACCCGCGCGCTGGAAATCCAGCAGGTCCGCACCATCCAGGAAGCCGAGATCGAGGCGCAGAAGGCGGTCGAAGCCGCCCGCATTATCAGAGAGAAGACGCTGGCCGCCGAGCGCATCGCCGCCGACCACACCACCCGCAAGCTCGAGATCGAGCGCAACCAGGCGATCGAGATTGCCGGGATCACCGCGCGCGACGCCACCGAGGCGTCGCGGATCGCGCAGGAGGAACACGTCCGTGCCCTGGAGATCGCACGCACCCGCGCGATTGAAGAAGCCGACATCGCCTCCCGCGAATCGATTGAGGCCGCGCGGATCTCGCAGGAGAAGTCGGTCGCCGCGCAGCGCATCCGCGCCGAGCGGGAGACCCGTGGGCTCGAGATCGAGCGCACCGAGGCGATCGAGGCCGCCGAGCTGAAGCGCCGCGACGCCATCGAGCGCCAGCGGATCGATGTCGAGCTGGCCCTGGAGAGCGAGCGGATCGCCTCCTCCCGGACCCGCGAGGTGCTCAACATCGACCAGAAGAAGACCATCGAGCTCGCCGACGAAGAGCGCGTGATCGCCCTCGCCGCCAAGCGCTCCGAGCGGATCGATGCCGACCGACAGGTC
>CALRXG020000372.1:0-7491 GCA_943372075.1 Bordetella parapertussis | reverse complement strand
GAACGGCGGAACACGTCGGCATAGTCGATGCCGTAAGACATCAGCCCGCCCGCAGCGACGAACGCGCGCTGAAAATAAACCGTCGGCAGGCGGTGTTGCGCCGCCAAAGCAACGATCGTGTCCCGATGGATGGTTGCGGAGATGTCCGTCAGAACCAGCAGTCCGCTGTTCTGTTCGCGGGTAAGCTCCGTCATCACGCCGCCAATCTCGGTGGCGTCGCGATAAGAAGCCGGCCTCACGCCGAACGCAAATGATGCTGCCGCGTTCTCGATGACCGGCATCATAAGCCCCGCATAGAGAGCCGTCGCCGGATTGTAGAGCACCGCTGCGCGCGCAACCGTCGGCGTGATTTGCGTCAGCATGGCCAGCCATTTGGCGGCGATTGGCGGATCAAAATCGCTGAACCCGGTGGCGTTGCCGCCAGGACGATTGAGGCTGTTGACGAAGGCTTGTCCAGCGGGGTCGGTAACCATCGTGAAAATGATCGGAATGCTGCGGGTGTTCCGGCGCAAGGCGGCGATCGAGGGGCTTGCCTGGGCAAATAGCACGTCCGGACCGGTGGCCACCAATTCTGCGGCCTGACGTTCCAGCACAGCTAAGTCGCCGCCGGCCCAGCGCCAGTCGATCTGGAGGCTGACACCCTCACGCCAGCCCAGCGCGTCCAAGCCCCGCGACAGCGCTGCGGCGGAAGTTTGCGCCACGGGATCGGTTTCGGCATTGGCCATCAGGATTCCAAGGCGGCGCTTTCCGGATTGGGCCTGCGCCAACGTGGCTGACGGACCGAATGCCAGCGTAGCCGCCATTCCCGCCAGGAACGTGCGTCGTCGCATGTTGAGCTATCTCGTTACCCGGCAGGAGCACCTGCCTTGGCGCATATCCGATCGGATCGTGGCAATCAAGCAGGTCAATGGGCGCATGTCCAATCAGAACCGAAAATCCTCGGCCGAACGTCCGCGGGCGGGGCAATCTTTTCGGGGTGAATTCGTGATAGATGATCGAGATGGCACCGTCGAAAGTCCGCTGCAGCGAAGATTTGGCAATGAGACGACGCAATTTTTCGGCACATTGGCCGCGGCGACGCGCGGCGCAGCCGGTTTTTGTTCTTCATGTCAGGCGCATGCAGTGAGCCGGCCGCGGCGTTCGCTCTTTGTCAAATATTTCATCACGCTCTTTATCGCGGTGGTGGTCCCGCTGCTGCTAGGCGCGGCGAGCGAGGCATGGTTCGGTTATCGCGACCAGCGCAAAACACTCAGCGATCTGCTGCAGGCGGAATCCCGCTCGGCGGCCAGCCGCATTCAGAATTTTGTCGACGGCATCCACGACCAGCTCGGCTGGGTCGTGCAGTTGCCATGGGTACAGGGCGAGGACGAACGGCACCGCATCGATGCGCTGCGGCTGCTGCGCCAGGTGCCGGCCATCTCGTCGATCACCCTGGTCGATGAAACCGGCACCGAGCGTGCGTTTATCTCCCGCCAGGGACATGACCGGTTCGGTCGCGGCGTCGATATGTCGACCGAACCCGGTGTCGTGGGCGCACGAGCCGACAAGGTCTGGTTCGGCCCGGTTCATTATGAGCGCGACTCCGAGCCCTATATGACCATCGCCGTCGCCGGCAATCGCGCCGCCGCGGGCATCGCTCTTGCCGATATTAATCTGAAACTGATCTGGGACGTCATCGCTTCGATCAGGATCGGCCACACCGGCCAGGCTTACGTCGTCGATGATAGCGGCCGGCTGATCGCGCATCCCGATATCACTCTGGTGTTGCGGGGCAGCAGCGCTTCCGACGGCTTCAGTCGGCTCAGATCCGCGGTTGCCGATGCCAACGGTGTCGCGGTTGTCACCTCCGATGTCGACGGCGAGGCCGTGATTGCGACCGCGGCGCCTCTCGCCGGTCTGGGCTGGACCGTGGTTGCACAGCAACCGGTGCGGGAAGCCTTTGCGCCGATCCGCGCGGCGTTGTGGCGCTCGCTGACGCTGATCGTGACCGGCGCGCTGTTCGCGCTGTCGCTGGCCTGGTGGTTGGCGCGCCGCATGGCCGGACCGATCCGTCAATTGGAGGAGGGTGTGCGGCGCGTGGGCGCCGGACAATTTGACCACCGCATCACGATCTCGACGGGCGACGAACTGCAACGACTCGCCGATCGCTTTAATGAAATGGCGGGCGAACTCGCAATCTCGAAAGAGAAATCAGAACGCATCAGCCGGTTGAAGCGATTTCTGGCGCCGCAGGTGGCCGAACTGGTCGAGGATTCCGGACAGCAGGGATTGCTGGATGGACAGCGTCGCGAAGTCGTCGCGATTTTCGCGGACCTACGCGGTTTCACGGCGTTCTCTTCCGATGCTCAGCCCGACGAGATCATGGCGCTGCTTTGCGAGTATTATGGCGCGCTTGGCGCGGTGATCACCCGGCACCAGGCAACGCTGACCGGCTTCGCCGGCGACGGGCTGATGGTGCTGGTCAACGCGCCGGTCGAATGTGACGAGCCGGCGCTGCGCGGCGTGCGACTGGCGATCGATATGCAGGCTGCGGCGCAGTTGCTGATCCTGCGCTGGCGTGCCGCCGGTTACGCCATCGGCTTTGGCGTCGGCGCCGCGATGGGAATCGCCACCGTTGGCACCGTCGGCTATGAGGGTCGCATCGACTACACCGCGATCGGCAGCGTGATCAACTTGGCCTCGCGCCTTTGCGGCTCGGCTTCTGATTCTCAAATACTGCTGGATGCCGTGCTGGCCGATGCGGTGGCGGAGACTATCGGGCTCGATAATGTCGGCGAACGATCGATCAGGGGTTATGCCGAACCGCAGCGGATCTTTGCCGTTCGCAACCTTGAGCCGATCGCCTAAATTAGGTCGATGTCGCGCATCAAGCGTAGCATTGTTGCTTCTTCGGCGGCAGCCAGCGACGGCAACGCGTTCTGCACCGCCCAGGACAGGTCGATGTCGAGCGAATAAGCCAATGCTCCTTCGTCGATAATGGCCTGCGGATCGCTGCGTCGCGAGGTGATGTCGGCGGTGACGGAGCGTTACCGGTCGGCCAGACGGGCGGAGAAGGGCGGATTCTGGACGCGCTGTGTGCGACGACGGGCTGGCATCGCGAGCACGCGGTGCGTGCACTTTGCCTGCACGAGGCGGCTGATCCGGACGGGATCAAACCCGGGCCGGAGCGCAAACGTCGATATGGCGCGACAATCGAGGACGCGGTGTAAGGCTCTATGGTTGGCGTCGGATCGCGTCGCGGCAAGCGGCTCAAGGAGATGATCCCGACGCTGCTGCCGGCCCTCGAGCAGCATGGCCGATTGCAGCTTGGCCTCGCTGATCGCACTGGTGTTCTGGCCGTCAGCGCAGCAACCATCGACCGCCTGCTTGTCGACGTCAAAGTCGCAACGAGCGGCGTCAGGCGGCGACGCGTGGGCTTCTATTCGGCAATCCGGCGTGAGGTCCCGATCCGGACGTTCAATGACTGGAAAAGCCCACCGCCAGGTCTCTGCGAGGTCGACAAGGTCGACCATGCGGCACATCGGTGGCGGGATCGTTCATCCAGAATCTGACGATGGTCGATATCGCCACTGGTTTGCCGGAGTGCCCCCATTGTTGACGCGAGATGGCTCGCTGATCGTCGAGGCGATGAAACATGCAAAAGGCCTATTCCCTTGGTTGCTTGAGGACTCGAATGTGTTCCCGGCAAACGTAGATGTCATCAGCCATCGCCCCTCCCCATGTGCGCCAAGGTAAAGCCAGCCTCGAGGGCGTCCACCGCCTGACCGCTGCTCTCGAGTTCGGTCTGCACGTCCGACCCCCGGATGAGACTCAGGTCGACGGGACACCGATCCGCGATCTCGAGTATCCGCGCGCGCTGCTCATCACTCAGCGGGCCATCGAGTACGATAGTTCGGGTAAATCGGTCAGGCGGCATCATCCCGGGCACCTTTCCGTGCTGCACGGTGGTGCTCGCTCGTTCAAGGGGAAAGCCCTTGTGGTCAGCGTAGAGACGCATCGTCATCACCGTGCAGGCTGCGAGGCCGGCGGATACCAGTTCGTAGGGAGATAGGCCGGTTCCGAGACCACCCACCGATGCCGGCTCATCGGCGAGCAAATGGTGCGCCCCGCTGCGGACGTTGAGTTGGAATTTCCCCGAAAGAGTCTCGGTGGCGACGACACCCTTGGCCTCCTCGACCTGCGGAATATCCGCCGTCAGCGTCGGAAGAAAGCGGACCGCCCATGCCGCCACCATAGCCGAGGCGTAATTCGCGTCTGCAACGTCGGTGAGAAGGTGGTCCGCCGTGTCGAGCGAGATGAAGCTTTTAGGGTGCTTGGACGCGACGAATATTCGCGATGCGTGGTCAATGCCGACCACCTGATCCACCGGAGAATGCATGACCAGCACCGGACGCCGCAGAGATGCAATGGACTTCTCAATGTCGATCCCCTCAATCGCCTCCAAGAAGCTGCGGCGGATGAGGAAGGGTCTGCCGGCGATTTCCACCGTAGCCTCGCCCTCACTCCTGATGGCGTCCAGGTCATTCGGTCGGAATACGCGCAAAATATGCTGAAGGTCGGCTGGCGCGCCGATCGTCGCTACCGCAGTAACGTCAGGCAACTCGGTAGCGGCCACGATCGCAGCGATACCACCCAGGCTGTGCCCGACAAGGAGGGAGGCTGACATACCTGCCGCCGCCATCGCCTTTGCGGCTGCACGTAAGTCGTCAACGTCCGACCCGAAGCTCAACGGTTTCACCGTCCCGCCGCTGATCCCGGTTCCTGCGAAATCGAATCGCAAGACCCCGATGCCCGCGCGCGACAGCGCGCGCGAGATATGAACGGCGGCGCGACTGTCTTTTCCGCAGGTGAAGCAGTGGGCGAAAATCGCCCAGCCCCGCGGCGTCCCCTCTGGCGATTCGAGGTGTCCAGAAAGCTGAAAGCCAGCCCCATTAGCAAACGTGAATGTTGTTTTTGCCATATCCATTCATCCTCCAGTATGCAGTCTTCCGGCTTCGCGCCCAAAACATCCGACGAAGCTCGGCGGAGCGAATGGCGCCAACAGCCGTCATCTTTTATATGCCTGGCATATAGACAAGCCTGACGCCATGATCGCTCGCGAGCCAACTAAAACAGAATTGCGTATCCAGACGTAAAAACAACGCCGCGTTTAAAATACGACAGCGATGTATGATTGCATCAGTTGCCAACCCATCAGCAGCGTTAGCAGGGGCGACCGAGCTTCCGATCTTACGGCGTAGCTGAAAAGAGACGTGGTCGACTCAGGTTTTAGTGGGATGCGCGTACTACTACCGCGAAGCTATCAAATCTATAGCCTAAGGGTATTGGGAAATCGAACTGGTCTGACGCTATGTTCGCCACACAGCAATCACAACGCAAAACGATCCCAAAGAGTTTTAAACCGATAGATCTGCTCTCTGATTTCAGTCAATCGGTCCGTCCAGAAAGGATCTTTCGATGCGCTCGATTTTCCATATCGCCTATCACGTTACCGACCTTGCGGACGCCCGCCGCTTTTATGGTGAGGTCCTCGGTTGCGAGGAGGGCCGCAGCACCGACACTTGGATCGACTTCAATTTCTTCGGCCACCAGATTTCGCTGCACCTGGGCAAACCCTTCGAAGTCACCCGCACCGGCCGCGTCGGCGACCATACGGTGATGATGCCGCATTTCGGTGTCGTGCTGCCGCTCGAAGGCTGGATGTCACTGGCCGCTCGGCTCGAGGCCGCCGGCATCGTCTTTGACATTCCCCCCGTAATCCGCTTCGAAGGGCAACCGGGCGAGCAGCGGACGATGTTCTTATTCGATCCGAGCGGCAATCCGATCGAAGTCAAAGGCTTCAAGGATTTCGCCTCAGTGTTTGCCCATTGAGGACGATTAGAGCTATGGGAAGTCCCATTGCTTTCCTCACACGAGACCGCGCCGGCACATCCGCCTGGTGCGGCGCCCTTTTGGCATCGATGCCAAGCGAGACCATCCTGCCATTCGCGGATCTCACGGCCGCGGACAAGGCTTCGGTTGAGATTGCGATCGTCACCAATCCTGATCCTGCTGAGGTGGCTGAGCTTCAGGGCTTGGTCTGGATCCATAGTCTGTGGGCAGGCGTCGAGCGACTGCTAGACGAATTGGGTCCGGCCGCACCGCCTATCGTACGCCTGGTCGACCCCGAACTCGCCCGCACTATGGCCGAGGCGGTGATTGCCTGGACCTACTTTCTGCAACGCGACATGCCGGCCTACCGCCGACAGCAAGAACAGGGTGTTTGGGCCCAGCGTGCCTATAAGCATCCTCGCGACATCACGATTGGCTTGCTCGGGCTAGGTGCGCTGGGCGCTGCGGCGGCGGCACGACTGACCGGTGCTGGCTTCTCCGTTAAGGGGTGGAGCCGCTCGCCGAAGAAATTCGAGGGGATGGAAACCTACTCCGGGGAAGCGGCGCTTGATGCGGTGCTTTCAACAAGCGACATCGTGGTTTGTTTGCTGCCTCTCACATCCGAGACGCGAGGGCTGATCAATGCGCGGCGGCTCGCGAAGATGAAGCACGGCGCGAGCCTGATCAATTTCTCTCGAGGGCCGGTTGTTGTGGCGGAGGATTTGATAGCGGTGCTTGGCGCTGACCACCTTTCTCACGTCGTACTCGACGTGTTCGATGTCGAACCCCTTCCCAAAGCTTCCGGTTTCTGGTCGCATCCGAAGGTGACGGTGCTGCCACACATCTCCGCACCGACCGATCGCGACACGGCCGCGGCGATTGTTGCCGCTAACATCCAGGCCTACCGTGTTGCCGGCACGGTGCCGGCGACAATCGGTGCGACGCGCGGCTACTAAGTAGCGACCGAGCCTCCTGTTGAGCCGAATCGCTCTCAGCTTCCGCGCCATCCCGGGGCACTCGAAAAAAGCACTTCGGCACGCGCCGCGATCTCAGGCCACTTCGGCGCGGAACCTCGTTTTTTGGCGTGCGGTAGGTCCCGACGGGAAATTTGAACCTACGGCCCATTAGAGCTTAGGCCAACAATCAAGCTTTGGAGTAGGTGTAAAGGTCTTGCGAACTCCTGCCTACGCTCCGCATACCGAACATCGCCGTCCACCGCCTTGCCACGCGAGCCGACTAGGATTGCTGTTTGGACCCCCAGGAACAGCCACGTTAAGCGATTGACGGCCGTTGTACTATTGCAATCAGTGGTCCGTTGGTTGGCAGGGGAGATATCGCCCCCGACTTACACGGCCGTCAGCAAGCGACGGCGTCCGCTCCACATCCGCCGACGGGGATGCGCCTGCAATGCTGATGTGAAGCTATCAAAACTATAGCTATAGGGTATTTGGAAATCATACAGGCATGACGCCATAGTCTGCATTCAATAATCACGGCTCAACGTGGTTCAGTACATTTCTTTACTGCTAGATCATCCGGTATCCTGATTTTCAGTCAACGGCCAGTTCGGCGGTTGTGCGTGCAAGGTCTTGTACGGTATTCTGAAATTAAGTCGGTTCC
>CALRXG020000371.1:0-7508 GCA_943372075.1 Bordetella parapertussis | reverse complement strand
CACCACGCTAGTGCTGAACGGTAACGGCCTCTCCATCGCCAACAACATCGTCATCAACAGCGATCCCGTCGTCACCGTCGCGGCCGGCAACACCAACACGATGACCGGGGTGATCAGCGGCGCGGGCGATATCGTGCTCAATGGCGGCGGGACGTTGGTGTTGTCGGGCGCCAATACCTACACCGGCGGCACCACGATCTGCGGCACAGCCTGCGGCGTCGCCGGCGGCGGCAGCGTTCTGGTGGTCGGCACCGATACGGTCGGCACACCCGGTGCGATCGTCTCGTCGGCGATCGGCACCGGGCGGCTGACCTTCGACGGCGGCACGTTGCAGGCCGGCGGCAATTACACCATCGCGAACGAGGCAGCGATCAATGCCAACGGCGGCACGATCGATTCCAACGGATACCGCTTCACCTATTCAGGCAACATCGCCGACGGTGCGGGCGGCAGCGGCAGCCTCCTGATCAAGGACTCGACAGGAACAGGTGCCCCGGTGACGCTCTCGGGCAGCAACACCTATTCCGGCGGTACCTCCGTGATCGGCACCACGGTGCGCGCGACCAACAGCAGCTCATTCGGCTCCGGCGCTGTGACATTGCAGGACGCCCGGGTGCAGATCGGCGGCACCAGCAACCTGACCATCGCCAACAATTTCAACATCAACAGTTCCACCTATGGCAGCGCGCTCGACGCCAACGGCAAGACGCTGACGATCGCCGGCAACATTGCCGACGGCAACGGTCCGGGCAGGCTGACGATCACGGATAGTACGTTTCGGCGCAGCACGGTGGTGTTGCTCGGTACCAACACCTATAGCGGCGGCACTGCGATCTGCAATTGCGCGACCCTGGTGCTGGGCGACGCCAGCCACACCGCCTCGATCGTCGGCCAGGTCAGTAATGACGGGTTCCTCTATGTCCGGAATGCCAACACTTCCGCGATCACCAGTCTGACCAACAATGGATACACGGAATTCTCCGGCGCGACGATCGCGGGTGCGATGGCGATCACCAATCAGTCCAGCCTCGCATTTCTCGGCGCGAGCAGCGCCGGCAACGCCAAGATCACGCAGACTATTTTCGGCAGCACGCGGTTTGGAACGTATGGGGGTACGGACACCAGCACCGCAGGTAATGCGACGATCGACAACACCAGCGCAATCACGATTTTTGCCGCGTCGACCAATGCCGGAACTGCCACCATCATCAATCGCTCCTATAGCAGCACGACATTTTACGATCAGTCGTCGGCCGCCGGAGCGACAATCACCAACAATTCTGGCGGCCAAACCGTGTTCGGCGGGTGTTGTGCGATCGATACCACGACCGCCGGCAACGCCGTCATCACCAACAACGACGGCGGTCAGGCGTGGTTTCAAGGCCATGCAACCGCCGGCAGCGCCGTCATCATCACCAATTCCGGTGGTTCGACGGTCTTCTACGGCAATTCGACCGGCGGCAACGCGCAGTTCATCACGAATGACACCGGGTTCGTCTCGTTCGCCGGCAGTCTCGGTGCGAACGGTGATGGCCGGATCACGGCCGGCTCGATCGCCGGCTCAGGCACCTACTATATCGGCGGCGGCAACACGCTCGTGGTCGGTGGCAACAACCTCTCGACGATGGTCCGCGGCGTGATCGCCGATGTCGATCCCTGCGGCTGTGCCCCGGCTGGCCCCGGCAGCCTGGAGAAGACCGGGAGCGGCACGCTGACCCTGTCGGGCACCAACAGCTATACCGGCACCACGACAGTCAACGGCGGCATCCTCCAGGTCGACGGCTCGATCGCTTCGTCGAGCCTCACCATGGTGAATGCCGGCGGGGCGTTGGTAGGCGTCGGCACCGTCGGTAGCACCACGATCGCGAGCGGCGGTATCCTTGCTCCCGGCAGCGGCACGACGGGCTCAGCGATGACGGTGGCAGGCAATCTCGCCTTCCAGTCGGGCGCACTGTATCTCGTCCAGCTCAGTTCGAATGCCGCGACCTCGGTCAACGTCACCGGCGGCGCCGCGCTCGCCGGATCGGTCGGCGTCAGCATCGCCGCCAACAGCACGGTCGCGAAGCAATACACCATCCTGTCGGCGGCTGGCGGCCGTAGCGGCACCTTTACCGGCGTTGATACACTAGGCACGCCAGCGGGATTCGTGACGAGCCTCAGCTACGAGGCCGGCCACGCCTACCTGAACTTCGCGCTCGACTACACCAGCCGCACCGACCTCAATGCCAACCAGAAGGCGGTCGCGACCGTGTTGCAGAACTTCTTCGACACCAATGGCGGCATCAACGCCGGCTTTGCCGGCCGTTCCGCGACTGGCCTGTCGCAGCTTTCGGGCGAGGGCGCGACAGGATCGCAGCAGACCACGTTCGGCGCGATGAACCAGTTCATGGGATTGCTGACCGATCCATTCGTTGCCGGCCGCGATGGCGGCACGGGCGCAGGCGCAGTGCCGTTCGCCGAGGAGAGCGCAACGCTTGCCTATGCGGCGCGAAATACCGAGCCGCGCGACGCACTGGCCGCGATCGATGCCAAGGCGCCACGGCAACAGATCGACTTCGACCGGCGCTGGAGCATCTGGGCGGCAGGCTATGGCGGCTCGCAAAGCACCAGCGGCAACGCCATGCTGGGATCGAACAACACCACGAGCAGCGTCTATGGCACGTCGGTCGGTGCCGACTACCGCTTCTCGCCGAACACGATCGCCGGCTTCGCGCTGGCCGGCGGCGGCACCAGCTTCGGCACCGGCGGTCTCGGCTGGGGCCGCTCGGACCTGTTCCAGGCCGGCGCCTTCCTGCGCCACAACATCGGCGCCGCCTATCTCAGCGCGGCGCTGGCCTATGGCTGGCAGGACATCACCACCGACCGCGTCGTCACCGCCGCGGGCACCGATCATCTGCGCGCCAATTTCAATGCCAATGCGTGGTCGGGCCGGCTCGAGGGTGGCTATCGCACCGCGACGCCATGGATGGGGCTGACGCCTTACGCGGCCGCCCAGTTCACCAGCTTCGAGTTGCCGGCCTATGCGGAGAGCGTGGTCTCCGGTGCCGGCACCTTCGCGCTGAACTATGCGGCCAAGAGCGTTACCGACGTTCGCAGCGAACTCGGCCTGCGCACCGACACATCGTTCGCGGCCGATGGCGGTCTCTTGACGCTGCGCGGCCGCTTCGCCTGGGCACATGACTTCAACCCGGAGCGCAGCGCCGCTGCCGTGTTCCAGACGCTGCCCGGTGCGGCCTTCGTGGTCAACGGCGCGGCACAGGCCAGCGAGGCCGCGCTGACCACTGCCTCGCTCGAAATGCGCTGGCGCAATGGCTGGTCGGTGGGGACGACCTTCGAAGGCGAGTTCTCCAGCGTCACCCGGTCCTACGCCGGCAAGGGTGTTATGCGCTACACGTGGTGACCCTCCGTGCTATAGCGTCCTGACGAAAGCCTGCCGCGGATTTGATCCGCGATGGTGCATTTCGCGAGACGAAATACGCATCAAAATGAGTGGGACGAAACCCACGCGGGAGGGACTATGCGCGCAGCGATCTTCAGGAATGGCGAGATTGTCGTGGACCAGATGCCCGAACCGAAGCCGGGTGCCGGCCAGGTGCTGGTCAAAACGCTCGCCTGCGGCATCTGCGGCTCCGATCTGCACGCGCGCAAGCATGCCCACCGCATGGTGGAGCTGAGCAAGTTCCTGCCCGGCCGCACGCCGATGGACCTGTCGCGCGACGTGGTATTCGGCCACGAGTTTTGCTGCGAGGTGCTCGACTACGGCCCGGGCACCACCCGCAAGCTGAAGCCCGGCACGCGCGTCTGCTCGCTGCCGGCGCTGCTGACGCCGGAAGGTCCGAAGGGCATCGGCTATTCCAACGACTATGTCGGCGCCTATGCCGAGCAGATGGTGCTCAGTGAGCCGCTGCTGCTCGAAGTGCCGAACGGGCTCTCCGCCGAGCACGCCGCGCTCACCGAGCCGCTCGCGGTCGGCGTGCACGCGGTGGCGATGGCGAATATCCAGGGCGGCGAGGTGCCGCTGGTGATCGGCTGCGGGCCCGTGGGCCTCGCGGTGATCGCGGCGCTGAAGATCAGGGGGCTCGGCCCGATCGTCGCCGCGGATTATTCGCCGGCGCGGCGGCTGCTCGCCGAGAAGATGGGCGCCGATGTCGTGGTCGACCCGGCGAAGACGCAGCCTTATGCGAGCTGGGCCGAGCATGCCCAGATGAGCGAGGCGGAGAAGGCGGCGCGGCCGCCGTTGCAGGCACTGCTGCCGCCGCTGAAGCCCGCGCTGATCTTCGAATGCGTCGGCGTGCCAGGCGTGTTGCAACAGGTGTTCGAGGGCGCGCCGCGCAGCGCCCGCGTCGTCGTGGTCGGCGTCTGCATGGAGACCGACAAGTCGGAGCCGATGCTTGGCATCATCAAGGAGCTCAACGTCCAGTACGTGCTCGGCTACACGCCGGAGGAGTTCGCCTATTCGCTGCGCCTGATCGCGGAAGGCCAGGTCGATGCCGCATCGCTTGTCACCGGCCGCGTCGGCATCGACGGGGTCGCGCAGGCGTTCGCCGATCTCGCCAATCCCGAGGCGCACACCAAGATCCTGGTCGAGCCGTGGCGTTGATCTGGCGGTGAGCTGACGGCGGCGGCGGGAGATTTGCATTTCGCGGCACCGAACCTATAGTTCGCTGTTCCTCATTGCACCTACAGCACGCACCTCATGCGCGTTTCAATCATCACAGGCGGTGGTTCCGGCATCGGCGCCGCGGTCGCGCGCCGGCTCGCCGGCCCCGATCAATGCTTGATGCTGCACGGCCAGGGCGCCGAGGCCGCCGGCCTCGCGCGGCTGAACGCGGTCGCGGAGCAATGCCGGGGCAAGGGCGCCAGGGTCGAGATCAAGACCGGCGATCTTGCCAGGCCGGGGGCGGGCGCCGTGCTGGTCGAGGCGACGCGCGCCGCGTTCGGGCCGATCGATGCCATCGTGCACGCCGCGGGCTTCGCCGATCGGCGCGAATTCGCGCAATTGCCGCGCGAGGCGCTGGAGCGCGCCTTTGCCGTGATGGCGGCGGCCTTCCACGAGATCACGGCGGCCGCGCTGTCCGACCTCACGCGCAGCGCGCAAGGTCGTGTCGTCGCGGTCTCCAGTTTCGGGCCGCATCGCTTCGTGCCCGGCGCCACCTATCCGGGATCGGCGGCGGCGAAAGCCGCGCTCGAAGTGCTGGTGAAATCGCTCGCGATCGAGCTTGCGGCATCCGGCTCGACCGCCAACGTCGTGATGCCCGGCTACACGCGCAAGGACCCCGGCCTGCTCGGCGCGCTCGATACCGCGACCTGGGATCGTGTCGCGAAGGCCAATCCGATGCAGCGGCTGGCAGAGCCCGACGAGGTCGCTGCCGTCGTCGCGTTCCTGCTGTCGCCGGACGCGGGCCACGTCACCGGTGCGACGCTGCCGGTCGATGGCGGGCTGACCCTGATGTAACGGCACAAGGTCGGCGTCGTCGTGCCGGCATATCGCGTGACACGTGCGAGGCCGCCTGCGATGCTGGGGCCGCAGGGTGAGCACGAGACGCGCGGCAGCCGAGGGGCAGGATGAACTACGTCTGGGATTTCGGGATCCTCGCCAAATACAGCCATCTGTTCTGGCTCGGGCTCGGCTGGACCATCGCCTACACGATCGGCACCATCATCCTGGGCACCTTGATCGGCCTGATCGTCGGCATGCTGCGGCTGCGCCGCATTCCGGTGATCGACTGGCTCCTGGTCGCCTATATCGAATTGTTTCGCTGCACGCCGCTCCTGGTGCAGATCATCTGGTTCTACTACGCGTTTCCGGTGGTGATCGGCGTCAACATCCCGGCGCATGTCGCAGCCGTCAGCGTGCTGTCGCTCTATGGCGGCGCGTTCTATGCCGAGATCGTGCGTGGCTCGATCGAAAGCGTGCCGGTCGGGCAGTGGGATGCGGCGAAGGCGCTCGGCTTCCGCGGCTGGCGGCTGATGCGGCTCGTGATCCTGCCGCAGGCGCTGAAGCCGATGATGGCGCCTTATGTCAACCAGTCGGTGACGCAGCTCAAGAACACCTCGCTGGTCTCGATCATCGCAGTGCCCGACCTGGTCTACAATGCGACGCTGATCAACGCCGACACCTACCGCCCGCTCGAGGTCTACACCGTCGTGGCGCTGATCTATTTTGCGATCCTGTTCCCGTCGACGCTGGTGGCGCGGCGGCTGGAGCGCGGGCTGACGTATGACAAGGTGTGATCTTTCTTACCTCTCCCCCTGTGGAGGTCGGATCGTATGCAGCGAAGCGGAATGCGATCCGGGTGAGGGGGCACGCTCTCTCGTGGGACCTGAGACCCTCACCCGGCGCTTCGCGCCGACCTCTCCCGGAGGGAGAGGTGACAGGCTGGGCTCAGACCTAGCAAGGCAAATCCTCAGATATTCAGCTCCACCGGCACGTCCTCCGGCTTGACGCCGGCAAGTCCGAGGCCCTTGACGAACCATTCGCGCATCTGGCCGATGCCGCGGTTGTAGTCGATCCACACCGACAGGAAATCGCGCCAGCGCTTGTCCTGTTCGCGCCGCACCGCCGTGCCGCTCGCGATCGTCACCGACGGCGAGGTCAGGATCTTGTAGGTGCCGAGGTTCGGGTTCTTGGCGATCGCTGTCAGCCCGAGCACCAGCGCGTTGACCACGCAATCGACGCGGCCCGACGACATCTCCAGCATCACCTCGTCGCGGGACTTCAGCGACTTGATGGTGGCGTTCGGCGCAAAGCGCCGCGCCACCGCCTCGTTGGCCGAGCCGACGTCGACCGCGATCCTGACCTCCGGCTTGTTGATGTCGGCCCAGGTTTTGGCCTCCAGCCCTTTCTTCAACATCGCGCCGAACGGGTGCGGGAACACGAGGTTGGTGAAATCGACCACCAGCGCGCGCTGTGGCGTCGGGTTGAGCGCGAAGCCAAGATCGATCTTGTTGGCCTGCAAATCCAGGATCGAATTGCCATAGGTCGATTCGACATATTCCAGCTTGACGTCGAGCAGCTTGGCGAGGTCGTTGGCCATCTCGATCGAGAAGCCGGACCAGGTGCCGGTGGCGAGGTCCTTGTTGAAATAGGGCAGCTCGCCGGGCAGCACCGCGATCCGCAGCACCTTGTTGGCGCGGATGCGATCCAGCGTGTTGTCGGCTTGCGCCTGCGCCGCGGCCGGCGTCGCCATCGCGGCCGCGAGCGCCGCGCCGCTGCCGATCCCGAGCGCATAGCGTAGCGCGTCGCGGCGATCTTCGGACATCTTCACATCATCGGATTGAGTCAAGCGGGCCTCCCTGCACCAGATCGGGAAGCGTAGCGTCGGTATCCGGAGCCAGCAAGGGCGTGCGCCTGCGCCATTGGTAGGCAAGGGTGCCCACGCCTTCACCTCGTCCTGGGGAGGCGAACTGTATTTGAGATCGTCATCTTCTGTCATGCCCGCGACAAGCCCGGGCATGACGAGTTTGTGGAGGCGCTAAGCTCTCGCCGGCGGCCGCGCTGGCCTCAA
>CALRXG020000370.1:0-7512 GCA_943372075.1 Bordetella parapertussis | reverse complement strand
CAACGACGGTGCCGGCGATCGCCTTGCCGACAATTTTCGGCAGATTGTCGCGTCCGCGCTTACGGGATGTTCTCCACTTCCGCGCAGACCAGGAAACTCCGCGCGCGATCAGCTGGTTGAGAGGTCACTCATCAACCAGGCGTGGAGATGCGCATGAGTACCATTGATCGCGACGCCTACCGTGACCAATACATCGCCATGGGCGGAATGGTCGGCGACAGTGCCGCCACAACGTCCGCTTCAGGCACAACGGGTCAGCCCGGCGGATCGGATACCGCTCCGCCGCAAGGCGAAACACCGCCAACGCCCCCTCAACAGACCACACCCCCCACGGGATCCCAGGCTTCCGGCGGAGACGGCGGCTCGGATAACGGGAGCGGTGGCGGCGGCGCGAATACCGGCGGTGGCGGCACCTCGACGCCGCCCGGACACCCCGGACTGCCGGGATTGGGCGGCATCCTCGGCGGCGACGGCAGCCTGAACCTCGCCGGCCATGACGGCGTCTTGCAGCCGGTGCTCTCTGCCGTGAACGGCGCCGTCAACGACGTCAACTCCGGCATCCTGAATCCGGTCGGTCAGGCCACAGGGCTGGGCGATGCCGTGCACGATGTGACCGGCCTCGCCGGAACGGTCGGATTGGGCGAGATCGGCGTCCCCACGCCTGCATCCGACGGCCACACCAACCTGCTCACCGACGTCCTCAATGCGCCGGGAACGCTGCTTGATGGCGGCGGTCTCGGCACGGTGCTGACCGAGGTCGGCAGCGATCTCAATGACATCGTCCATTCGGTGGACGGCCTCGTCGGATCGCTGACCGGAGACAACGGCCTGGTCGGTTCGCTGCTCGGCGATACCGGAGTTGTCGGCTCCCTGCTCGGAGATGCCGGCCTCGGTTCGCTGCTCGGCGGTACCGGCACGACTAATCCGGTCACGGGCATCGTTCAAACGGTGGACGGCGTGGTCGGCTCGTTGCTCGGAGACACCGGCGTTGGATCCGTGCTCGGCGGCGGCACTGGCGTGCTCGGCCCGGTCACCGGGGTCGTCCATACGGTGGATGGCGTCGTCGGCTCCGTGCTCGGAGATACCGGCCTCGGGTCTCTGCTTGGCGGCACCGGCACGACCAATCCGGTAACGGGCATCGTTCAAACGGTGGACGGCGTGGTCGGCTCGTTGCTTGGAGACACAGGCGCTGGATCCGTGCTCGGCGGCGGCACTGGCGCGCTCGGCCCGGTGACGGGCCTGCTCGGAAATGCTCTGCACGACCTGCAAACGCTACCGCTGCTCAGCATCAATGGCGGCAACAACGCCGGCGATGGCGGGCTGCTCGGTGGTCTGCTCGGCGATCTCAACCACTCGAGCACCGGGCACCTCGCCGACATCGACGTCGGCCCGTCGCAGCCGAACGGAAACGCGATCAACCTGCTCGCGGCGCCGACCTCGGGCGACCACCACACGATCGAGGTCAATGCCGTCGATGTCGGCCAGAACGGCCCGCATCTGCTCGATCTCGGCGCCCTGACAGGCAGCAACGGGCTGAGCCTGCCGAGCCTCGGCGGTACCGGTGCAGATGGACTGGCGGGCAATCTGCTCGGCGGCCTCGACCTCAGCCATCTGCTCGGCGGCAGTATCGCCTCCGGCAACACGACGAACGCATCGGTCTCTGCTCCGGTCGAAATCAATGCCTTGGTGCACGACCTGATCCCGGCAGCGATGGGGGCCGATCACGGTATCCTCAACAGCCACGGCACACACATCCTGTGACGTCGTAACGTCTGGCGGAAGCGCGGATCGCACCGCGCTTCCGCGGGCTTCCTCACCAATCGATTTGGGCATCACGGCTGGAACATCCGCGAGGGCGAGATGATCGGTCAGGTCAAAAGGCTTTCAGCCCTGCCGGCGGAGATCCGGAACGCCGTGCTGACGCTGCGCGGCGCGCTGATCGCGACGGCGATCGCGAGCGGACTGGTCAATCTCCTGATGCTGGTCGGTCCCATCTTCATGCTGCAGACCTATGATCGGGTGCTGCCGAGCCGCAGCATTGCCACCCTGGTCGGCCTGCTGGTGATCGCGCTGGTCCTGCTCATGGTGCAGGCCGGCGTCGATATGTTGCGCAGCCGGCTGCTGGCGCGCATCGCCGAGATCTTCGACGAAACCATACGCGACGCAGTGTTCGACAGCGTGCAGCACGCCGCGATCAATCAGCCGGGCCACGACGGTTTGCAGGTCATGCGCGACCTCGACACCATCCGGGGCTTCGTCGCAGGCAGCGGCCTGATCGCGATTTGCGACCTGCCATGGACCCCGGTCTACATCGTCGTCTGCACCCTGTTTCATCCGCTGATGGGGCTGGCGGTGGCCGGCGGCGCGGTTGCATTGGCGCTGATCACGGCCGGGGCCGAGATGTTCACCCGGACACCGACCCGCTCGCTGGTCTCGCTGGCGTCGTCGCGGCGGCAGATGGCGGAGACCGCGTTCCACCATGCGCCGGTCGTGCATGCCCTCGGCATGCAACGGCGGATGGCCGAGTTGTGGTCGGAGCGCACGCGCGCCTATCTCGACGCACAGCGCACAACCTCCGACCTGACCGGCACCTTCGGCAGCGCCTCACGGTTGCTGCGCATGATCCTGCAATCCGGCGTGCTCGCGCTCGGCGCTTATCTCGTCATCAACCAACAGGCGACCGCCGGCGTCATGCTTGCCGCGACCATTCTATCGATTCGCGCCCTGGCGCCGATCGAGCTTGCGATCGCGAACTGGCGCAGTTTCATTTCAGTCCGCGCAAGCTTCGACCGGCTGGTCGAAGCGCTGACGGAGATGCCCGCGCGACCGGCAGTCACGCCGTTGCCGGCTCCGTCGAACGAGATCCGCGCCACCTCGCTCAGCCTGACCGCACCGGGGACCAATGCCGTCGTATTGCATGATGTGAGTTTTGCGTTGCGCGCCGGCAGCGCCGTCGCGGTGGTCGGCCCGAGTGGCTCCGGCAAATCGACCCTGGCACGCGCCTTTGTCGGCGTCGGAGCGCCGGCGCGCGGCGTGATCCGGATCGACGGAGCCACGCTGGCGCAATGGGATCCGCTCGCGCTTGGCCCGTCGATTGGCTACCTGCCGCAGGACGTCGCGCTGTTCCGTGGCACGGTGGCGCAGAACATCTCGCGGTTCGCCGCGGTCCCCGATTCCACGCGGTTGATCGCCGCGGCGCGCGAGGCCGACGTGCACGAATTGATCTTGCGGTTGCCGGGCGGCTACGAGACCGAAGTGGGCGATGGCGGACTGATGCTGTCCGGCGGCCAGCGGCAGCGCATAGCGCTGGCCCGCGCCCTGTACGGCGATCCGTTCCTGATCGTGCTCGACGAGCCGAACTCGAATCTCGACGCCGAGGGCGAACGCGCCCTGGTCCGCGCCATCGGCCGCGTCCGTGCCCGCGGCGGGATCGTGGTCGTGGTCGCGCATCGTCCCGCCGTGCTGCAAGTGGTGGACCACATGCTGGTGCTGAACGAAGGACGCATGCAGGCGTTCGGCACCACGGCATCGGTGCTGCCGTTGCTGGTGCCGAAGGCGCCACAACCGGCGCCGGCATCGGCGCCAGCCGAGGCTGCCACGCCGGCGCGCCGCCGGCGCAAGAAGCAAATGGAGCCCCGGCCGGATGCCTAGCGCGCGACAATCGGTTCGGCATCATATTCTGGCGGTCGCGATCGCCGCGATCTTCCTCGTCGCCAGCATCGGCCTGATGGGCGCCGCCACCAGGATGTCGGGCGCGATCATCTCGCAAGGGTCGCTCGTCGTCGAATCCAGCGTCAAGAAGGTGCAGCATCCCTCCGGCGGCGTCGCCAAGCAGCTGCTGGTCGAAGACGGCGCCCACGTCGCCAAGGACGATCTGCTGATCCTGATGGACGAGACGGTCGCGCAGGCCAATCTCGCGGCGGTGACCAAGAGCCTGTGGGAACTCGAGGCGCGGCGGGCCCGCCTGCAGGCCGAGCGCGACGGCGACGCCGAGATCGCGTTCCCCGACAGCGTCGCATCGAGCGACGATCCGTCGGCGCAATCCGTGATCTCCGGCGAGCGCCGCTTCTTCCAGCTGCGCAAGGACGCCAATGAGGGGCAGAAGCAGCAATTGCGCGAGCAGATCGCGCAACTCAGGGAGCAGATCGGCGGCATGCAGGATCAGTTGAGCGCCAGGAAGCAGGAGGCCGACCTGATCGCCAACGAACTGACCGGCGTGCAGCAGCTGTGGGAGCAGCGCCTGGTCTCGCTGTCGCGGCTCTCCGCGCTGCAGCGCGATTCAGCGCGGCTGCTCGGCGAACGCGGCCAGCTCACCGCGTCGATCGCGCAGGCCAAGGGCAAGATCTCGGAGACCGAGCTGAAGATCCTGCAGGTCGACCAGGACTTCCGCTCCGGCGTCGCCAAGGAGCTGGCCGACATCCGCGCCAAATATGCCGACGCGATCGAGAAGCAGGTCACCGCAAAGGACCAGACCGAGAAGCTCGAGATCCGCGCGCCGCAGGCCGGCGTGGTGCACGATCTCACCATCCACACCCAGGGCGGCGTCATCACGGCCGGTGAGACCATCATGACCATCGTGCCCGACCAGGACAATCTGATCGTGGAGACGCATGTTGCGCCGCAGGACATCGATCAAGTCAAGCTGAGCGCGCCGACGGTGCTGCGCTTCACCAATTTCAACCAGCGCACCACTCCCGAGATCGAGGGCGAGGTCAGCCGGATCGGCGCCGACGTCTCCCGCGACGACAAGAGCGCCCCGACCTACTTCCTGGTACGCATCGCGATCCCACCGTCCGAGCTGAAGAAGCTCGCGACCACGCATCTGCTGCCGGGCATGCCCGTCGAGGTCTTCATTCCGACCAGCGAGCGGACGGTGCTGTCCTATCTGATGAAGCCGCTGGCGGATCAAGTGCACCGGGCATTCAGGGAGAAATGAGTAGACCATGATGCATTCCCGTGGAATCGAATCGCGGTCTCATCTCCTTGTTCGGGCGTGATCTTTTCAGCGAGCCGGTTCCACTCTCCGGCATCAAGCTGGACGCGTCATGGAAACGGGCTGGACCAAATCAATTTAATCTGCATTCTACGGATTAATGCTAAGTCGGTGTAGTCCGTGCTGAGGGCGTTGCTGTCCTTGTTCGAGCGATCCAGCTGACCCACTATGACCTGCGGCGCGCCCTCCGCTCCAACTGGTCGAAGACATGTGACGATCGCCTTTACGCTCTTATTGACCAGCACACTCGTCGGGCTGGCAACCAGTTTGTATTTTCGGGCCTGGACGTTGATGCTGGTGTCGCCGCTGATCGCGGTGCTCGCGGCGATCGTGCTCCAATCGGTCGGCTTCGCATTTACCACCGGTGCCCCGGTCGTCGTCGCCTGCCTTGCATTCAGTCAGTTCGCCTATCTCGCCGGCGCGCTGCTCTCGCCGGAGAACGGCGGCTCAGTTGCGGAAGAAATCGACGGCAGTCCAGGCCGCCGCCGCAAGCACAAGATCCACGGCCAGAACGATTAGGATGAGGCGGGTCCACGACGGGCCCTTGCCGCGCAGGCGCAGCGAGCTCAAAACTCGTGGCGGCGAAAGCGAGAAGGAATGCTTGCCGGCGGCCTCAGCGGCCCCTTCCTTGAGCACAGAACGCATCGCACGCCATCCCCGCCTGATCGTCATTGTCACGATCGATGAGCAAGAGTGATGCCAGCAGCGTGGTGTCAGTGCGGAGCAAGCGTGGCGGGACTTTGACCGGCGCGACGGTCACACGACAGGATCAAGTCGGTTCGATGACCAACTTGATCCCATCGTGATGTGCACCAAAATGCGACGGCCGTTACGCCGCCTGCTTCTTTGGCGGGAAGCGGCCGTAGAAGGTCTCGCCCTTGGCGGCCATCTCCTCGAGCAGCTTCGGGGGCGTGAAGCGCGAGCCGTACTTCTTCTCGAAGGCGTGGCAGAGCGCGACGAAGTTCTTGGTGCCCATGAAGTCGATGTAGGACAGCGCGCCGCCGGTGAACGGCGCGAAGCCGAAGCCGAGGATCGAGCCGACATCCGCCTCGCGCACGTCGGTGATGACATGATCCTCGACGGTGCGCGCGGCTTCCACCGCCTGCACCACCAGGAAGCGCTGCTTCAATTCCTCGACGCTGAGCGTGTCGGGATCGAGCTGCTTCGGCTGCAGATTGGCGAGCCCCGGCCACAGGCTCTTCTGACCCTTGCCCTTCTCGGGATAATCGTAGAAGCCTTTGCCGTTCTTGCGGCCGAAGCGGCCCTGCTTCTCGACCATCTCGACGATCAGCTTCTTCTGCGCCTGGTCGATCGCGTTGGGACCGAGATCGGCCTCGGTCGCCTTGGTGATCTTCAGCCCGAGATCGAGCGCGACCTCGTCCTGCAACGACAGCGGGCCGACCGGCCAGCCGGCCATCTTGGCGGTGTTCTCGATCATCGCCGGCGGCACGCCTTCGAGCAGCATCTCGTTGCCCTCGGAGATGTAGCGCATCACGCAACGGTTGGCGAAGAAGCCTCGGCTATCGTTCACCACAATCGGCGTCTTGCCGATCGCGCGGACATAGTCGAGCGCGGTGGCCAGCGCGACGTCGCCGGTGTTCTTGCCGAGGATGATCTCGACCAGCATCATCTTCTCGACCGGCGAGAAGAAGTGGATGCCGATGAACTTGTCCTGGTCCTTGAACTCCTCGGCCAGCGAATTGATCGGCAGGGTCGAGGTGTTGGAGGCGAAGATCGCGCCCGGCTTCAGCAGCGGCTGCGCCTTGGCATAGGTGTCGGCCTTGACCTTGCGGTCCTCGAACACCGCCTCGATGACGAGGTCGCAATCCGAGATCACGTTGTAGTCCGATGTCGCTGAGATGCGCGCCAGAATGGCATCGGCGGCCTCCTGCTTCATCCGTCCCTTGGCGATCAACCCGTCGACCACGGTCTTGGCGTGACCCTTGCCCTTGTCGGCGCTCTCCTGGTCGCGATCGACCAGCACGACGTCGATGCCGGCCTGCGCCGAGACGTAGCCGACGCTTGCGCCCATGAAGCCGGCGCCGATCACGGCGAGCTTCTTCACCTTGGTCGGCGGCACGCCGGTCGGGCGGCGGGCGCCCTTGTTCAACTCCTGCATCGACAGGAACAGCGAGCGGATCATCGCCGCCGCCTCCTTCGAGCGCAGCACCTTGGTGAAGTAGCGCGACTCGACCCGCAGCGCGGCGTCGATCGGCAGCTGCAGGCCTTCATAGACGCAGCTCATGATGGCGCGCGCAGCCGGATAATTGTCGTAGGTCTCGCGGCGATAGATCGCGTTGCCGGCCGGGAACATCTGCATGCCCATCTTGGAAAAGACGGGGCCGCCGGGCAGCTTGAAGCCCTTCTCGTCCCACGGCGCGACGGCCTTGCCGCCGCCCTTGATCCAGTCCTTGGCGGCCTTGATCAGATCGGCCGCGGGCACCACGGCGTGAATCAGGTTGAGTGCCTTGGCACGCGTCAGGTTGACGGCCTCGCCCTTGAGCAGCAATTGCATCGCA
>CALRXG020000369.1:0-7512 GCA_943372075.1 Bordetella parapertussis | reverse complement strand
GTCCTCGCCGCCGCCGGCTACAACTTCCGCCGCCTCATCCGCTGGCTCAGCCTGTTGCTGCGCCAAATCCTCTCGGCTCTCACTGCCGCGCTTCACACCGTTCCGGCTTGAAGCCAGTGTTCTTCACAGACGACTAGTTATCGGGCATTCGTCAAACTCGCATCAATCCGCATTTGGCTACGCACCAATGAGTCCGCAGTCTGGCACTATTTTGGCAGATTTATTCATGCCGTTGCTTTTCGCCGATTTGTCTTTTGCAGTACGGGCCTCGCTGAGTTCGTAGTCGTACGATGAGTTCGACGATGGCTTGGGGCAAGGCCGGCAGGTCCATCAGCGGTCCGCGTGCGAACCGCGGCGAAGCCAGTTTCCTGCCGGCCCTTGGTCCAGTTTCGCCAGCTCACATTTTTGCCACTTGGCATTGGCCAGCGTGTCATCGGCGCCGTCGACAATACATCGGGGATGTGCCGCTCGACCGCGGTTATTTAGTAGCCCTTGTATTCTCTGACACTCAGGAGGTTTGGATTGCCTTCAACCGGGGTCGCTACTAACAAACCAGTTGGGTCGGCAGCGGTGATTATTCTCAAATTATTGCTACCGGGTTCTGAGAACGTTAGCGTATGTCCATAAACCCCACCGAAATTCGTTGGTTTGGCGTTGTCGGTGGCAGTGATTGTGAGATTCCGGTTGGCAGTAGTAACCTGCGGGCCTTCTGGCGCGGTGCCAGTCGAGTTCTTTGCGTAAAAATAGCTGTCAACCTTACCATGTTCAAGCAAGGGAATTGGGTCACCGTGTGATGGAAGCGAGTCTGTTGGCGTCGGATTAGCGTAGCTGCCAAAGGGAGCAGCTTTGGCTGCGCCTTGATCCGGGTTGGGGACACCTCCAGTGCGGCCGACGCCACCGCCTGCAGCCGGCGCACCGGCATCGGGTTGACCGGCTCCCGTTGCCGGCTGTTGCTGCGGCGGACCTTGCGGCTGGGACTGAGCCAGTTGAACCTGCGGCTGTTGCGCAGGGCCATCCGCAGCGAACGGATCGTGGTCAACGGGAACGAGCGAGTAGTCATCGAAGTCCGGCTGATGGTCCACCGGCACCAGAGAGTAATCGGGCATGATCATCACCTACAGATATTGCGGACAGTTTCGGGTGAACCCGTGCGTGACCGCACCTCGCGGAGAGGGAGAGGGCTGTGTTGGCCTTTGATATTTGAAGGCAAGTGCTTGAAGGCAAAGTGCTTGAAAGATGGCTTGCGTAATGGCGCGGAAGTGTCGCTTCCGGTTCGGCTTGCCCATCGTCTTCGCCGGGCGCCCGTCTGTCGGTGGGGGCGGCCCTGGCTATCGGTCAGTTCAGCTCGCTGCGGTGGCCAATTTCGGCGCGTTCGGCGGTGTATTGGCCGACAGCGGCCTGTCCGATGCAAAAAGCCCGCAGCGGATTTTCCGGTGCGGGCTCGATTGTTGCTATGGTGAAAATGTACCGGTGAGTTGCCCGACGTGTCAAATATTCGACGCGCAGATTTGTTCGATGGGCAGATTGCAGAGCGCCGGGAGCGGCTGAAATGACAACCGCACGGCGATGCCTGCCTGTCCATCCCCAGCGCCCCTAGAAACAATGCTGGGTCGGAGCGATAGCGCTCAAGCAACTCGTAGGGCGCAACAGCGTAGCGCAGGGCGCTTTGACTCCATCTCTTCCATTTGGCCTTGCTGGCAAGAGATTCTGTCGCAGTCGGGATTAGTCTGGTGTCCACCGAACCGGGAGCAGCTCAGTGCCGCACCCAGCAGCATTCCAAATCAAATAATCGACGCTCCTCAAGCGCCTCACCCGAAAGAATGCTTCGTATCCGGGACTTGGGAGACGGACCAATATCATCCCGCGCTTCCAGTTCCTTCAGAAGCGACTGAATGCCCTCGTCTTGGTAGTGTACCAAAACCATCGTCGTCGATAGACGAGGCACCATGGCGCTCGTTAGCTCCTCGGGAGATATCAAATCCTGGTCACGTAATTTCATTAAGTTCCTGACGAAGACCACATGTTGATCGATCGAAAGCCCATACATCGACAGAATTGCCACGTGTCTCTGGCGTTCTGAATGCTTTTTTTCGGAGAGAAATCGGATGCAGAAATTGGGGTTCCTGGCGCTCGCATCGACAAGTTGCTGGAAGTCATCTATGCCGAGCCAGCCGTAGACTGAAACCCCAACACGCTCATGGTTCCGGTCCGTGGCAACAACCTTGTCCGCATATCCCTCATAATTACTCGCTGCGCTGCCGCCGGATGGTTCAGGGGGAGCGGGTCGAGGACAGGAACTGAATGCACACCAGTCCTGTGGGTCGGAGGTCATGAGCCGATCCACCAAAGCCCTATTCCTGGCGTCATACGAGCCGTTGGCCGTCCGACTAGATGGTTCGGCGGCAGCGATTTCTGGACAGCAACCGAAGAGGCATCCGAAGCATAGCAAGAGCCATATCCGAGCGCGACGCATGCTAAGGCTCGTAACGACGATAAACCAGCAAACCACCAGGCTGATTGTTACCCATCATCTTTGCAGCAACGCTCTCGATCTTTTCGCTCTCTCCAACACCGAGGAAGTTGGCATTCGGTCCCACAATCATGACGTGACCTGTCGCACCATTCGGCCACTGTATTCGCTGCCCGACTACATCTCCGGGCTGTGGTGACTCTTCTGAACTCAACACTCTCCACCCTGGGATCGTGAAAGAAGGATCAGCCCAATTCGCTGCTGTGGGCGGATACTGCTTCGACCACCAGTGCCCATTTGGGAGACCGGGACTTGCTCCCGCGCCGGCTAGCGTATCATAGACAAACAGATTGCATTTGTCTGTATTGGGACCAAAACTTCCCTTCGCCACGTCGAAATGCCAATCCCCCGATCCAATTTGTTGCTGTGCCGCTTCGACTATTTTCTGACGTGTGAGGGCCACCGGATCATCCGTCTTGGCCTGATTGACGAGAGACGCCGTTGGCGTCGGATTGGCGTAGCCGCCAACGGGAGCAGCTTTGGCTGCGCCCTGATCCGGGTTGGGGACACCTCCAGTGCGGCCGACGCCACCGCCTGCAGCCGGCGCACCGGCATCGGGCTGACCGGCTCCCGTTGCCGGCCGTTGCTGCGGCGGGCCTTGCGGCTGGGACTGAGCCAGTTGAATCTGCGGCTGTTGCGCAGGGCCATCCGCGGCGAACGGATCGTGGTCAACGGGAACGAGCGAGTAGTCATCGAAGTCCGGCTGATGGTCCACCGGCACCAGAGAGTAATCGGGCATGATCATCACCTAAAGATATTGCGGACAGCTTCGGGCGAGCCCGTGCGTGACCGCACCTCGTGGAGAGGGCTGGGTTGGCTTTGGATGTTTGAAGGCAAGTGCTTGAAGGCAAAGTGCTTGAAGGATGGCTTGCGCAACGACGCGGAAGTGCCGCTTCCGGTTCGGCTTGCCCATCGTCTTCGCCGGGCGCCGGTCTCTCGGCGGGCGCGGCCCTGGCTATCAGCCAGTTCGGCGCGCTGCGGTGGCCAATTCCGGTGCGCCCGGCAGCGTATTGGCCGACAGCGGCCTGTCCGATTGAAAAAGCCCGCAGCGGATTTTCCGGTGCGGGCTAAATTGCTGCGATGATGAAAATGTATCGGTGAGTTGCCCGACGTGTCAATTGTTCGATGCGCAGAGCAGCTCGCAGGGCGCAATGGCGCGGCGGATTGTGTCGGCGAGCAAGCATTTCGCCGACGCCAAATCTGCCGTAATTATTCGCCACAAGCCGTCAATCCCGCCTTCCGCTGCGGCGATGCATTCGCTAAAGCCAGCAGTGTTGTTCCTCCGCATTTCCACGAGGCCGTTTCCGATGTTTCCGAAGCCGAAATCCGCGCTGGTCCCGAACACCTATGCCTTCGAGTCCGAGCCGATGGTGAAGCCGACCGGGTTTCGCGAATACGACGCGCGCTGGCTGTTCAACAAGGAAATCAACCTGATGGGCGTGCAGGCGCTGGGCATGGGGCTCGGCGCGCTGATCGCGGAGCTTGGTGTCAAGCAGGAGATCGTCACCGGGCACGACTTTCGCGGCTATTCCGCCTCGATCAAATACGCGCTGATCTCGGGCCTGATGGCGGCGGGCTGCAAGGTGCATGACATCGGGCTCGCGGTGACGCCGATGGCTTATTTCGCGCAGTTCGATCTCGACGTGCCCTGCGTCGCCATGGTCACCGCCTCGCACAACGACAATGGCTGGACCGGCGTCAAGATGGGCGCCAACCGTCCGCTCACGTTTGGCCCTGACGAGATGACGCGGCTGAAGCAGATCGTGCTCGACGCCGCATTCAACAACAAGGCCGGCGGCTCCTACCAGTTTCACGAGAATTATCCGGCGCGCTACATCGCCGACCTCACCAGCCGGCCGAAGCTGAAGCGCAGGCTGAAGGTCGTGGCGGCCTGCGGCAACGGCACCGCGGGCGCGTTCGCGCCGCAGGTGCTGGAGGCGATCGGCTGCGAGGTGATCCCGCTCGACACCGAGCTCGATCACACCTTTCCGAAATACAATCCGAACCCGGAAGACATGGAGATGCTGCACGCGATCCGCGATGCGGTGCTGGCGCACAAGGCCGATGTCGGGCTTGGCTTCGACGGTGACGGCGATCGTTGCGGCGTGGTCGACAACACCGGCGAGGAGATTTTTGCCGACAAGGTCGGCGTCATGCTGGCGCGCGACATGTCGGCGATCAACGCCAACGCGCAATTCGTCGTCGACGTGAAGTCGACCGGGCTGTTCGTGACCGATCCCGTGTTGCAGAAGCAGGGCGCCAACACGGTCTACTGGAAGACCGGGCATTCCTACATGAAGCGCCGCACCAACGAATTGGGCGCGCTCGCCGGCTTCGAGAAGTCCGGGCATTTCTTCTTCAACAAGCCGTTCGGCCGCGGCTATGACGACGGCCTGGTGTCGGCGATCGCGATCTGCGAGATGCTCGACCGCGCGCCGGGCAAGTCGATGGCCGATCTGAAGGACGCGTTGCCGAAGACCTGGTCGTCGCCGACCATGTCGCCGCATTGCGCCGACGAGACCAAGTATGGCGTCGTCGACGCTGTGGTGAAGCACTTCGAGACGTTGCAGCGGAACGGCGGCAAGGTCGCGGGTCAGTCGATCCGCGATCTCGTCACCGTCAACGGCGTGCGCGTCACGGTCGAGGACGGCAGCTGGGGCCTGGTGCGCGCGTCCTCGAACAAGCCGGAGCTCGTGGTCGTGGTGGAAAGCCCGGTCAGCGAGCAGCGCATGCGCGACATGTTCGAGGCGATGGATTCGGTGCTGCGCACCCATCCCGAGGTCGGCGAGTACAACCAGAAGATTTGAGTCCGCTTACGCCGCCGGCACCGGCAGCGCGGTCACCGACTTGATCTTCTCCATCGCGAAGCGCGAGGTGACGTTCTTCAGCGGCACCGCCGAGATCAGCTTCTTGTAGAACACGTCATAGGCCTGCATGTCGGCGACCACGACGCGCAGCATGTAGTCGACGTCGCCGGCCATCCGGTAGAACTCCATCACCTCGGGCATGGCGCTGACGGCGTCGGCGAATTTGCGCAGCCAGGCTTCCGAATGGTCGGCGCTCTCGACCGAGACGAACACCGAGATCCCGAGCCCGATCTTGTTCTGGTCGACCAGCGCGACCCGGCGCAGGATCACGCCGTCGGCCTCGAGCCGCTGGATGCGCTTCCAGCATGGCGTCGACGACAGCCCGACGCGGTCGCCGATCTCGGCGACGGAGAGCGAGGCGTCCTCCTGCAACACGGTCAGGATCTTGCGATCGATCGCGTCGAGGCGGCGGCTGTTGTCATGAAGCTGAATGGCGACATCGGTCATAGAAGAAAGTTCCATATGAAGGTTCAAACTCCCTCATATAGAGAAAAATCTTCCAAATCAAGCGGGTCGTGGCCGGTCAGGCCGGCCGGGCGTCCGCGTGTTCGCCCAAAAACGCTTCAACTTCAGTACGTTGCGGTGCGGCATAAGCGCCGCCGAAGCGGGTGCATTTCAGCGCTGCGGCGGCCGAGGCGAAGCGCAGCGCCTGCCGCAATTCCTGCTTTTCGGTGACGGCCAGCGCGAACGCCCCGTGGAAGACGTCGCCGGCACCGAGCGTGTCGACGGTATGGACCGGGAAGGCCGGGCTCTCCTCGAGCTCGCCCTTCTCGTTGAGAAAGATCGTGCCCTTCGGGCCGCGGGTGCCGGCGAGGAACGAGGGGGTGAGTTTGGCGAGCTTTTGCAGCGCCTGGCCGTCATCGGTGACGTCGGCGGTCTCCTGCAGCGGCTCGCTGGAGAACACCAGATGCGAGGAGGCGGTCAAAAGCCCTTCCCGCATCGACATCGCGCGGTCGACGTCGACCACGACCGGAATGCCGCGCCTGACGGCCTCGGCGCACAGCTCGGTGCAGAACGGCGCGCAGCGGCTCTCGGTCAGGATCGCCGCGCAGTCCTCCAGCAACAGCTCGGTCGGCGGCAGCTTGACCTTCCAGAGCTCCGGGTCGCGGAAGGTGACGATGGTGCGCTCGCCGGTGTCGTCGATCATGATCGCCGAGATCGGCGTCACCAGGTCCGGCATGTGGATGAGATGATTGGTCTCGATGCCTTCCTCGGCGAGCTTGTCGAAGATGAAGCGGCTCGAGGTCTCCCGCGAATCCCCCATCGGGCCGCAGATCGAGGCGCGGCCGCCGAGCCGGACGATGCCGATCGCGGCGTTCAGCGCGTTGCCGCCGCAGATCTCGTCGAAATGGGTCGCATTCTCCTTGGAGCCGCGCGCCGGAACGCCGACCCGGAAGGTCAGGTCGCGCACCGGCAGGCCGATGCAGAGGATGCGGGGCGGGACTTTCGGGGCGCCGTCTTGAAAATTCATGCAGGGGTCCGTCGCAATGGTTCCGTCAACTGGGACAACCTTTGTCCAGTCTAATCGGCAGAACGATGTCCGGTTCCCGCTATTGGTCCAACGGGTTTCGGTGATGCACCCAGCGGCCGAGCAGATGATGGGCAATCGCGAATGGATGCGGGCCGGCGAGGCCGTCGGGATGCTGGCGCTTGAGCATCAGCGTCGCCTCGGCGTGGTCGAACCAGCGCGCATCCTCGAGCTCGGTGCGGTCGACCACGATGTCCTCGCTGGTGGCGCGCGCGGTGCAGCCGATCATCAGGGATGACGGGTAGGGCCAGGGCTGGGTCATGTAGTAATTGACGTCGGTGCAGCGGATGCCGCTTTCCTCGAAAATCTCGCGCCGGACCGCATCCTCGATGGTCTCGGCCGCCTCGACGAAGCCGGCGAGGCAGGAATACATGCCGGGCATGAACTGCTTCTGGCGGCCGAGCAGCACCTTGTCGCCATGGGTGACCAGCATGATCACGACCGGATCGGTGCGCGGAAAATGCTCGGCCTTGCAGCTCGGACATTCGCGCTTCCAGCCGCCGTCGCGCATCGCGGTGCGGGTGCCGCAGTTGGGGCAGAAGCCGTGGCGCTGATGCCAGGTCACCATCGATTTCGCCATCGCGATC
>CALRXG020000368.1:0-7519 GCA_943372075.1 Bordetella parapertussis | reverse complement strand
ACGGCGCGCTGCTGCAATCGGAGACACCGAACCAGATCATCGGCGTGCTGGCGCACGAAACCGGCCATCTGGCCGGCGGCCATCTCGCCAAGATGCGCGAGCAGCTGGCGCAGGCCCAGACCCAGATGATCATCGCGATGCTGCTCGGCGTCGGCGCACTCGCCGCCGGTGCCGGCGGCCGCAGCGGCGGCAACGGCCTCTCCAGCGCCGGCGCCGCGGCGATCTCCGCACCGCAAACGGTGATCCAGCGCACGCTGTTGTCCTATCAGCGCCAGCAGGAGGAAAACGCCGACCGCGCCGGCGTCAAATTCCTCAACGCCACCGGACAGTCCGCCAAGGGCATGTACGAGACCTTCAAGCGCTTCACCGACGAGAGCCTGTTCGCCTCGCGCGGCGCCGATCCGTATCTGCAGTCGCACCCGATGCCGGTCGACCGCGTCTCCGCGCTGCAAGACCTGGCGCGCTCCAGTCCCTATTGGGACAAGAAGGACGATCCGGCGCTGCAGCTGCGTCACGACATGATGCGCGCCAAGATCTCGGGCTTCATGGAACGGCAGGACACGGTCTATCGCCGCTATCCGCTGTCCAACACCAGCCTGCCGGCGCGCTATGCCCGCGCGATCACGACCTATCTGCACGGCGATCTGCGTTCGGCGGTCGCGCAGATCGACGGCCTGATCCAGGTGCAGCCCAACAATCCCTATTTCTACGAATTGCGCGGCCAGGCGCTGCTCGAGGGCGGCCGGCCGGCGGAGGCCATCGCGCCACTGCGCCGTGCGGTGCAGCTCTCCAGCAATGCACCGCTGATCGAGATGCTGCTCGGCCAGGCGCTGGTCGCCTCCGACAACAAGGCTTTCACCGACGAGGCGATCAACATGCTGCGTGCCGCGGTCGCCCGCGAGCCCGAGGCGCCGCTCGGCTATACCCAGCTGGCGATGGCCTACGGCCGCAAGGGCGATTACGCCCAGGCCGACCTCGCCTCGGCGCAGGCCGCCTATCTCCGTGGCGACAACAAGACCGCCCGCGAACTCGCATCGCGCGCCAAGACACGATTCGCGATCGGCACGCCCGGCTGGGTCAAAGCTGACGACATTGTGAGCGCCAAGCCCATGCCGGGTCAGAAAAACAACTAGAAATAAACCGTAGTTCCATACAACGATCACCGAAACCGGCCCACGGCTCCGCCGTATTTTTGGCCATCTCGAACAAGGATTTTGCCATGCCAGCGCTTCGTTTTCTTGCTCCTGCCCTGCTCGCGCTCGGCATCTGTGCCGCGCCGCTGACCGCGTCTGCGCAAAGCTTCAACGACACCCAACGCGGCGACATCGAGACCATCGTGCGCAACTATTTGATCGCGCATCCCGAGGTGCTCGAGGAGGCGATGAACGAGCTGAGCAAGCGGCAGGCCGCGGCCGAAGCCGAGAAGCATGAGCAGAGCGTCGCCAAGAACGCCGACACCATCTTCAACTCGCCGCGCGGCGTCACGCTGGGCAACAAGGACGGCGACGTCACCTTCGTCGAATTCTTCGATTACAATTGCGGCTACTGCAAGCGCGCGATGTCCGACATGCTCGACCTGATGAAGTCGGATCCGAAGCTGAAGGTGGTGCTGAAGGAATTCCCGGTGCTGAGCCAGGGCTCGGTCGAGGCCGCGCAGGTCGCGGTCGCCGTGCGGATGCAGGACCCGACCGGCAAGAAGTATCTCGAATTTCACCAGAAGCTGCTGGGCGGCCGCGGCGCCGCCGACAAGGCCCGCGCGCTGGCGGTCGCCAAGGACGTCGGTCTCGACATGACGAGGCTCGAGAAGGACATGGCGAGCCCCGAAGTGAAGGCGACCATCGAGGAGAACTTCCGCCTCGCCGAATCCATGGGCATGAACGGCACGCCGAGCTATGTGATCGGCAAGCAGGTCGTGATCGGCGCGGTCGGCGTCGACGGCCTCAAGGAGAAGATCGGCATTGCCCGCTGCGGCAAGGCGACCTGCTGATCGCTTCCGGACACGTCTGTTCACTCCACGAAATCCGGCTGCGCATGCAGCCGGATTTTTTGTTGCGATCGCCGGACCAACTCCCGCGGGCCGCGCGGCGCGATCTCGCGAGCATGGAGTTCGACCGGGCCTGCGGCTACAGCACTTTCGCGTTCATCCCGCATTCACGAAACAAACCGCGAGGAACCGGAAATCGACAGGAACATCGCACATGATCTCTCGTTGTCGGCGCGGGCAATGCTGACACATGAGGAGGACTACGATGTCTAACCGCTTTCTGATTTCGGTCGCCGCGGCGGCCCTGATCGCCGGCACCGGCCTTGCGAATGCGCAGGGCACAGGCGGCGCGGCCAAGGAATCGCCCGCGGCCGGCGGTGGTGCGACCATGCAGCACTCCGCGCCGTCCGGTGGCGCGTCGTCGGGTACGATGCAGCACGATACGGGCGGCATGAAGGGAGACTCGTCGGGCATGAAGGGCGCCGAATCCGAGAAGCCCGGCCCCGCCACCAAGGGCGCGCAGGACAATACGCAGAAGTCGAAGAGCATGAGCTCGGAGAACGATGCGACCAAGGGCTCCAAGGACAGTGCAAAGGACATGAAGGCCGAGAGTCACGACAAGAACGGCAGCATGAAAGCCGAGGGTCGTGACAAGAGCGGCAACATGAACGCCGAGAGCCGCGACAAGAGCGGCGCCTCAACCAACCAGAACGCCCAGACCAAGAGCCCGACCGACACCAACCGCGCGCAGACCAACGACACCAGCCGCACGCAGACGACGACGGGTAATGCCGCAACTTCGGCCACCGCGGCTCCGCCGGCCGAGAAGCGCACCGAGATCACGACCGCGATCAAGTCGGAGCACGTCACCGAGGTCACCAACGTGAACTTCAACGTGGCTGTCGGCACCCGCGTCCCGACCGACGTGCACTTCTACCCGGTGCCGGAGCGGGTCGTGACGATCTACCCGCAGTGGCGCGGCTACGAGTTCATCCTGGTCCACGGCCGCTACATCATCGTGCAGCCGGAGACCCACGAGATCGTCTACATCATCGAAGGCTAGGACGGCCTGCACGCGAGGGCGCCATGGGTGCCCTCGCCCGCTCTCGACCCCGCCCCCGAGGGCGGGGTCTTGCGTTCGCCCCATCGGCAAACGCCGGTGGATGGCGGCCTGGGGCGCAACCCCGAAGCGGCTTCCGCGGGATTTGGTTAATCGAGCAATTTCTGCGGGTTACGCCGGCCACCTGACGGGGTGGAGGAAGCCGTTGAAGACGTTCCGATTTCACCTAAAGGCTTCCCCTGCGGCCGGTTGTTACCTATAACCCGGCCCACCTCACCCCTTGTCGGAACCCTCGTCGGAACCTTTGGCCGGAACTCTGGAATGGCTGCTGCCGGAACGATCTATGTGCTGAACGGCCCGAACCTCAATCTGCTGGGGACGCGCGAGCCGGAGACCTACGGCCATGCCACCCTCGCCGACGTCGAGAAGCTGTGCGCCGACACCGCGCGCCAGTTCGGACTGACCGCCGACTGCCGGCAGTCGAACCGCGAGGGCGAGCTGATCGACTTCATCCATGAGGCCCACGCCAAGAAGGCGGCCGGAATCATCATCAACGCCGGCGGCTACTCTCATACCTCGATCGCGCTGCATGACGCGCTGGTCGCGGTGAAGATTCCTGCCGTCGAGGTTCACGTCAGCAACATCCACGCCCGCGAGAGCTTCCGGGACCACTCGTTCACTGCTAAAGCCGCCTTCGCGTCACTTTGCGGCTTCGGCATCGACGGCTACCGGCTTGCGATGATCGGTCTCGCCACCAAAATCGGTGCCAAGATCGATGCAAAGGCAAAGACTTAATCGTCAATCCTGACGTTCCCCGTCACCAGACAGAGATTTCGGATCAAACAACATGGCGCGCCAGCCAGACGACAAATCAGCCGCAAAATCCAAGAGCGACTCCAAGAGCGACGACAGCATCCTCATCCGCGAGCTCGCCCATCTGCTTGCTGAGACCAACCTTACCGAGATCGAGATCGAGCGGGCCGGCCTTCGCGTCCGCGTCGCCCGCAACATCAGCATCGCGGCCTCGGTGCCGACGGCCATGCATGCAGTCGCCGCGCCGGCCGCAGTGGCGGTGCCCGCCGCCGCCGCCGCGACCGACCTCGCCAAGCACCCGGGCGCCGTGCCCTCGCCGATGGTCGGCACCGCCTATTGGGCGCCCGAGCCGGGCGCCAAGCCGTTCGTTGAAGTCGGCACCAAGGTCACGGCCGGACAGACGCTTCTGATCATCGAGGCGATGAAGACGATGAACCAGATCCCGTCGCCGCGCGCCGGCACCGTGACGCAGATTCTCGTCGAGGACGGCCAGCCGGTCGAATTCGGCGAGCCGCTCGTCATCATTGAATAGCTTCCGGCAACACCAGGCGCTGCGATGTTCGACAAGATCCTCATAGCCAATCGTGGCGAGATCGCGCTTCGCGTGCTGCGCGCCTGCAAGGAGCTCGGCATCTCCACGGTCGCGGTGCATTCCACCGCCGACGCCGACGCCATGCATGTGCGGCTCGCCGACGAGAGCGTGTGCATCGGCCCGCCGCCGTCGAAGGATTCCTATCTCAACGTGCCGGCATTGCTGGCCGCCTGCGAGATCACCGGCGCCGACGCCGTGCATCCCGGCTACGGCTTCCTGTCCGAGAATGCGCGGTTCGCCGAGATCCTCGCCGACCACAATCTCGGCTTCATCGGACCGAAGGCCGAGCATATCCGCCTGATGGGCGACAAGATCGAGGCCAAGAAGACCGCCAAGCGGCTCGGCATTCCCGTGGTGCCCGGCTCCGACGGCGCGGTGACCTCGGAGGCGGATGCGCTTGCCATCGGCAAGGAGATCGGCTTCCCGGTGCTGGTGAAGGCAGCTGCCGGCGGCGGTGGCCGCGGCATGAAGGTCGCGCACACCGAGGCCGACCTCGCGCTGGCGCTCTCGACCGCGGCCAACGAGGCGCGGTCGGCATTCGGCGATGCTTCGGTCTATCTGGAAAAGTACCTGCAGAAGCCGCGCCACATCGAGATCCAGATTCTCGGCGACGGCCGCGGCGGCGCCATCCATCTCGGCGAGCGCGACTGCTCGCTGCAGCGGCGTCACCAGAAGGTCTGGGAGGAAGGCCCCTCGCCGGTGCTCGCGGCAGCCGCCCGCGCCAGGATCGGCGAGACCTGCGCCCAGGCGATGCGGGACATGAAGTATCTCGGCGTCGGCACCATCGAATTCCTCTACGAGGACGGCGAGTTCTATTTCATCGAGATGAACACCCGCATCCAGGTCGAGCATCCCGTCACCGAGAGCATCACCGATATCGATCTGGTGCTGGAGCAGATCCGGATCGCCGCCGGCGGCGACCTGCCGGCCAAGCAGAGCGACATCGCGATCATCGGCCACGCCATCGAGTGCCGCATCAATGCGGAGAACCCGCAGACCTTCCGTCCCTCGCCCGGACGGATCACCCAATTCCATCCGCCGGGTGGCCTCGGCGTGCGGATCGATTCCGCCGTCTATCAGGGCTATGTGATCCCGCCCTATTACGACTCGCTGGTCGGCAAGCTGATCGTGCACGGCAAGACCCGCGGCGAATGCCTGATGCGGCTGCGCCGGGCGCTCGACGAGATGGTGGTCGACGGGATCGAGACCACGCTGCCGCTGTTCCGCGCCTTGGTGCGCGAGCCCGACATCATCGAGGGCGACTACCACATCCACTGGCTGGAGCAATATCTCGCCGGCCAGCCGTCCGACGCCGCGAAATAGTTCGGAACCTGATGGAACCGGCGCCCTTTTCGAACGTATTGTAGGGTTATTGGCTTTCCACGGGGACGTGTTGAATCCCGCTTCCGCAAAAGAGACCGTCGTGACCCTGGTTTCACGACGCCGTTCCACGTTGCAGATCCTGCTGCTCTCGGCGGGATTTTTCGTGCTGGTCGCGGTCAGCGTGGCATCTGTCCTGCTGGTCAACAAGGCGCGTGAGGACAACGCCTGGGTGGTCCACACGGTCGAGGTCGAGAGCCAGGTTGCCAACCTGCTGCTTGACGTCCGGCGCGCCGAAAGCGCGACCCGGGGCTACCTGCTGACGTCGGCACCACAATACCTGTCCGAGTACCAGTCGGCCGCGGCGGGACTCCCGGCCGCGCTGAGCCATCTCCAGATGATGACCATTGACAATCCGGCGCAGGTCGCCAACGCCGCGAAGCTCAAGTCCGCCGTCGAGCAACGGCTGGCCGATTTCGCGCTCAGCATCGAGCGGGTCAAGAACAACGACACCGCCACCAGTATCGACATCCTGCGCAAGGGCACATCGCCGGACGCGCTGGAGGCGATCGCCCGGATCGGCCGCGACATGCGCACCGAGGAGGATCGCCTGCTGGCGGCGCGCACCACAACCGCCGACCGGACCCAGGTGCTGGCTTCCTCGGTCACCATCGCCGGCTCCTGCATGGTGCTGGCGCTCGCCGCGCTTTCGGTCGTGCTGCTCCGGCAATCGTCGCGCGCGCGCGACGTGGCCGAGGCCAACCTGCGCGACAACAACGCCAATCTCGAAACCATCGTCGACGAACGCACCGCCGACCTGCGCGAGGCCAACGAGGAGATCCAGCGCTTCGCCTATATCGTCAGCCACGATCTGCGCTCGCCGCTGGTCAACATCATGGGCTTCACCAGCGAACTGGAGGAATTGCGCGGCGACATCTTCAAGCGCATCGCCACCCTCAATCGCACCGCGTCATTGGCACCGGCGATGCCGGAAGACGCGACCGACGTGGCCGAGCCCGAGCTCGAAGGCTCCGACAAGCGACTATCCGAGGATTTCAGCGAATCGCTCGGCTTCATCAAATCGTCGATCGCCAAGATGGACCGCCTGATCACCGCGATCCTCAACCTCACGCGTGAGGGCCGCCGCGAATTCAAGCCGGAGCGGATCGACCTTCGCGAGCTGATCGACGGCATCGTCAAGACGGTGGCCCACCAGGCGTCCGAGGCCGATGCGACCGTCAAGATCGGCGCGTTGCCGAATCTCGTCAGCGACCGCCTCGCGCTGGAGCAGATCTTCTCCAACCTGATCGACAACGCGCTCAAATACCTCAAGAACGGCGTGCCCGGCGAGATCTCGGTCGAGGGCCGCACCAAGCTCGGCTTCGCGATCTTCGAGATCACCGACAACGGCCGTGGCATCGATCCAAAGGACCACCAGCGCATTTTCGATCTGTTCCGCCGCGCCGGAACCCAGGACAAGCCCGGTCAGGGCATCGGGCTTGCCCACGTCCGCGCACTTGTGCGCAGACTGGGAGGCACCATGTCGGTAGCATCGGAACTTCATAACGGCAGCACATTCACGATCACGCTGCCCATCAAATGGTCAGGCAAGAACCGGGATAAAGAGTCATGAGCGATCCAGTCACCATCATCATGATCGAGGACGACGAGGGCCATGCCCGCCTGATTGAGCGGAATATCCGGCGCTCGGGTGTCAACAATGAGATCATCCCGTTCACCAACGGTACAG
>CALRXG020000367.1:0-7535 GCA_943372075.1 Bordetella parapertussis | reverse complement strand
ATCCAGGTGATCGAGCTCGACCGCAAGCGCAATGCCAGCCTCAACGTGATCTCGGACCTGTCGCCGCGCGAGAAGGCCGATGCGGTGGCGCGGATGGAAGAGAACACGCTGATCGTGCAATGGGTCCAGCAAAGCCTGGAACGGCGCATTTCGTCCTATCGCTGGGCGCTGGAGCGACTGGTGATCCAGGCCCCCGACGGCATGGCCGCCGACGCCGACCGCCAGGTCAACGAGCTCGCCCGGCTCACCGCCAATGCGCCGCTGGTCTCCGCGCCGGTCGTAGGCCAGGCCGTGGTGTCGAAGGGCTAGGCGCGCTTCATCCTCCTCGTGGCCGACTTGACGCGGCGACTGCCCGGTTGTCGTGGCAGGCTCGCAATGAACTGCTTCAGCGCATCGGATGGCGGATGCGCCGATGGGTAGGCGAGGCCGACCTGGCGCGTGACATCGACATCGATCGCGCGCATCGCGACGTCGGCATTGCCACGCGCCACGCCTTCGGGGACGATCGCGACGCCGACCCCGGCCGCAACCAATGCCATCGCCCAGTCCTCGGATTCCGCGATCGCCACCGGCCTGCGCCGCGGTGAGCTGCGCTTGAAGAACTCCTGCTGCTCGCAATGGCAGCGGTCGATCATCGGAACATCAGCGAAGTCGGAGGTGCGAAGTCGATCCTTCAAGGTGAGGGGATGCGACGGCGGCAATGCGGCAACGTAGCGCTCGCTCCACAGCGGGATGAAGTGCTCGGCCGCGCTGACCATGGTCCGCGCGACGATCCGCGCGTCGGCCTTTTCGTTGGCGCCGACCAGCCGAAGCGCGAGATCGGCATTGCCGGTCAGCGGCTTCAGCAAGGCAATGGTCCGGGCTTGGTCGAGCGTCCGCAACAAGCCTAGCGTCAAGGCCTGCGTCGTTGGCGGCTTGCGAAACAGGTTCCGCGCCGCGTCCGCCTCGTCGATGATCCTGCGGGCGATGCCGTGGAATTGCGCGGCGGACTCCGTCGGCGCCATCCCCTTCTTGTGCCGGATGAACAGTGTGGTGCCGAGCTCGGCCTCGAGGTTGGTGATTGCCGCCGAGATCGACGGCTGCGAGATGAAGCAGCGCTTCGCCGCGGCGGTCAGGTTGCGCTCGCGGTAAACCGCGGCGAAATAGCGGAGTTCGCGGATATCCATAGGCATATCCTATCGTAGAGATAGACAGACAATATTTTACCTATGGAATGGCGAGTGGCAAGCCTGCACCGGTTTCAGCGGAGGACTCGTCATGCGCATCCACCATCTCAACACCGGCACCATGTGCCCGATCGGCAAGCGGCTCGTGAACGGCAGCGGCAGCATCTTCCAGCGCGGGCGGATGGTCTGCCACTGCCTGCTGGTCGAGAGCGATGACGGCCTCGTGCTGGTCGACACCGGGATTGGCCTCGGCGACATCGCAGATCCGCCGCGGCTCGGCCGCAAATGGGTGCGGCGGACCACGCCGCGGCTCGATCCGGCCGAGACCGCCAGCCAGCAGGTCAAGGCACTCGGCTTCGCGCCCGACGATGTGCGCCATCTGCTGCTGACGCATCTCGATCGCGACCATGCCGGCGGCGTGCCGGACTTTCCGAAGGCCAAGGTGCATGTCCACCGCAAGGAGTACGACATGGCGGTGACGCGTCAGGTCGTGCCGCCCGTGGGGCGCTACGTCACGGCGCAGTGGCAGCACGGGCCAGACTGGGCGTTCTACGGAGATGATGGCGAGGACTGGTTCGGCTTCAAGGGTGTGCGTGCGCTCGGCGATCGCGAGCCGGACATTCTGATGGTTCCGCTGCCAGGCCACACGCTGGGCCATTGCGGCATTGAGGTGCGCGACAGGGACGGGTGGCTGATGCACGCCGGTGATGCCTATTTCCACCACGCGCAGCTCGATGCACGGCCGCGGATTCCGCTGGTGCTTGGCCTGTTCCAGCGCCGCGCCGACATGGATCGCGCGACGCGGATCCAGAACCAGGAGCGGCTGCGGCAATTGAAGGCGGCGCATGGCGCCGACGTCACGATCATCAACAGCCACGATCCCGTCGACTACGAGACCTGCCGTTGCGGCCGGCACGCGCTCGCAGTGAGTTAGCTAGCGCTTGCGCGCCGCGGGTGGCGGGGCTGGCGCAGGTAGCGGCGGCGGCGCTGCGTCCTGCTTGGCGGCGACCGGCTCGGCCTGCACCTTACACGACGACGCCGCCAGCGAGGCCTGCGCCTGCGGCATCAGGCCCGGCTCCGGCGCCAGCGCCTTCAAGAGGATCAGGCCGGTCTCGGTCGGCGAGTCGATGATCAGCCGGTCGGCGGCGGTGACTTCCTCGTCCTCCGGCAGCTCGTTGTGCTGGGCTTCCGTCATCAGGTCGAGCTCGATCACCTTCTTGCCGGCGGAGCGGTCGTTGATCGCGTAATAGGCGACCTCGTTGCGGGTGTAGAACGACACCGACGTATAGGCCTGGCTGACCGGCACGGTGAGCTTGAGCGGCCCGGTGGAGAGATCGTAGCGGCAGATCGCCACTGCGAAGGCCGGATCCATCAGCGGCATCGGCGCATGGCTCGGATCGGCCAGCGGCAGCTGCGTCACCTCGTTGAGCTTGGTCACCGGCGTCAGCCGCGAATAGGCGTCCTGCGAGGCGATGCGCGGCAGCGCCAGCACGCTGACGAGGTGCACCACGCCGCCGAGCAGCACGCCTGCGAGGATGGTGAACAGCACGCGGATCATGGGCAGCCTGTCGTCGTGATCGCGGGCATCGGCGCGTCGCGCTGGGTGCGGGTCGCGACCCCGACCGGCGTGTCGTAGAGCCGCAGCATCAGCGCGTAGCGCTCGATGCCGCCGGTCGGCAGCCAGTTGCCGGCGCGCGAGCGCGAGGCGATGTGGATCTCGAAAGTGCCGTCAGAGGCGCGCATGATCTCCTGGCTGGTGAAGCCGTAGCGCTGCAGCGAATTCGCCACCAGGTGGCCCTTGCGATCGAACAGCGTCAGCGTCCAGAACCGTGCCGCCGGCGTCACGCCGCTGACCACGATGTCACAGCGCCCGTCGAGCGGCTTGTTCTTGTCGTCAGTGGTCGCCGAGAACGCGATGCCGTCGCCGGTGCCGATCGGCAACTCGCCGCTGCGTGCGATGGTGGCGCGCGAATAGGGATCGACGTCGGAGGTGCCGTTCTTCGGCCGCGCCGTCCAGGCGCCGATCTTCAGGGTGCCGAGATCGGTGCCGCGCGTCGCCGTCGCGTAGGTCAGGCCGAGGCCGACGGCGGTGGCGATGATGAGGGCCAGCAGGGTTGAGAGGAGGAGCCGCACGTCAGTTCTTGCGTGGCGCAGCCGTTGTCGCGCCGTCCGGCCCGGCCGCGGCAACGTAGTTTTCGGGGAATGCCAGCGCGCTCGAGGATTCCGGCTTGCCGGCTTTCGACGGTTCGTTCAGCGTGGCCTTTCCGGTGGACTTGTCGTTGCTCCTCGCGGCGTCGTCGAGCAGCTTCTCGACCCGCACCAGGATGTCGGCACCGCGCTTGGTCAGCACGGGCGGCGGGCCCGGCTTGGTCTCCAGGACGCGCGGCCCCGCGTTGGCCTGGGCATTGGCCTGCGCCGGCTGCGGCGGCAGCTTCTGGCCCATGCCGACCCCGTTGAGCTCGCGCACTTCCACGCCCTGATGCGCGGCCACCATGATGTCGTGCCAGGTCTGCGCCGGCAGCGAGCCGCCGGTCATGCGGTTGGTCGGCGAATAGTCGTCATTGCCGTACCAGACCGCGCAGGTGAAGTTGCCGGTGTAGCCGACGAACCAGGCGTCTCGATAGGCATTGGTGGTGCCGGTCTTGCCCGCGGTCGGAATGCCGTCGAGCGCGGCGCGGCGCGCGGTGCCTTCGCTGACCACGTGGCTCATCATGCCTGCCATGTCGGCGGCGATGTTCGGCGGGATGGCCTGCCGCGGCTTCGGGCCGTCGCGGTCCCAGCGCCACACCAGATCGCCGGCGCCGGTGCGCACCTCGAGCACCGAATGCGGCGTCACCGCCTTGCCGCGGTTCGGGAACGTCGCATAGGCCACCGCATGCTCCAGCACCGTGACTTCGTCGGAGCCGATCGGCATCGACGGCGTATCGGGCAGCGGCGCCGTGAGACCGAAGCGGCGCGCGACCTCGACGATCTTGGCGCGGCCCGCCTTCGGACCTTCCTTGCCACCGAGCATGATCGAGAGCTTCACCGGCACCACGTTGATCGAGCGGGTGATCGCCTGGGTCAGCGTGACCTGGCCCGAATAGGAATGGCCATAGTTCTGCGGGCACCAATTGCCGATGCAGACCGGGCCGTCGACGATCTTCGAATTCGGCGTGAAGCCGTTGAGCAGCGCCGTGGTGTAGACATATGGCTTGAACGACGAACCGGGCTGCCGATAGGCGTCGACCGCGCGATTGAATTGGCTCGCGCCATAGTCGCGTCCGCCGACCATGGCGCGGATGCCGCCGTCGAGATCGGAGACCACGGTCGCGGCCTGCGTCGCGTGATAGTCGCGTCCGAACTGGCGGAGCTGGTTCTCGATCGCCTCCTCGGCCGCGTGCTGCACGTTCATGTCGATCGCGGTGCGGACCACGAAGACGCGCTCGGTGTAGGATTTCGGGAAGGTGTCGACCAGCTTGCGCATCTCGTCGAAGGCGTAGTCGAGATAATAATTCGGCGAGTTCTCGTCGCGCCGGTCGACCGCGACCGCCGGATTGCGGCGGGCGCCGAACACCTGGCCCTCGGTCATGAAGCCGGCGTCGACCAGATTGTCGAGCACGACATTGGCGCGGGCACGCGCGGCGGGCAGGTTGATGTGCGGGGCGTATTTGGTCGGCGCCTTGAACAGGCCGGCGAGCATCGCGGCTTCCGCGAGGTTCACGTCGCGCACCGACTTGTTGAAGTAGAAGTGTGCGGCGCCGTCGACGCCGAACGTGCCGCCGCCCATATAGGCGCGGTCGAGATAGAGCTTCAGGATCTCGTTCTTGGTCAGCCGCGTCTCGAGCCAGATCGCGAGGAAGGCTTCCTTCACCTTGCGCTCGATGGTGCGCTCATTGTTCAGGAACAGGTTCTTGGCGAGCTGCTGGGTGATCGACGAACCACCCTGGCGGACGCCACCGGCCTGCGCGTTGGTGACCAGCGCGCGGGCGAGGCCCGGAATGTCGATACCGAAATGGTCATAGAAGCGGCGATCTTCGGTCGCCAGCGTCGCCTTGATCAGATTGTCCGGGAAATCTTCCAGCGGGATCGAGTCATTATGCTTGATGCCGCGGCTGCCGATCGGGTTGCCGTAGCGGTCGAGGAAGGTGACCGCGAGGTCTGATTTCTTCAGCCAGTCCTCGTCGGCGGTCTCGCGGAAGGCCGGGATCGCCAGCGTCAGCATCAGGATCATGCCGCCGAGCCCGATGGTCGCGGCTTCCGACAGCGGCTCGATGAACACCCAGCGCTTCCAGCGGCCGACATAGAAGCGGTCCATGAAGGTGGAATAGCGCTCGTAGAGCTCGCGCAGGCCCTTGCCCGACGAGAACAGCGTCGAGTCGATACGCGCATCGAGGTCCAGGAAGAAGTTCCGGACCTTCTGTTTCCAATGCGACGGCATGATCTGAAGGACCGGACCCTTGATCAGTTCGACAGCGCTGCGGGCGCCCGAACCGGGCGCAGGTCAGCGTCTTGCTTCGATGTTGCGGCAATCCCAAGGCGCTTTTGCGTCGTTGGGGACTCGTTCCTCGTTCTAACCGAGCGGCTGCCATAAACCAATGGCGCGGCTCGTGAATTTAATGAAAGCCCTAACGCTGCCCACCGCCTTTTGCGACCCCGCATTCGCACCCCCTTGCGCACCCGCCGCCGGCATCCCAAGAAGAGTGGCACCGCCATTTCAGGAATAGCATGACCGCATCGCCCAAGCGCCCGTCGGACCAGGAGGGATTCTTCTGGAAAACCAAGACGTTGGAACAGATGTCCAACGCCGAATGGGAGAGCCTGTGTGACGGCTGCGCACGGTGCTGCCTGGAGAAGCTCGAGGACGAAGACACCGGCAAGATCTACTTCACCCATATCTCCTGCAAGCTGCTCGATTCCGGCCTGTGCGCCTGCAAGGACTATCCGAACCGCTCCGAGCAGGTCCCGGATTGCGTCCGCCTGACCCCGGAAAACGTCCGGACCCTGAACTGGCTGCCGCCGAGCTGCGGATACCGGCTCGTCGCGGAGGGGCGGGACCTCTATTGGTGGCATCCCCTGATCTCGGGCGATCCCAACACGGTTCATGAAGCCGGCGTCTCGGTGCGCGGGCGGGTGGAGGGCACCGAACTCGACGTCAACGACGCCGATCTCGAGGATCATATCGTGCGCTGGCCGGCCCTGCTGCCGAAGCGGGCACAATTGAAGAAGCGGCCGAAGCTCTCCAAGACGTGAAGATGACGGCGCCGCCGCTATCGTCGTCGGCTCGCCTGCAATCACGTCATCGCGAGAACATCGCCGTGGGATGCACCCATGCGCTGGGGTGCCCGCCTCAGCAGCGATTTGCTGCATAAATTGCGGACCAGAGAATGATTCCCTCGCGGGACGCGCCCGCGCAGCAGCATTACGCCCCAAATGAACAAGTATGAACGGCAGAGCCGTTTTCCTGCCGACCAATCGACATTGCCTGACGACATTGCCGAAGAGCTGTCCCACCTTCCGAGCGAGGTGATCGAACTCAGCGACGCGCCGCCGCTGGCGCCGCCGGCACCGCTCAATCCGGACGAAGTCCGCACCATCGTGATCAGCCTGATGCTCACGATGTTCCTGGCCGCGCTCGACCAGACCATCGTGGCGACCGCGTTGCCGACGATCGGGCGCCAGTTTCATGACGTCACCAATCTCTCCTGGGTGATCACGGCCTATCTGCTGGCCTCGACTGCGGTCGCGCCGGTGTTCGGCACGCTGAGCGACATCTATGGCCGCCGCGTCATGATCATCACCTCGCTCAGCCTGTTCGTGGTCGGCTCGGTGCTGTGCGCGATCGCGCCCAGCATGACCATGCTGATCATTGCCCGCGGCCTGCAGGGGCTCGGCGGCGGCGGCATCATGCCCGTGGTCCAGACCGTGATCTCCGACGTGGTCACCCCGCGCGAGCGTGGCCGCTACCAGGCCTATTTCTCCAGCGTCTGGATGGCCGGCGGCATTCTCGGCCCGGTGGTCGGCGGCGTGTTCGCCGAGCATCTGCACTGGTCGATGATCTTCTGGATCAACCTGCCGCTGGCGGCTGCCGCGCTCGCCTTGCTGCTGCCGAAGATGAAGAAGATCCCGGTCTTCCACCGCAAGCGCAAGGTCGACTGGCTCGGCGGCATCCTGCTGATGGCCTCGGCTGTGGTGCTGATGCTGGTGCTGACCTGGGGCGGCACCCGTCTGTCCTGGCTGTCGCCGACCATCACCGCGATGATTGGCGCCTCGATCGCGCTCGCCGTCGCCTTCGTCTGGCACGCTCGCCGCGCCGACGAGCCGTTCCTGCCGCTGTCGCTGCTCGGCGGCTCGGTGGTGCCGTTCGCGATGGGCGCGGGCGGCTGCGCG
>CALRXG020000366.1:0-7558 GCA_943372075.1 Bordetella parapertussis | reverse complement strand
GAATTTGCGCCGATTGCGTTGATCGCTAGTGGGCCGCAACTCGTGATCGGTCGCCCCGATCTGCCGGCGCAGAATCTGAAGGAGCTGATTGCCTGGCTCAAGGCGAATGGCGGCAAGGCGACGTCGGGCACCGCAGGGCCTGGCTCGGGCGCGCATGTCGCCGGCGTGTTCTTCCAGCAGCTGACGGGAACGGACTTCTCCTTCGTGCCGTATCGCGGCGCCGGCCCCGCGCTGAACGATCTGATGGCCGGGCATATCGACATCATGTTCGATCAGGCCTCGAACTCTCTGCCGCAGGTGAAGAGCGGAACGGTGAAGGCGTTTGCGGTGACGCAATCCTCCCGTCTCGCGTCGGCGCCGGAGATTCCCACGGTCGATGAAGCCGGACTGCCGGGTCTTTATATCGCCTATTGGCACGGCATCTGGGCCCCGAAGGGCACGCCTGCCGAGATCGTCTCGACCTTGTCGAAGGCCGTGATGGCGGCGCTCGCCGAGCCTGTGGTCCGGCAACGTTTCGCCGAACTCGGCCAGGAGATTCCGCCGCCAGACAAGCAGGGCTCCGCCGCGCTGCGCGACCATCAGGCTGCCGAGGTGGAAAAATGGTGGCCGATCGTCAAGTCGGCCAACATCAAGGCGGAATAGGTTCCTGCCATCAGGCTCTCACGGCTGAAAACGGCAGAAACCCTGCCATTTTCGGACTTTCGATGTAGGCCGAAGGTTAGGCGCTGCTGTCATCCCATCGTCACCGGCGTTCGAAAAAACGTTGCCGCTGCTAACGAGAGCATTGAGCACGCGAGACGACTCGCGTTTCCACGGAGATCAGCATGAAATTCGTCAAAACGATCCTGGCTGCCGGCATGGTGGCCATGGCCACACCCAGCTTCGCAGCCGACATCACCGGCGCCGGCTCGACCTTTATCTTCCCCGTCCTCTCGAAATGGGCCGACGCCTACAAGAAGGATGCGGGCAGCAGCGTGAACTATCAGTCGATCGGTTCGGGTGCAGGCATCAAGCAGATCGAAGCCAACACCGTGACCTTCGGCGCGACCGATGCTCCGCTGAAGTCCGACCAGCTCCAGAAGGACGGTCTTGCGCAGTGGCCGATGATCATGGGTGCGATCGTTCCGGTGGTGAACCTCGACGGCGTGAAGGCCGGCGATCTGGTCCTCGACGGCCCGACGCTCGCCAACATCTTCCTCGGCAAGATCACCAAATGGGATGACGCGGCGATCAAGAAGCTCAACCCGAAGGCCAAGCTGCCGTCCGATGCGATCTCGGTCGTGCACCGCGCTGACGGTTCGGGAACGACCTTCAATTTCACCGACTATCTGAGCAAGGTCAGCCCGGACTGGAAGAGCAAGGTTGGCTCGGGCACCGCGGTCGAATGGCCGGTCGGCGTCGGCGCCAAGGGCAACGAAGGTGTTGCCGGCAACATCGCGCAGGCCAAGAACTCGATCGGCTACGTCGAGTACGCCTACGCCAAGCAGAACAAGCTGACCTACACGGCCTTGATCAACAAGGCCGGCAAGACCATCCAGCCGACCAACGAAGCCTTCCAGGCTGCTGCCTCGAACGCCGACTGGACCAACGCGCCTGGCTACTACCTGATCCTGACTGACCAGCCGGGCGACAAGTCCTGGCCGATCGTCGCTTCGACCTTCATCCTGTTGCACAAGGACGCGACCGACAAGGCTGCCTCGAAGGAAGCGCTCAAGTTCTTCAAGTACGCCTTCGAGAAGGGCGCCAAGAGCGCCGAGGAGCTCGACTACATCCCGATGCCGGACAGCGTCGTGAAGCAGATCGAGAAGACCTGGGCTGCCGACGTGAAGAGCTAACTCTCTCTTCGAGATCAGCGATGGCTGAAGCCGGCGTCAATCGACGCCGGCTTTTTTCGTTTGGGGTTCAGCGGGTACGGCCTCCGGCCGGTTAATGCCAGCAGGTGCTATCGGTGCGGAACAGGAAAGTGGTCTGCCTCCGATCTAATCTACTGATCTAAAAAGGATTTTCGAATAACGCCGGCCGGTTCGGTCGCCTCTTGAACGACTTGCCTGCGCACTTATATGTTCAATTGAACATATAGAGCGAGCAATGATCGACACCAGCAAACCCGTCACCACGCCGGTCTCCCGGCCCAGGGGGCGCCGCAGCAAGGATATGCCGGATGGCCGCCAGGCGCTGCTGATGGCAGCAACGGAGGCCTTTGCGGCCCAAGGCTTCGACGGCGCCGACCTGCGCAGCGTCGCCGGGGCGGCTGGCGTGGCGCCGAATCTCATTCGCGTCCATTTCGGCAACAAGGCCGCGCTGTGGGAGGCCTGCCTCGACCGCATCGTCGTACTTGCAATCCCGGTGATGGCCGAGGTGCAGGCGATCGCGACCGACACGAACCGCTCGCTGGGCGACCGGCTGCGCGATCTCATCGTCCGGGTCGCCACGTTCTACGCCGCGCATCCGCAGGTGCGGAACTTCGTGGTTCGCCATGGCGCCGAAGCGCCGGAGCGCTCCACGCGCGTGACCGAGAAGCTGCTGCGTCCGGCTTACGAGAGTGCGCGCGAGCTGTTTCAGGCCGGCATCGCGGCAGGAATCATCCGCAGCAGCCATCCAGCGCTGTTCTTCGCACTGCTCAACGCCGCACTCAACCAGCCGCCGACCTTTCCGATGCTGCTCGGCCGGTTCGCGCCCGAGATCGATCCCGAGACCGCGTGGGCGCAGCTGCTCGACACCACGGTCGCAACGCTGCTGCATTTGCCGCCGTCGCAACTCGCCGCAGAACACGCCGCCGGCGATCGCCGCAAGCCTGCGATCTGACGTCCGGCCACGACCGACACTTCAACCTGCCAGTGAGAGAGTGATCCATGAAACTTCGTCTTGCCATTGCCCTGCTTGGTGCAACCATGATGCCCGCCATGGCGCAGTCCGGACCGAACGAGTCGATGCAGCGCCAGGCCTGCATGGGTGACGCGATGCGGCTGTGCAGCGCCTACATCCCGAACCGCGGCAGAATCAGGGATTGCATGGCGGCCCGGGTCGAGCAGCTCAGCCCATCATGCCGCGCTGTGTTCGATGCGTCCGTCCAGGCCGAGCGCTCGCCGGCATCCCGGCGTTGATCGGCGCTGCTTGGTCCGGACCTCGAAATGCTCCGAGACCTTCAGGATCCGATTGCCGCGCCCCAAATCCGTGAAAACCCTGACTTCCGTTAACCAATGATTAACCATGCGGCCCGATTGTTAACCATTCGACAAGACAACCGAGTCAGGGGCGATGGACGCAACTCAACAGGCCGTACGTCAGCAGGTCCGCATGCGCGGCCGTTCCTATGTTGCGTTCGTTTTCTCGCCCGTGGTGCCGGTCGTGTCCTGGCTTGCCGAGATCGACGCGACGCTGGCGAAGTCGCCTGGCTTTTTCACCGGCAAGCCCGTCGTGCTCGACCTCTCGGCGGTCGATCTCAGCCAGTCCGCCATCGCGCACCTCGTCGGCAGCCTCGGTGAGCGCAACATCCGCATCCTCGGCATCGAGGGCGTCGACGAATCGAGGCTCGCCGCCAATATGCCGCCGCTTCTGACCGGCGGCCGCGCCTGCGCGATCACCCATGTCGAGCCGCAGAAGCCGCAGCCGCAGGAAAAAAGCAAAGACAAGGACAAGACCAAGCTGCCGTCCTTGCTGCTGGAGACTCCGGTTCGTTCCGGACAGTCGATCGTGTTCGCCGAGGGAGACGTCACCGTGCTGGGCTCGGTCGGCTCCGGCGCGGAGGTCGTCGCCGGCGGCTCGATCCATATTTACGGCACGCTGCGCGGCCGCGCGATGGCCGGCATCAACGGCAACTCCGCGGCCCGGATCTTCTGCCAGAAGATCGAGGCCGAGCTGCTCGCCATCGACGGCTACTACCAGACCGCGGAACAAATCGCCGACAGCTTGCGCAACCGGCCCGCCCAGGCGTGGCTCGAGGGCGAAATGCTGCGCATCACTGCATTGAACTGACCGACGATAAGGAGAAAGAAAATGGCCAAGGTTTTGGTCGTGACGTCTGGAAAGGGCGGGGTCGGCAAGACGACCTCCACCGCTGCGCTCGGCGCGGCGCTTGCGCAAATGGGCCAGAGCGTCGTTGTGATCGATTTCGATGTCGGCCTGCGCAACCTCGATCTGGTGATGGGTGCGGAGCGGCGCGTGGTGTTCGACCTCATCAATGTGGTGCAGGGCGTCGCCAAGCTGCCGCAGGCGCTGATCCGCGACAAGCGGCTGGAAAACCTCTGGCTGCTGCCGGCGTCGCAGACCCGCGACAAGGACGCGCTGACCGAGGAGGGCGTCAAGCGCGTGATCGGTGACCTCAAGACCAAGTTCGACTGGATCCTGTGCGACAGCCCGGCCGGCATCGAACGCGGCGCGACGCTCGCGATGCGCTACGCCGACGAGGCCATCATCGTCACCAATCCGGAAGTGTCCTCGGTGCGCGACTCCGACCGCATCATCGGCATGCTGGACTCCAAGACCGTCCGCGCCGAGCGTGGCGAGCGGGTCGAGAAGCATCTCCTGGTCACCCGCTATGACAGCGCCCGCGCCGCGCGCGGCGAGATGCTGTCGATTGACGATATCCTGGAAATCCTTGCGACGCCTTTGCTCGGCATCGTGCCGGAAAGCCAGGACGTGTTGCGCGCCTCCAATGTCGGCTGTCCGGTGACGCTGAACGCCGCGGGCAGCGCTCCGGCGCGGGCCTATACCGATGCGGTGCGGCGCCTGATGGGCGAGGCGGTCGAGATGGTCGTGCCGGTCGAGCGCAAGGGGCTGATGGACCGGTTGCTGCGACGGAGGGCGGCATGATGAACGTGATGCGGCTGTTCGGCGGCCGCGCTGCATCGGCGCCCGTCGCGCGGGAGCGGTTGCAGATCCTGTTGTCGCATGAGCGCGGCAGGACCGGTGCGCCTGACCTTCTGGAAACGCTCCGCTCGGAAATCCTGGGCGTGGTGTCGAAGCATATCGATATCGATCCCGACAAGGTGGTGGTCCGGATGGACCGCGGCAAGTTCGTCTCGATGCTCGAGGTCGACATCGAGGTTCCCAACGGCGTGCAACGATCAAAGATGGTGGCGGCCACATGACGGCAGACAGCGACAGTCACATTGCATGGCAGCGCGCGCAGCTGAAGAAGCTGCGCGCCGCGCTCAAGGAGATCGAGGCGGATCAGCTCGGCAAGGCCAATTGCGGCCGCGCGACGCAGATGACGATCGATCAGTTGCAGCGCAAGATCGGCGAGTCAGGCCGCTGCATCGCCGAGTATGAGCGCCGCACCCGCCGCCCGCTGGCGACCGATCTCGGCAGTCTCGCCAGGGTCAGCTGGACGCATTGGAACGCCAATCTGCCGATGGCCAAGCCGCAACGCCATCGGGCGTAGGCGATAACTCGGTCCGTCGTCATTGCGAGCGAACGGGTCGCGCAAACACGCGCCCGATGACAGGCTCCGCGAAGCAATCCATTTCCTCCGCATATGCGGACCGGTGGATTGATTCGTCGCTTTGCTCCTCGCAATGACGTGGGCAGCGACTTACAGCAAAAACGCCAGCGCGCTTTCGCACTGCTCCTCGACCTTGAGCGTGAGCAGATCGTCGGCGCGGGTGCGGCCGAGATTGACGGCGGCGATCGGCAGGCCGCGCTGCTCCGCCATCCGGACGAAGCGAAACCCGGAATAGACCATCAGCGACGAGCCGACGACCAGCAATGCGTCGGCCTGTTCAAGATGCGCCTGCGCCGTCGCCACCGTGTCGCGCGGTACATTCTCGCCGAAGAACACCACGTCGGGCTTCAATACGCCGCCGCAGCCATCGCAGGCCGGCACCACGAAGGATGCAAAATCCTGTTCGAGGTCGGCGTCGCCGTCCGGGGCATCGGCGGCATCGAGCGTGAGCCAGGCGGCGTTCAGCCGCGCCAGCTCGTCCTGAAACTGCTCGCGCGGCTTTGTCGTTCCGCAGCCGAGGCAGCGGACGACGTCGAGCCGGCCGTGCAGGTCGATCACGCGCTGGCTGCCTGCGGCCTGGTGCAGCCGGTCGACATTCTGGGTCAGGAGCAGTTCGCAGCGGCCTTGCTGTTCGAGCTTGGCCAGCGCGCGATGCGCGCCGTTCGGGGCCGCGCGCCCGAACCGCCGCCAGCCGACCATGCTGCGCGCCCAATAGCGTTGCCGCGTCGCTGCCTCCGCCAAAAATGCCTGGATCGTGACCGGCCGGGTCCGCTTCCAGTTGCCGTCGCTGTCGCGATAGTCGGGAATGCCGGAATTGGTGCTGCAGCCTGCCCCGGTCAGGACGAACAGGCGCTGGTGGCCGGCGACGAAATCCTCGAGGGCGGGGTGGGGCATGCGGGCTGATCTAGTGCGGCACACGCGGCTGCGCCAGAGCCGGGGTTTGTCGCGCGCAGACCGTTGGCGCGGCCTCTGCGCTGACGGCATGGCCCGGTGAAATGGTGCTGCCACGCTTGTCTGGCCGAGTTCTGGCCTCACGGCGACGGCAGGACGAAGACCTGGCCGGGATAAATCAGGTTCGGATTGCGGATCTGCTGTGAGTTGGCGCGATAGATCACCGCGTAGCGCTGCCCGGCGCCCAATGCGCGCTGGCTGATGCGCCACAGGCTGTCGCCGCGGGTCACGGTGGTCGTGGTGATCTTCGGCACGATCACCGCGGACGGCGAGCTCACATCAGGTGCTGTGGTTGCTGCCGCCGCAAGCTGCGGCGTGACCGTGCCTGCACCGCTGGACGACGCTGCCGGCGCCGGGATCGATGCCGTCGTCGTGTCCGGAACGTTGAACGGCACCTCGGCGCGTGCGCGCACCTTGCCGGAACCAGGGTCGACGTCGTCAAGCCGGATCCGATAGTCGCCGGGCGTCACGCCCTTGTTGATCGTCACCGAGAGGCGTCCGGCCTGGTCGGCCGTGGCTGACGTGATCAAGCTGCCGTTGAGATAGAGCCTGACGATCGCGCCGGGAGCTGCCTGAGCAATCACATGGAGCTTGCCACCCGGTTCGGTCTCGACTGTCTCGACAGCCATCTTCCTCGCAGCCGATGCCGTGGCCGCGGGTTGCGACAGCACCCGGACCGGCGTGTCCGGCGTCATCAGTGCCACCACCGGGCGCTCCTTAGCCGCGGCCTCCAGCGCCACCGCCACGCTCTGCTTCGAGGTCACCTGCTTGCCATCGCGCGTGATGCGCAGGGTCAGGTCATGGTTTCCCGGCGGAAGCGGGCGCGGGACGATGACGAACTGGCCCGATTTGTCCGCCACGGCGCGATCGTACACCTCGCCATTGCGCAGCAATTCCACCGTCGCGTCGGGCAGCGCCCGGCCGGCGACGACAGTCTCGCCGGTCGGCTCGACGTTGACGACGTCGAACTCCGGCAACGCGTTGCCGTCAGGTGCCGGCGTCGGCCCTGCCAGCGCGTCGGTCAAGGCCGCGGTCTCGGTCTGCGCCTTCGCCAACGCAGCCTGGTGCTGGTCTCGTGCGGGAGCCTCCGGCGCGGACGGCGCAGCCGCCATCAAGGGCGTGCTCGCGCCCGGAATTTGCTGGCTGTGACGGACGCCGAAGACG
>CALRXG020000365.1:0-7558 GCA_943372075.1 Bordetella parapertussis | reverse complement strand
GCTTCTGCACCGCCTCGAAGGCGTCTTCCTCGCGGTCGAAGCACCGGGCGGGCCCGGTAAACTTCAGGTTCGACATGCCCGCGACCTTCACGATCGCACCCTCCGGAGCGAGATTACCCTTCAGCCCGACTACTCCACCTGTCACAGTGATCGGATTGTCGGCGGGCCGCACCACGTCCTGGTGCGGATTCCATTTCACGCTTTTGAGGTTTTCGGCGATCGTTCGGCCAGTGACGGTCAGGCAATTCCCGTGCAGGTGGCCATTGTCGAGCAGCGTCTTCATCAGCAGCGGAATGCCACCTACTTCAAACATGTCTTTGGCAACATAACGGCCGCCCGGCTTCAAATCCGCGACGTAAGGAGTCTTTTTGAAGATTTCGGCGACGTCGAACAAATTGAATTTAATGCCGCACTCATGGGCGATCGCCGGAAGGTGCAGCGCAGCATTGGTCGAACCACCGGAGGCTGCAACGACAGCCGCAGCATTCTCAAGGGCTTCGCGGGTGACGATGTCGCGGGGCCGGATGTTTTTCTCGATCAGCTCCATCACCTTCTCACCGGCGGCGGCGCAGAAGGAGTCGCGGATCTCGTAGGGCGCAGGCGCCCCGGCGGAGTACGGGAGCGCGAGGCCGATCGCTTCGGAGACGGTCGCCATGGTGTTGGCGGTGAACTGGGCGCCGCAGGCGCCGGCCGACGGACATGCCACCCGCTCGATCTCGTCGAGGTCCTCATCCGACATGGCGCCGACCGAATGCTTGCCGACCGCCTCGAACATGTCCTGCACGGTCACCGGCTGGCCACGGAAATTGCCCGGCAGGATCGAGCCGCCGTAGATGAAGATCGAGGGCACGTTGAGGCGGACCATCGCCATCATCATGCCCGGCAACGACTTGTCGCAGCCGGCCAGCCCGACCAGCGCATCGTAGGAATGGCCTCGGACGGTCAGCTCGACCGAATCGGCGATGCATTCGCGCGACGGCAGCGACGAGCGCATGCCGTCATGGCCCATCGCGATGCCGTCGGTGACCGTGATGGTGCAGAACTCGCGCGGCGTGCCACCCGCCGAAGCTACGCCCTTCTTCACCGCCTGCGCCTGGCGCATCAGCGAGATATTGCAGGGAGCAGCTTCATTCCAACATGAAGCAACGCCGACAAACGGTTGATGAATCTGGGCTGTCGTCAGCCCCATCGCGTAGAGGTAGGACCGATGCGGCGCACGCTGCGGACCCTCCGTCACGTGACGGCTCGGCAACCTGCCCTTGATGTTCGTCTTGGCGTCCATCGCGACCCTGTTCCCGGCGCTCTTTCCTCCATCAACGCCGGAACCCGTGAAAATGTCCCGTCGTCGCGAGCGCTGGTTATTCAGCTACCTGAATATCCTTTCATGTCGGGGTGTGGCTAAAAAGCGGCGCGACTCCCAACTGACTGCTTTTAGGGTTAAATCTTGAGAGATTGTTGCGAGAATGCAACAATCGTGGCCTCCGCGCAACCATGTATTATCGGTCCTTATGGGAACCTGACGCCGGCCTGAACCAAACCGTCCTAGGGATGCTATTGAGCAACGGAACTCGCCTGAGTTGTGATTGAGAATGCCCTGAAAGCCGGGGCCGGTCGGGTCGTCACCCAGCAACACCGCCATCACTCCGAGGCGCAGTCCTATACCGCCGCCAGCTTTGGTGGCGCCGGAGGCATCCAGCACTGTGTGCGATTGCGGCCGCCTTCCTTGGCCTGATAGAGCGCGGCGTCGGCGGCCTTCATCAGCGCATCAACGCCGGGCATGCTCGTGATGGCCTCGGCAACGCCGACGCTCACCGTCAGTTGCACCGGGCGATCCTCCGCGGTCAATGTCAGCCCTTCGACCCTCTTGCGAATGCGCTCCGCGACAGTTCGGGCCCGCGACAACGTCGTCTCCGGCAGCAGGACCGCGAACTCCTCGCCTCCGACACGGCCGACGACGTCCGACTTGCGCTTGCCGCGAACGCAGATGTCGGCGACAGCCCTGATCGCCTCGTCTCCAACCGCATGACCGAACCGGTCGTTGATGCTCTTGAAGTGATCGATATCGACCATCAGGACGGATAACGAACGATAGTAGCGCTGGAACCGGCTCCACTCGGCATCCGTCATCGTCAGGAACTGGCGGCGGTTGAACAGCCCGGTGAGCGGATCCGTGGTCGCGAGCACTTCGAGCTGTTGCGCATTGCGGACAAGATCGGTGACGTCGACAAAGGTCAGCATGCGGCCGCCGTTGGCCATCGTCGAGCAATGGATCCTGATGTTGCGACCGTCCGGCGTCTGGACGTCGCGTTTGTGGTCGCCGGCCTTGATCTCCGCGATCCGCTTCGCCGGAAATGCCTTGACCTGTTCCGGCGTCGCGTCCGCCGGGACCGCCCGGCGATTGCGCGTGAGCAGCGTGACATAGGCCGGATGCCGCGCAACCTCCTCCTCCGTCACCTCCCAGAACTCCCGCATTCTCCGATTGAGGAAGATCGCATTGAGATCGCGGTCGAGCAGGACGACGCCGTCCTCGACGTTCTCGAGCGCATCGGTCAGCACCTTCAGCTTGTCCGACGCGCGCACGATGTCGGTCACCGGCGTGTAGCTGACCATCCGGCCGCCGCCGGGCAACGGCGTGCACTGACAGCGAACCACGTCGCCATTGCTGCGCCTGAGATCGATCGGGTTGATGTCCCCGACGCGCACGAGGCGGACCCGCTCGGCAACATAGGCTTCCAACTGCTCGGCCGGCAGCTCATAGGCCATGGTCTTGCAGCCGTGATGCATCAGATCGGTGAAGCTGGGATTGCGGTCGGCCACCGCGTCCGGAAGCGCCCACATGTTCCGGAACGCGCGGTTGATGAACAAGGCCTTCAGCTCCGTGTCCAGCAGCAGGATGCCGACCGGGATCTGATCGAGCGCCGCGCGCAGCGCCAACATGTGCCCGCGCAGAATATCGCCGCTGCGCCGTTCCGGAATGGCCGCCGGTGCCGAAGCGGCCGGCACCGGATCCGCAGCGTTCGTCCGCTGCTCCTCAAAGGCAAGGCCGAGCTGGCGATCCGACTGCCACAGCCGCTTGCACGGCTTGACCTGATTGGTGCCGACGATCAACAGCTGCACGTTGTCGGGAATGCCGATGGTGGTTTCGAGCTCCACGGTGGCTCCCGCATCGGTGAGCTGCCGGATTGTGCAATCAAAAGCGGAGCGACCGAAGTTGAAGACGATCTTTCCGGCCAAGAACGTTCGACCGCGGGAAGCTGACACCTGTCCGGACATGGCGAAACCACCAGGAGCAATTGCGAGCCCCCTCACATCAGCACCTTTGAGTCACCAAGCCATGAATGGTTTCAGAGGATTTTTTCGGGAACTGGCGCCAAACCCGGGCTGTGAAGACGGTTCCATCCCGCCGAGGCGGCGCTATGAAGGACAACATATGAAGAGACCGCCTTCCTGAGGCGCGGTCTTCCGGGGGGAAAAAGCTTCTCTTACGGCAGTCGTGTGGACGACCTCACGCGCTCAGTCGGTTCCGCTTCGCGTTCAGCGCAGAGGCGACGCGGCTGACCGGTGGGCGGCCGAGCAAGCCAGCCACCTCATTGGTCGCAGCGAGCAGTCTGTCCATGTCGACGCCGGTTCCCACACCCATGCCTTCCAGCATGTAAACGACGTCTTCCGTTGCGACGTTGCCGGTGGCGCCGGGTGCATAGGGACAACCACCGAGGCCGCCGGCGGCGGAATCGATGACGCGAACGCCCTGCTCCATGCCTGCATAGAGATTGGCGAGCGCCTGGCCATAGGTGTCGTGGAAGTGCATCGCGAGATTGGCGACCGGAAGCTCGGAGCCGACCGCGCGCAGCATCGCCTTGGCCTTGAGCGGCGTGCCGACGCCGATGGTGTCGCCGAGCGAGATTTCGTAGCAGCCGAGATCCCACAGGATCACGGCGAGGTCGGCGACCGCCTTCGGCTTGATCTCGCCGTCGAACGGACAGCCAAGCACGCAGGAGATATAACCGCGCACCTTGACGCCATCGGCCTTGGCACGCGCCAGCACCGGCCGGAAGCGCTCGATCGACTCCGCAATCGAGCAATTGATGTTGGCGCGTGAGAATCCTTCGGAAGCCGCCGCGAATACCGAGACCACCCGGGCGCCGGCCGCACGCGCGGCGTCATAGCCCTTCTCGTTCGGCACCAGCACGTGGAATTCGGCATCCTTGATGTGGCTGACGCCGCGCAGCACCTGGTCGGAGTTCGCCATCTGCGGGATCGCCTTCGGCGACACGAAGGCACCGACTTCGACGGTGCCGAGCCCCGCCGCCACCAGCGCCTCGACGAACGCGATGCGCGCTTCGACGCTGACCGGCGCCTTCTCGTTCTGGAGGCCGTCGCGCGGCCCCATCTCGATGATCCTGACCTGATCGCTCATGACGCGGCCGCAGGCTCCACTTCCGCAAGCTCAACGCCTTCGCCGACGATATCGCCGACCTTGCATTTGAGCTTCTTCAGCACACCCGCATAGGGTGCTCGCAAGGTCTGCTCCATCTTCATCACTTCCAAGGTGAGGATCGGTGCACCCTTCTCCAAGGTCGCGCCCTCTTCGGCCAGCAGCGCCACCACGGTGCCGGGCAAGGGAGCGACGATCTTGTCCTCGCCGACCTGCTCCTCGCTTTCGCCGCCGAACGGATCGATCCAGTGCAGGTCGAAGCGGCCGTTGCGGGTGCGCAGATAAAGCTCGTGGCCCTCGATCACAGACGCAACACGCGACTTGACGCCGTTGAGCGTCAGGTCGAAGCCGTCATCGCCGGATGACGCGATCGCGAAGGCAAGCTCGCGCCCGCCGATCGACAGCGTCGACGGTCCGCTGCCATAGTGCAGCGTGATGGTCTGCGGCGGCTCGTGGCCCTGCCGGAACGAAAACACCCGCTGGCGGCGACCAACCGGCATCCAGCCGAACGCCTGCCACGGCGAATTGACCTCATGCCACGCCGCCTTCCGCTCATCGTCGACGATCGCAGCCACCGCTGCGCACAGCTCGAACTCGCCGGCAGCACCTTGCCCCGCCGTCAGGTTCTTCAGCTCGCGCTCGATGAAGCCGGTATCGATCGCATTGGCCCTTGTCGCCGGATGCGTTACCAGCGCCGACAGGAACGGGATGTTGGTGACGATGCCGCGGACGTCAGTCTGCTCCAGCCCGCGATTCAGCTTCTCGATCGCGGCTTCGCGGGTCGGAGCCCAGGCGATCACCTTGGCGAGCATCGCGTCGTAGTAAGGCGAGACGTTATCGCCGCTGCGGTAGCCGGCGTCGATGCGCAGGCCGTCGCCTTCCGGCGGCGTCCGCCAGGTCTTGATGCGGCCGACCGAGGGCATGAAGTTCTTCTGCGGATTCTCCGCGTAGACGCGCGCCTCGATGGCATGCCCGTTCAGCTTGATCTGATCCTGCTTCAGCGGCAGCGCCTCGCCGAACGCGACGCTCAGCTGCCATTCGACCAGATCGACGCCGGTAATCAGTTCGGTGACGGGATGTTCGACCTGCAGCCGCGTGTTCATCTCGATGAAGAACACGTCCTTGCCGTCGGAGACGAACTCGATCGTGCCGGCGCCGACATAGTTGACCGCACCGGCCGCCTTGCGGGCAGCCTCGCAGACCGTCTCGCGCTGCGCGGCGTTCAGCGTCGGCGACGGCGCCTCCTCGATCACCTTCTGATGACGACGCTGCAGCGTGCACTCGCGCTCCCACAGCGAGAGCAGATTGCCATGGCTGTCGCCGATGATCTGGACCTCGATGTGACGCGGGTTCTGGACGTATTTCTCGATCAGCATGCGGTCGTCGCCGAACGCCGCCTTGGCCTCGCGCTTGGCGCTGGTGATGGCGGCCGCGAGTTCGGCCGCCGAATTGACCACGCGCATGCCGCGGCCGCCGCCGCCGGCCGACGCCTTGACCAGCACCGGGAAGCCGATCCGGTTGGCGGCCTCCGCCAGGATCGCCTCGTCCTGGGCCTCGCCGTGATAGCCGGGCACCAGCGGCACGCCGGCCTTCTCCATCAGCGCCTTCGAGCCTGACTTCGAGCCCATCGCCGTCATCATCCCGGCGGTCGGGCCGACGAACACCAGACCGGCGTCAAGGCAGGCCTGTGCGAACTCGGCGTTCTCGGAGAGGAAGCCGTAGCCGGGATGCACCGCCTCCGCGCCGGTCTCCTTTGCCGCCGCGATGACGCGCTCGATGTTGAGGTAGCTGTCACGCGCCCGCGCCGGCCCGAGCAGCACGGCCTCGTCGGCGAGCGCGACATGCATCGCGTCGCGGTCGGCCTCGGAATAGACGGCGACGGTGCGCAGCCCCATGGCGCGCGCCGAGCGGATGACGCGGCAGGCGATCTCGCCACGGTTGGCGATCAGCAGCGAGCGGAAGCGCCGGTAGAGTTTTGAACGGTCCATGATCAGATCCTGGGTCACATCCTGAACAGGCCAAACTTGGTGGACTCGATCGGCGCATTGGCGGCGGCCGACAATCCGAGCCCGAGCACGAGGCGCGTATCGGCGGGATCGATCACGCCGTCGTCCCATAGCCGCGCTGTCGCGTAATAGGGATTGCCCTGCTTCTCGTACTGCGCACGGATCGGTTCGCGGAACTTGTCTTCCTCTTCCGCCGACCAGCTCTCGCCCTTGGCCTCGATGCCGTCGCGCTTGACCTGGCTCAGCACCATCGAAGCCTGCTCGCCGCCCATCACCGAGATGCGGGCGTTCGGCCACAGCCAGAGGAAGCGCGGGCTGTAGGCGCGGCCGCACATGCCGTAATTGCCGGCGCCGTAGGAGCCGCCGATCACGACGGTGAATTTCGGCACGCCGGCGGTCGCGACCGCCGTCACCAGCTTGGCGCCGTCGCGCGCGATGCCGCCCGCCTCGTATTTCTTGCCGACCATGAAGCCGGTGATGTTCTGCAGGAACACCAGCGGAATGCCGCGCTGGCAGCACAGCTCGATGAAATGCGCGCCCTTCAACGAGCTCTCGCTGAACAGGATGCCGTTGTTGGCGATGATGCCGACCGGATAACCCCAGATATGGGCGAAGCCGCAGATCAGCGTGGTGCCGTAGAGCTTCTTGAACTCGTCGAATTCGGAGCCGTCGACGATCCGCGCGATGATGTCGTGGACGTCGAACGGCTTGCGGCCGTCGGCGGAGACCACGCCGTAGATCTCCTCGGCCGGAAACAGCGGCTCCTGGACGGTGCGCATGTTGAGCGGCGCCTTGACCGGCTGCTTCAGCGTGCCGACGATGCGCCGGGCGATGCCGATCGCATGCGCGTCGTTCTGGGCGTAGTGATCGGTGACGCCGGACTGTCGCGAGTGCACGTCCGCGCCGCCGAGTTCTTCGGCCGTGACGACCTCGCCGGTCGCCGCTTTCACCAGCGGCGGCCCGCCGAGGAAGATGGTGCCCTGGTTGCGCACGATGATGCTCTCGTCCGACATCGCCGGCACATAGGCGCCGCCCGCGGTGCACGAGCCCATCACGATCGCGATCTGCGGAATGCCCTGCGACGACATTTGGGCCTGGTTGTAGAAGATGCGGCCGA
>CALRXG020000364.1:0-7606 GCA_943372075.1 Bordetella parapertussis | reverse complement strand
TCATCTCGAAGTCCGAACGTGAGCGCGCGCGGCTGATCCGCGAAGCCCGCGCGAATTACGAGCGCATCTTTCCGTCCGCCGACGCAACCGATGCGCAAGACGTCGCGGTCGAGGGCAACGGCGGCGAGGCGTCGTCGAAGCCGTAGCGCGCCGGCATGGTGCCCAGCAGAAGGCGACGCTGCGATGTGGAAGCGGATCTGGCGGACCTGGACGATCGACAAGCCGGCCGCGTTTGGCGACTGGCTGTGGCTGGTGCTGGTCGTCGAGCTCGCCGCCTTGCTCGACCGGCTGACCTGGCGCAAGCTGATTGCGCTGATCCCGGTCGTCATCCTGATCGCCGCCTATCTGCACCGGATTCCCCTGCCTCCGGAGTTGATGCTGGTGGGCGACATGCTGGCCTATATCGACATCTTCTCGATGGTCTTCCTGATCGGCTTCTTCACCCGCATTGCGACCGTCGTGGTGGCCGGCAGGCAGGCCATCGAATTCGCACGCCGCATGCTGCGGCGTCTGCCGTTGGCGCTGCGCAGGCTTGATCTTCGTCATCGTCGCGCAACCGACACTCCGCGCCGCAGGCGGCTCACATCCGGGAAGAAGGACGACAACGACGCTGCCGTCGGCGCAGGTCTTGCTTGGGCCTAGCTGGCGCTGCGCGGCGAAGGGCGCGGCTGGTATGCCCGCTTATCGCGGCTGCCCGGTCTGCCGGCCGCCGTCGTCTCCCTCCAGCCGCGCCGGGCTGCTTGCCGAAGCGCCGTCCGGGCTGCGCCGATGCAAGCTGGAGAGATCGGTCGCGGTCTCCTGGGAGCGATGAAACGCGATACCCATCTGGACACTCCACACGCCGAACAGCACGGCGCCCGACACGCAAGCCGCTACGAAGGCCCAATCGCGCTTCTTCATCTGGTTCAACAAGGCCAACGACACGGATGCTTGCGATGCCTGGAGCGTACAGTGTGGAACGATCGGGGACGCTTGTCGATCCGCGCCGGTTTCCGAGTCGTCACGCAGCAGTGATCGCCGGTGATCGTCAATCAGGCGTCCAGCAACACTCTGACCAGATCAGTCCGTCGCTCGCAACAATCTTGCCAAACTTTCACTAGGCCGCAGGCGCAGTGAGTTCGACAATACGGAACCTGATCGGACGATTCGCAATGACCGAACTTGAGGAGCTTCGATACTTCGAGCACCAGTGCCTGGAAATGGCCAACCAGTCCACGCTGCCGGATGCACGGCGTGCGCTCGAGATCCTGGCACGCAACTACGCCATCGCGGCCGATGGCCTCGAACGGCGCGCACAATCCACCACCACGGCGCTCGCGCAACTGTTTCGATGCCTGGGGCTGTGATCGGGTGCTGGCCCGACGTGGCGAGCGCGGAGGCTCCTTCGGTAATTTATTTTCGATCGTGCTGCGACAGTCGATGGCGCGCGGCCCACTGCGGTGGAATCGTTCATGTCCTGAGGGAGTTAGCCGCGGCGGCGTGCAGCCTGCTGCGGCCGCGGGACGAGCGCCTGGTCCGCGCTTGCGTCACGCGGGGGCCTTGACGGATTCGCCGACTTCTGCGCATACCGCTGCCCCATCGAATCCGCCGGCAGACGAATTGCCTGCGCTCTGAGGACCGAACCGTGTTTCGCTTACGCTCACATATCGTCGCGCTCGTCGCCATCGAACGACCGTTTACCCGGTCGAGCGATTGGTCGTGCATGCGCGTGACGAAGCTGGGTCCGAACTATCGGCTCGGTTCAGACCTGGCGAAACCAGCAAGAGCGTAACCGGCGGCGGGAATTCACCCTCCGCCACATCAGGCGGAGAGGGCAGATGGCCCGCACCAAGACCACCACAGCACTCGAGAACCGTGCCGAGCAGAGGATCTTCTCCTCGCCGGTCGCGCTCGCCTTCGTGCGCATCGTCGTGGCGCGTCGCAAGGTCACCGAGGCCGAAGCCCGCAAGATCTATCTCGACTACCTCAACCGGACTCAGCCGCATCGATGCGGCGAGCAGCCGGCTGCGTGACGTGAATTTCGACTACGGGATGATCGCCCCCGCAAGGACATAAGGCGATCCGCTGACCGGTACCTGTCTCCTTCGGTGGAGCGGCAAATGGTGGTTTCAGGCAGCGAGGGTTATTCGATTGGCCGGGTTAGCTCCCGGCCGTTTGTGAATTTCTCCTGCCGGCGTGGCGCAGCACGCGCAACGATCGCGCGTGCGATCCGTGCCGGCAGCCTTCTCGCGGACGTGGCGGAATTTGGTAGACGCACCGGTCTCAGACGCCGGCGCCTTGCGCATGTGGGTTCGACTCCCTCCGTCCGCACCAACTCCATGATCGTCCCATCGCCCCGGTGGCGGAACATGGCAGACGCCGCTGCCTCAAAAGCAGTTTCTGTTGCCGGTTCGAATCCGGCCTGGGGCACCAACATCGCGCGCGCTTAGCTCAGCGGGAGAGCGCCTGTTTTACAAGCAGGATGTCGGCCGTTCGATCCGGTCAGCGCGCACCAATCTTGCGTCCGTAGCTCAGCGGTAGCAGCGCTGTCGCGACATGGCAGAGGTCGGCGGTTCAATCCCGTCCGGACGCACCACATCAACGCACGCTAGTCCGACCGGTGAGGGTCTCGCCTGATAAGCGAGTGGCAGCTGGTTCGATTCCAGCAGCGTGCACCAGACTTCAGTTCCAGCATCACTTCGCGGCCGTGGTGGAAATGGCAGACACACGCGCTTGAGGGGCGCGCGCCTCGCGCATCCGAGTTCAAGTCTCGGCGGCCGCACCAGATTGCCTCCGGACCCAGCTGGCGACGGAACTCGACTGTCGATCGAGCATTGGCGGGTTCGATTCCCGCCGGAGGCGCCACCAAACTTGCAGCATACTCACGTAACCGCGAACCAACAGGAGGTCGACGATGTTCGCCGCAAATCCGGCGCTGGTGTTGAATGCCGACTTCCAGCCGCTGTCTTACTTCCCGCTGTCGCTGTTCGGCTGGGAAGATACCGTGAAGGCGGTGGTGCGTGGAACGCACGTCGTCGTCGCCGAGTACGACCAGGTCATCCGCAGCCCGTCGACGGTGATGCGGCTGCCGTCGGTGATCGCGTTGCGTGAGTACGTCAGGCCGCAGACACGGGTTGCCTTCACGCGCTTCAACGTGTTCTTGCGCGATCGCTTCCGCTGCCAGTATTGCGGCGAGCAGCAGCTGCGCGGCGAGCTCACCTTCGACCACGTCGTGCCGCGCGCCGATGGCGGCCAGACCTCCTGGACCAACATCGTCGGGGCATGCAGCCCCTGCAACGCGCGCAAGGCCCGGTTTCGCCAGAAGCCGTTGCGCGCGCCGTATGAGCCGACACAGCACGACCTCGTGGCGGCGCAGCGGCTGTTTCCGCCGAACTTCCTGCACGAGTCCTGGCAGGACTTCCTGTACTGGGACGTCGAGCTCGAGAAGTAGACCCAGCCGGCGGCGGTTGCGATCGCCGCCGGCGCCTCTCATGCCGGCATCGGCCGGCGACAGCCTTTCACGCGCAGACACCGTGGCATGTGGCGAGCCCAACGCGCTGTAAACGCGCCGGTTAAACCTGTGGCGGTTCGACTCCGTCTCTGCGCACCAACACTTCACATTGGGTACTTGCATCACGTTGCAACGTCGCTTCGGCTCTGGCTGTGGTCGCGTCAGCGATGGTCTGCCAGCCACGGTCGCTCGCGGGCGGCTGGCTCACAACTCAGATCGCGACGCCGCAGGCGACTGCGTTGCATTCAATTGTTGTCGTTGAAGCAAGAAGCTCCGAAAAAGAGTCTGCGCCAGGTTGGCGGTAAGGAAGAAGAACAACAGCCAGTTGAAGAGCTGGGGAAGAAACAGGAAGCTGGAATGGCCATTGGCATTTCCGTTCAGCCAAAGAACTCCCAGAATGAGGGCCAGCATGCCTGCTTCGGGCACCCAGCTCGTCCGTTCGGAGTTCGGTGCCAGCCAATTCAGGAGCTGCGGAATGCAAAGCAGGAGAAACATCAATCGATAGATAAAATTGGTTCCGAGCAAATAGGTGCCACAGTAAATGCCCGCCCCAAACAGAAACGCCGTTCCGGCAACGCCCTGGTCGATTGGATGAGACGTCCGTCGACTAAAGACGGACCTTGCCGCGACAATTGCGGCGCAGATGATGACGAAAGCGGTCCACAGGGAAGGCAACCACGTGTCGGCGAGATGTAGCGGACCGAGCCCAGCCTCATCGCGCGTATGGTCAATTCCAAGAAAAATCGATTTGTAGCCATAGGAGAGGATGAACGTGGTCGGCACATTCTCTCTGATCAACACGATGTATCGAAAGGTCACTATCAGATACACGCCGCCAGCCGCTGCCAAGAGGCTTGCGAAGATGAGCGCCTTCCTGCTGAAGCGTCCAATGAGCGCGACGCAGAATAACGGCAATAATTTCAGGACGACGCCCAGACCGAGGAGGCCCAGGGCCACCACAAATGGTGCCGATCTGCGCTCATTGTAAATCAGCGCTGATGCTCCCACCAAGATCAGTATCAGCAAATCCAGATTGCCACGCTCGACGCCCATCATCACGGATGGCGAGAGTGCGGCCGCCAAGCCCACAATTCCATTGAACCAAGGGCCGCCGCGAAAAAGCAACACGATTACGATCCCAGCCCCTGCGATCATGAGGATCGACATCCAGGTTGAATCTGCACCTTCTATTCCAAGAGACCCAAGCCACAACCACGTCGGCGGAATGTTGAAGTTGTCGATGTTGCAGGCACGCTGACGGTACGCGTCAACACCTTTCGCAGCACAGGCGGCATAGTCGTTAATCACATGCATATCGAAAAACGGAGGCTGCAAAGGTGTAACCCCGAGCGCGCGCCACGTTGCATCCCATCCAACGATCGTTTCCAGTGCGAAAACGGCCACCGCAAATGCGAGCAGGCCGAGTGCCACGACAAGACCTGAACCAGCGGCTCGGTGGTTTGCAGCTAAGCGGCCGGCGTCCATGGAAATACTCTGCCTCTTGGCGCCGTCATCGGCGGCGTACCGCATTATAAGCCATGGATTTCCTCCCCGCACCTCACATGCGGCTTGGCGTACTTTCAAGTTTCGCCCGGATAGCTCAGCGGTAGAGCGGCACGTTGAAGGCGTGCGCGTCGGTGGTTCGATTCCATTTCCGGGCACCACCTTGCGTCGTTCTTTGGCGATGGAAGCCGAAGCACGCTGCCATCGTCTGGCGGTCAGGATGACCGGTTCTCGACCGGTTGACGCGGGTTCGAGGCCCGCTGGCAGTGCCAATCGCCCGCGTAGCTCGGTGGATGAGCACCTCGCTACGAACGAGGAGGACGCAGGTTCGACTCCTGCCGCGGGCTCCAGAATTGCTCCCTTCGTCTAGCGGTCAGGACGCTGGCTTTTCAGGCCAAGAACATCGGTTCGAGTCCGATAGGGAGCATCATGTCACAGTCGCGTCGAAAAAGTCGGTCGAGGCATCAGATGTTGATCCCGACATGGCGCAGGTTCAGGTCGCGCTGCGCCTGCCATCGCCTCGATCGTGCTCGCCTATCGGGACCAATCCCCGCTTTCGTCTAGTGGTCAGGACACCGGGTTGTGGACCCGGGAACGCTCGGTTCGATTCCGACAGGCGGGACCAATTCGGGAGTGAAGCTCAAGTGGACCAGCGCCGGTTGCCAAATCCGGAGGCTCCAGGTTCGAGGCCTCTCTCCCGCCAGCAGAGGCTTGGGCACTTGAACATGCAAGGAGAGGCTGCCATCAGATGCTTCGTCTCGGTATGCAGCCAGTGACGGCTGGCAGAGGAAGGGTGCTGCGATGTTCGCGCTGACTTTTCTGGGAACCTCGGCAAGCGTGCCGTCTCCCGAGCGCAATCACCCGGGCATCCTCGTCGAGGCCAGCGGCGACCGTATTCTGGTCGATTGCGGCGAGGGAACGCAGCGTCAGCTGCTGCGGAGTGGCGCCGGCTTTCGACGGCTCGATCGCCTGTTGCTGACGCATGGGCATTTCGACCATGTGCTCGGCATCCCCGGGCTGTTTTCGACGCTCCGGTTGCGGCAGAGTTCGGATGCGATGACCATCCATGGCGGGCCCGGCACGCTCGATGTCGTGGTCCGCATGCTGGCAGGACTTTGGGGCGAGGGCAGAGCGCCGATTCCGCTTGATCTGGTGCCATTGACCGAGGGCCGTGTGTTGGACGCGGGCGACTTCACCATCGATTGCTTTCCGGTCCGCCACCGCGACACGGACAGCTTCGCGTTCTGCTTCCAGAGCGCGACGCGCCGGCATCTTCTGCCGGACCAACTCGTGGCGCTGCGCGTGCCTGATGGGCCGGTCCGCAGGGAGCTCGCGGAGGGACGGCAGGTGACGTTGGACGACGGTCGCACCATCGACCCGGAGCAGGTGCTTGGCCCCGCCGAGGGACGCAAGAAGCTCGTCATCGTCGGAGACACCGAGACCACCGAGGGACTGGCCGACCACGTCAGCGACGCCGATCTGCTGGTGATCGAAGCGACGTTTCTTCAGCGTGACGCAGCCACCGCGCGTGACTACGGACATTTGACGGCCAGCGAAGCTGCCGCGCTCGCGGCGCGGAGTGGCGTCAAGCAGCTCGTCCTCACGCACATCTCGGGCCGCTATCCGGATGAGGACATCCTGGCGGAGGCGACGGCGAGCTTCGCGAACAGCCGGATCGCCAGCGACTTCGACCGCATCACGATCTGACGACAGGCAAGTTCCGCTGTTCCGCGCCCGACCGGTTTGCTGGATCCCTGAACCGGCCCTCGACCCGTGCGGCGGGAACGCGGCTGTCCCAGGGGCGTTTGGCTTGCTTGGGCGGCCGCGTCGGCAGCCCTGATCGCGGGAGGCCCGATGACGTTCAATTTCGAAACACTGAAGGCGACGCTCGTCCTCTATGGGCTCAATGCGGTCTTCGCGATCCTGCTTCTGGTGCTCGGATGGTACGCCTCTGGCATCGCCCAGCGCTTCGTGTCGCGTGTGCTGACAGCGACGCATCGTGTCGACGCCCTGGTCACCGTGTTTCTCTCCAGCCTTGCACGCTACGCGGTGCTCGCGGTGGTCGGCATCGCCGTGCTGCAGTTGTTCGGCATACAGACCGCGAGCCTGGTCGCCGTGCTCGGTGCCACGTCGCTGGCGATTGGACTGGCCTTGCAGGGGACGCTGTCGAACCTCGCCGCCGGCGTGATGCTGTTGTTGTTCAGGCCATTCCGGATCGGCGATGATGTCGAGGTCGCGGGAAAGGCCGGCAAGGTGCAGACCTTGTCGCTGTTCATGACCGAGCTCACCACACCGGACAACACGCAGATCCTGCTGCCGAACGGCTCGGTGTGGGGCAGCGCGATCATCAACCACAGCACCTATCCTCGCACCGGCGATGTGAAGGTGTCGTTTCCGGTCCGTGCGGGGCGGCCGATCGAACGGATCAGCGCGCAGCTTCTGCAGCATCTGCGCGAGGACTCGCGGATCGAGACGCGGCCGGCGCCCGAAGTGCATGTCTCCAAGGTGGTCGACATCTCCGATGCGGCGCATCCCATCGTCGAGCTTACAGTCAGCGCCAAGGCAAAGCCGGCTGATGCCGCCGCGGTGAAGCAGCGGCTGTTGGACCTCGTC
>CALRXG020000363.1:0-7695 GCA_943372075.1 Bordetella parapertussis | reverse complement strand
ATTGAGCGCGATCCTCCTGCCGCCAGCGAGCTGTCGTAGCTAAAGTACCAAAAATAGCTGGTGGCGAAGGTGATCATGGGGCGGCTCTATAGCGCAGGGATTTGGGGATGTCACCCCCCAAATGCAACCCCGCCGCGGTTCGCCGTCAGGTGTTGCACGCCACCAACGCCATGCCGATCAGCGACGAGCGCCTGACCTAGCTCTGGCTCGGCGCCGACGGAAAACCTTCCGAGGCGGTTCGCATTCGGTTGCGGCCGAAGAAGTAGACGGCGGTTGTCGCGACCAAGAGCGCCAGCCCGATCAGGATCGAGGTGAAGCCGATCGGGACCAGGATGAACGACGCATTGCGCTCGGGATTGACGTACCAGTGATGCAGCGAGGTGAGCAGGAAGCAGACCCCGGCAAAGCCGGTCCCGCCGCCGATCAGCAGCACCGCCCACATCCGCCGCAGCTGGCTGAGCCGCTCGCGCGCGACGTCGGTGCGCGGCGCATGATGCTTGCCGAGACGCCGCACCAGGCGGATCGCGAAGCCGATCGAGGAGAAGCCGACCAGGACGCTTGCTGAACCGAGCAGCAGGCGCGTCGTCGAGCCGAGATCGGGAATGCGCTGGAGTGCCAGCAGCGGAAAATCGAACGCCGCATGCAACGCCACCGGCGCGACCAGCACCAGCGCCCAGTTGGTGATGCGCGCCCAGTCCCGGTGGCCGCGGTAGGCACCAAGCGCGCCGCCGGAGCGTGCGATCGCCAGGTATGCGCCGGCGATGATGCCGAGCGCGCCGTGGAACGGCACGGTCAGCACGCTGCGCAGCGCCGCCAGTGCGCGCCACATGTCCTTGTGCTGGACGAGATAGGCGAGGTTCTCGTAAGCCGCAAATCCCAACCCGGCAGCCGCGCCATAGACGACCGTATCCATCGGGTCGGCGAAGGCGCGGCGTCGCGTCGAGATCGCAACAATGACCAGGACCTTGACGATCTCCTCCGGCGCCGCGACCCCGAATGCCGCGCGCACCGCCTGCGTCGCCCAGGGATTGTCGGGAATGGCGAGCAGCGCATTGAAGGGAATTCGCGCCAGTCCGAGCAGCGAGATGCTGGCCGCACCGAGCACGAAGGCAAGCCACACCTGAACCGGAGGTCCGGGGCGCTCGTCGGCGGCGATCACCAGCCACAGCACCAGCAGCGCGGGGGCGATCGCGGCGGCGCCGATCACGGTCGGAAGCGACTCAAGCAACAACATGGGCTCAATCTGTTCTCGTGAACGGCAAAAATGGCCGCAAACCCAGCGCTTTGCAAGGTGGCCGGCGGCGGCGGACACGCGGTTGGGAGTTCAAGTTTGGCTGTTTCTGGTGGCGGGCGGACGCGAGCGCGCTGATGAACGGCATGGTAGAAGTGCTCGATCAGACGGGAGACGTTACCGGGTGCATTTACGCGCAGCAGAGAGTCATACGCGATCGATCCTCAAGGCCGTCAGCTGGCGGACGCTGGGGACGCTCGATACGTTCGCCATCAGCTGGTTCATGACCGGCAAGGTTGCGCTGGCCGGCTCGATCGCCGGGCTCGAGATCGTGACCAAGATCGCCTGGTACTATCTGCACGAGCGGGTCTGGGCCGTGGTTCCGTTCGGACGGCGCACCGGTTAGCACGCCGCTTTCGTCAGCAGGCGGCGACAGGTTTCCACGAACACCTCGGCGCCCGTCACGATGTCGGCATCGTCGGTGTTCTCGCTCCAGTGATGGCTGATGCCGCCGATCGACGGCACGAACAGCATCGCCGCCGGCATGAGCGTGGCGAGCACCTGCGCGTCGTGACCGGCGCCGCTCGGCATGCGGATCGATTTGCCGCCGGCGCAGGCCGCACTGGCAGCCTCGATCGCATCCTGGAACGCCGGCGTCATCATCGCGGGCACGCCGGTGCGGATGCGCTCGACCTGCACGCCGCAGCCGCCCTGCGTGGTGGCCTCGGCCGCCAGACGATGCAGATGTTGCTCGAGACGCGCGATCACTTCGGGATTGTCGTCGCGGATCTGGAACAGCATCTCGGCGCCGCCGGGAATGATGCTGGGCGCGCCCGGGTCCAGCGTGATGCGGCCAGTGGTCCACACCGTGCGCGGTCCGCACAGGGCAGGGAAGCTGTCGTCGATCGCGACGCAGAACCGCGCCAGCGCCAGGCCCGCATCCTTGCGCACCGCCATTCGCGTGGTGCCGGCGTGGTTCTGCGCCCCGGTGAAGGTGATGCGAAACTGCCAGATGCCGACGATGGAGGTGACGACGCCGATCTTCAGTCCGCTGCTTTCCAGCGTGTCGCCTTGCTCGATATGGGCTTCGAGATAGCCGATATGGCGGGAGGCCTCGGCTGTGAGGCGCGGGCGGCCGGCAAAGCCTGCATCCTGCAACGCCTGTCGCATCGAACGGCCGCTGGAGCGGTCGCGCGCGGCATCGATATCGGCCTCGGTCACCGCGCCGGCGAACGAGCGGCTGCCGAGGAAGCTGCCGAAATGGCCCTCTTCGTCGCACCAGGCGACGACTTCGACCGCGCCGTTGATTCCGGGGTCGCCGTTGATGACACGCGCGGCTTCCAACGCATAGACCACGCCGAGCGGTCCATCGAGCCAGCCCGCATGGTTCTGGCTCTCGAGATGCGAGCCCGCGAGCAGCTTTGCTCCCGCTTTCACGCTGGTGCCGAACACATTGCCGATCCCGTCGACGGTTGCGGTGAGGTCGGCATCGGGCAGGCGTGCCGCGAGCCAGTCGAGCGAGCGTAGATGCGGTTCCGAGAATGTCGGCTTGTGCACACCGCTCTTGTAGGCGCCGATCGCGCGCAGCGCGTTGAGATCGGCGAGCACGCGCTTGCCGTCGAAGCGATCGTTGATGGCGGGCATGGTTGGACTCCGGACTGGCATGTTGGACGGCGTGTTGGCGCCGCAATCCCGTCTTGATGCCGTCGCGGTCGGATGCGACGAACCAAACAAGGCAAACGATTTCTTAGCGGTTCTGCTCTTAGGTCGCAGGACTGATGTCGCGGTACGAATAGCGTGTGAGTGTGATCATGTCTGCATTCCGGAACTGGGCTCGCAAGGCCGCTGTGCTGTTTCTTCCGATCGCGCTCGGTGCCTGTGCGCAATATTCGCAGCAATACAGCATGTCGACGCCGGCGCCGGGAACCGGCCCGCTGGCGTGGGATGGTGCCGGACAGGATCCCAATCTGCCGCAGCCGCGACGCCATGCGCGGAACACGTCGCCCGCCGTGGCCGAGACGTCCGACGTGCAAGTGTCGGAAGCGGATGCCGACGATCGGCTGGCGCGCAAGCTCGTGATTTGCAGCACGTGCATCAAGCAGGCACCGGCGGCGCAGCCGAACAATCGTCAGGATGTCGCAAGCGTGGCCAATCATTAGCGCGCGCAAGCCGCAAAGCAGTTCGCTGCGAACAGCGCAAATGCGTTTGCGCGGGGATCGACCGCGAACAGTCCCGCACGGCACACTGGCCTTAGTTAGGCCACGATATCGTTCGATGCGCAGGCCCATGTCGTTCCGAAGATTCCTCATCCCTGCCGTTGTCGTCGCGCTTGCCGCCGCAATCCTGATTCACGCGGGCGGTTCGCGGGCGCATGCCCATGTGCCGTCGCATTGTGGTTTCTGGACCTCGATCCAGGCCGGATTGTCCTGCAGGTAGGCGGCCATCCCTGGAAAAGCGTTCTGAACGCTTGCCCGACCGGCCAATCGCCACTATACGTTCGCCCGTCGCGGCCGTTGACGGTCATGACCAGTCCGGCGCATCTCACGTCTAACGTATTGATTTGCCGGGAGTTTTGCTCCCTTCGTCTATCGGTTAGGACGCCACCCTTTCACGGTGGAGAGAGCGGTTCGATTCCGCTAGGGAGCGCCACGGTTTTCCAGCGCATATCCCATCGATCCGGGATCCCGTTCGACGGGACGGCGTTCAACGCGTGTGTGGGCCAGTTCCCCCGGCTGCCAGGCCGCGGTCAGCACGCGAACTCCGGCTGGTGGCGTCGTTTACTGTTGGTCGCTTGCGCTGCGCGAATTTCGCTCGCCTCGCCATTTCGTTTTAAATGCGGATCACGCGGACAATTAACTGTCGGCCGATCCTGTGATTGCTGCAATCCGATGATGTTTCGCAACCCTTTATAAAGCCAACGGCGGTACGGCTGAACCTTGGGGATGAAGTGATGGCTCTTGGGACCAAGAAGCGCGAAACGCGCAAATCGTTGCGTCAGTCCGGCTGGATCACGCTCGACGGCGGCTTCGCCGCGCGGCCTTGCGTGGTCGAGGACATCTCGTCGTCCGGCGCAAAGATCACCGTCCAGGACAGCAACACGCTGCCGGCCAAGCTGCGGCTGGCGTTTTCGCGGGACGCCCGCACCGGGCGTGCCTGCGAGGTGGTGTGGCGCGAAGGCAAGACGTTCGGCGTCCGATTCGTGCGCTGAAGCGTGGTTCGGAAAGGATGGACGCGGGTCTTCCGGCAGTTCTGCCCGATCGCGTCATGAACTGGCCTGATCTGGCGACACGCGATACAAGGGCCGGATGCGCAAGACCTGCTTTGCCGTCATTGCCGTCCTGATTCCCGCCGCTGCGCTCGCGCAGCAAGGTGACCGCTGGAATCTTCGAACGCCGCCCGATTCCGGGAAAACCCTGCCGTCCAAATCCCCGAGCCGGAGCAACGCCTGTGCGTCGTATGGACCGGGCTTCGTCAAGGTCGAGGGTTCCGACACCTGCGTGAAGCTCGGCGGCGCCATTCGCGTCGACGGCGTCGTCTCCAGCGGTCGCTGAGCGGCTTGACGCTCACGACATCGGTGGCGCCACGAAGCGGATGAAGCCCGGCCGCTGCGCGATCTCGCTGAACCAGCGCTCGAGATTGGGCAGTGCTGGCTTCGTCACGCCCTCGACGCCGAGCCAGCGCCGCGCAAAGGCGCCGAGCGCGATGTCGGCGATCGTGAACTGATCGCCCTCGACGAAGCGGCGGCTTGCGAGCTGCGCCTCGACGACACGCCACACGATGCCTTCCGCATCGGCGTCCTTCTGGATCTGGACCATGTCACGCTTCTCCGGCGGCGTGCGCACCAGCGCCCAAAACACCGGGCGGTCGACCGGCTGCAGCGTTGACAGCGTCCAGTCGAGCCAGCGATCGACGGCGGCGCGCGCCTTCGGCGCCTGCGGATAGACCGGCGAGCCCTGGCCATGCGCCATGCAGAGATAGCGCATCACCGAATTGGATTCCCACAGCACGTAGTCGCCCTCGACCAGCGTCGGAATGCGGCCATTCGGATTCATCGCGAGATAGTCGGGCTGGTCGTTGCGGCCGAACTGCATACCGGCATCGATGCGCTGATAGGGCACGTCAAGCTCGGCGAGGCACCAGAGAACCTTCTGTACATTGACCGAGTTGGCCCGGCCCCAGATCGTCAGTTGCGGCTTGCTATCCATCACGTTTCTTCCCGCGGTTGCGCTTAGCGCGTCTTAGAGGAATAGCCGGAGAAAAGCGCGGGATGAATTGTATCGAGAGCAAAAAACAGGCTCCGCCGCAGTGCGGCAGAGCCTCGCGTTCACGCATTGCGCATCAAGATGCGGTCAGCGGCCGAACAGCAACCACAGCACGATGATCACCGGAATCGGCACGCCCAACAGCCAAAGCAAAATTCCTTTTCCCATCTCATTGCCTCCTCGCATTCCTCTTGGTGAAGGGGCAACGTCAACGGTGGCCGCATGTTCCTAGCAATCGTTCGGCCTCCGGATGAGGCGCGGAAAGCAGGTCGGGACGGTTGCGAGGAAGCGCTTACCAGTGGCCGGTGTTCGGCATCGAGGCCCATGGCTCGGCGGGCGCTTTCGGCTCGCCCTTCTGCAGGATTTCGATCGAGTGCAGATCGGGCGACCGCACGAACGCCATGTTGCCGTCGCGCGGCGGACGATTGATGGTGACGCCGAGCTTCATCAGCCTCTCGCAGGTGGCGTAGATGTCGTCGACCTCGTAGGCGAGATGGCCGAAATGGCGGTCCTCGCCGTACTTTTCCTCGTCCCAATTGTAGGTCAGCTCGACCAGCGGCGCGCCGCGGGTTTGCGGCTGCGACTTGAGCAGATGGAGGTCTTCCTCCGCGCATAGAAACACCAGCGTGAAGCGGCCCTTGTCATTGTCGATGCGGCGCACTTCCTTCAGTCCGAGCGCGTCCTGATAGAACTTCATCGCGACATCGAGATTGCGGACGCGCAGCATGGTGTGGAGATAGCGCATTTTCTTGTCCTCCTGCGGATTCAGATTTTGTTTGGGCTCGGGCGAGACGGGGCATGAATTAGCAGCAAAACGCGACGCCGGGCAGGGGTTAGCGCAAGATCTGATGCGATAAAGCCCCGCCCGGCTGCGGCGCCGGAACGGGGCTTGTGGTCGTGCCTTGGAGGCACGCTCTCTATCCCATCGATCGCTCTTCACTTCCAATCAAGGACGCGCGAGGTTGGACCTCCTCTAAAACGCAAAACCCCGCGAGCGGGCTCGCGAGGTCTGATGCCGACCGGCCTTGGGGAGATCGTGCCGGCAACCGCTCTCTTAACGGTATTTGGACCGAGAGGTTCCTACGCTCAGAAAAAAGAAAGCCCCGCAGGCTGGATGCGGGGCTTTCCCAGCTGACGGACTGGGGATCTCTCAGGGCGTGAGCCGTCAACTGTTCGGCATCAAACTTAAGGTTGAATTTGTAAAATGCAACAGCGCCGCGTAGACGGAGTATGTTCGTCCCACAGCGCTGTGCTGAATACTGGGCCCTGAAATCCCCAGTGCCCGTATGTCTTCGCACTGCGCAAAAGGTTCAACGCCGAGATCAAGCGACGGGGATTCGCGGGGCCGGTCAGCTTCGCCGCGCTCACACCTTGATATCGAGGATGGTCTCGACGGCGTCGCGGTCGGCCTGGTTCTTGGCGGCGAAGACGTCAAGTACATCCTCGCTGATGATGCGGGGCTGCGCCTTCGCGGTCTGATCGACGACGAGTTGCACTCTGGCTTGCGTTACTTCGGCAGGTACGGGGTAAACCAGCATGGCTCTCTCCCTCCAGCCGCTGGACCTTGTCAGGGCTTTCTTAACGATTTGTGAGCTCCCCGTGCGTCGGTTTCGGCGCGAAATCAGGTGCCGGGCGCTGTCGGCCCGCTCGCACGCCGCCCGGGTTGGGGCCATACTCTGGGCCTCCGGGGACCGAATGGCGCGATCGATGAAGAACGGGCTCTACTCGATCCATATCCACATGACCGACGGTGTGCGGGGCCGCGACAGCGGCGTCCTGATCTTGCGCGACGGTCTCCTGGTCGGCGGCGGGCCGTATTTCTGGTCGATCGGCGCCTACACGGCCGGCGAGGGGACCTGGAAGGGTTATCTCAGGACCAACCAGCATTCCCGGTTCGCCGATCCGTTCGTCCGGCCGCTGTTTGCCGGGCAGGAGGTGACGAGCGGGTTCTCCGGCACGTTCAGCGACGACGGGGCTGGAGTGTTCGGAACCGTGCTGGTCGGAACCCGCAGCCTGAGCTTCCGGGCCACGCTGAAAAAGCTGGCGGACGCCTGAGCGCCGGCAGGCTGTGGACGAGTGCGCAGCAAGCCACCGGTTTCATTCGGCAAAGGGTGCCTTGGCCATTGTGGATTTGCTGCGGACAAACCGGGGATAACCTGTGGATGGGGCCGCGGCAGAATGGCTTGAGCTGCCGCGCAACCC
>CALRXG020000362.1:0-7704 GCA_943372075.1 Bordetella parapertussis | reverse complement strand
ACCGCAGGCTCCGCCCGACAACGTGCTTGTCCTTCCCGCCCCGCTTTGGCGCGAGCTCTTCTTGCCACAGAAGAACGTCCGGCCGGATAGCGTGCGCCAACAACTGCATATCGGCATCGACCGCGCGCAGTTATCCAGCGATCCCGGAGCAGCCTATATCGCCGCGACTGCTTCCGGTCATAACCTCGAGGCGCGAGTGGCAGGGACCGCGGTTCTCGCCAACAACCTTGCGGCGCGCCTGGATGCCACCCGCGGGGACGCGCTTTACGCCAAGGTGCTCTTCCTGTTTCTCGGAGCGCCGGGAGCAGCTCTCGCGGCACTGCTGACTGTCGCCTGTGCTCGCTCGGGCGCGGACCGGCGACGCCGGGATCAGTCGCTGCTGCGATTGCGGGGAGCGTCGACGCGCCGAATCCTGACGTTGTCCGCTGTCGAGGCGGCCCTCGTCGCTGCGGGCGGGGCGGTCCTGGGCCTCGCCGTCGCAGTTCTCGCGGCGCACCTTACTTTCGGTGCAGTGCTCACCATCACCGGCCTTTGGCCCTGGCTCGGGGCTGCCGTGATCGCGGGGCTCGCCCTCGCCCTCTTGGCCGTTCTGCTACCAGCTTGGTCCGAGGCGCGTCGGCTCACGGTTGCAGCGGCGCGCATGGTGCTCGGTTCGGATCACGTGCCGTTGTGGCGGAGAGCTTTCGTAGACTTGGTGCTCATTGCCATCGGCGCTTTGGTCTTCTGGAAGACGGCGAGCTCCGGTTACCAGGTGGTGCTCGCGCCGGAAGGCGTGGCGGCAGCTTCGGTTGACTATGCGACGTTTCTCGCTCCCCTGCTGATGTGGGCCGGCGTCGGCCTGTTGACCGTCCGCCTTTCGACAGTGGGGCTCGCGCAGGGCCGCCGCTGGCTCACGGCCGTCCTGCGGCCTGTCGCCGGACCTCTCTCGGACCTTGTGGCGGCTACGATGGGGCGACAGCGCGGGCGGCTGACGAGCGGGATCGCTATGAGCGCCCTCGCCCTTGCGTTCGCGACTTCGACGGCCGTCTTCAACACGACGTACAACGCGCAGGCTCGCGTTGACGCGGAACTCACTAACGGAGCCGACGTCGCCGTCACTGGTACCAGCACCGCACCGGCCTCCAACGTCATGGACAAGCTCGCGGCTTTGCCGGGCGTCGTGGCGGCACAGCCCATGCAGCATCGCTTTGCCTATGTCGGGACGGATCTGCAGGACATCTACGGAATCGATCCGATTAATCTGGGCAAGGCCACCGATGTCTCTGACGCTTATTTTGCGAACCGGAATACGGAGGCCACCCTGGCCGAGCTTGCCAAGACGCCCGACGGCGTCCTCGTCTCGCAGGAGACCGTCAATGACTATCAGCTTGCGCTGGGCGATCCGATCAATTTGCGCCTTCAATCGGCGACCGATCACCAGTACCACGTCGTTCCGTTCCGCTTCATTGGTATCGTCCGCGAATTCCCGACGGCGCCGAAGGATTCCTTTCTCGTCGCCAATGCTACGTACATCGCTAAGGTGACCGGCTCCGACTCGGCTGAGGTCGTCCTGCTGCGCACGCGCGGCAATCCAGCTGCCGTCGCTAAGCTGGCAGAGCAGGTCGTGAGTTCGCTTCCGGGCTTGAAGGTTCGCGACATCGGAACCACGCAGCATCTCATTGACTCGAGTTTGACGGCTGTCGATCTCGTCGGTTTGACCCGGATCGAACTGGTGTTCGCCGTGATCATGGTGGCCGGCGCGGCTGGGCTCGTTCTGGCGCTGGGACTGGCCGACCGGCGGCGCGGCTTCGCCATCCTCTCGGCGCTGGGAGCGAAACCGCGCCAACTCAGTGCTTTTCTTTGGAGTGAAGGGATGCTGATCTTTACCGTCGGAGGCGCAATTGGCGTCGCCGGCGGCTTCGGCATGGCATGGATGCTCGTCAAGCTGCTGACCGGCGTCTTCGATCCCCCTCCCGATCAGCTGTCGATTCCGTGGATCTATATCTTTGTCCTGATCTGTGCTGCTTTCGCGTCGGTGGCGGCGGCGGTGATCGGAGCGCAACACGAGACGCGGATCCCGGCCGTTCAGCGGCTAAGGGAGATGTAAATGGGGGCGGGTGCTCATTTCACGACGAAACGACACTCTGCGAAACACTATAATGCAACGTCGCTTTGGTCCGACCTGGAGCTACGTCATGGGTATGAGAGCGCCGACCCCGGTGAGAACCGCAGCAGGAATAGAGGCCATGAAGATTCTCGTCATTGAAGACGATCGCCGGATGGGAGCGTACGTCCGCAAGGGCCTGGAGGAACACGGGCATGTGGTCGACTTGGCTCCTAACGGTCGGGATGGCCTGTTTCTCGCCGCTGGGGAGACCTATGACGTTATGATTGTCGATCGCATGCTGCCCGGCCTCGACGGGCTAGGCGTAGTGAAAACAGTACGCGGCGCCGGGGTGAAAACGCCAATCCTGTTTCTGACCACGATGGCGGGGATCGGCGACCGCGTGGAGGGCCTTGAGGCTGGCGGCGACGACTATCTGGTAAAGCCGTTTGCCTTCGCAGAACTTCTAGCGCGAATCAACGCGTTGGCTCGTCGCCCGCCCATGACAGAGGTCTTGACGATTATCCGGGTGGCCGACCTCGAAATGGACCTGATTGGCCGAAAGGTGAAACGCACCGGCCAGGACATCGCCCTTCAGCCGCGCGAGTTCCGGCTGCTTGAATATATGATGCGCAATGCCGGCCGCGTTCTCACGCGCACAATGCTGCTTGAAAATGTCTGGGAATTCCACTTCGATCCCAAGACCAACATTGTGGAGACACATATGAGCCGGTTGCGCGCCAAGATCGACAAGGGCTTCGAGACGGAGCTGCTCGAAACCGTACGAGGCTCCGGATATATCCTTCGTGTTCCAGCGTAGGCTTCTGCGCACAGCGAGCTTTCGGCTTGCATTGCTTTATGCCTTGCTGTTCGGCATATCCGTGCTTCTCTTGGGCGCAGTGACCTTCTGGAGCACGCGCGCGGCACTGGAAGATCAGCTCCGGCGCAGGATCGAGGCCGAGATGAGCTTCCTGCAGGAAGAGTTTAGAAGCGATGGAATTGATCACCTAGTCGCGACGGTGCAGGAACGAACCCGAACGCCGTCCAATCTCGATTATTTCGTCTTGGATCCTGCGGGTAAACGCCTCGCCGGAGACCTCCCGATGGTTTCCGGCAGCGTCGGCTGGGTTCGCACGAAAAGCGGTCGTGATGCAGACGGAAAGGAACGTGCGGAATCCGAACGCATCGAGGCCCTCGTTTCGGAGCTGCAGGGAGGTTACAGGCTGGGTGTTGGCGAAGATCTCGAACAGGTGCGCGAGATCGAGGACACCTTCCTGACCGCCTTCGCGTCGGCCCTCAGCGTTGTTTTGTTGCTCGGCATCGGAGGCGGCCTTCTTCTCAGCGCTGGGTTTCTTCGCCGCGTCGAGACCATCACGCGCACTGCCGATGCCATAATCGCAGGCGACATTTCGCGGCGGATCGAGCGCAACGGGTCCGGAGATGATTTCGACCGGTTATCGGCGACGCTGAACGCAATGTTGGACCGGATAAGCGGACTGATGGAAAATCTCCGCCAAGTCTCGACTGATATCGCTCACGACTTGCGGACGCCCCTTTCCCGCCTTCGCCAAGGCCTGGAGGAAGCACGATGGCGCGAGCTGACCGCGGCCGACTATCGCGGCGTCGTCGAACACGCGATGGAGGAAGCCGACGCTATCCTCGACACCTTCTCCGCCCTGTTGCGCATAGCGCAGATCGAGGCAGGCGTCCGGTGTTCGGCGTTTCGGTCGGTTGACCTGTCGGAGGTCATGCAAACGGTCGCAGACGCCTATGCGCCGACTGCCGAGGAAAGCGGACGCACGTTGCGGATAGACATTGCGGGCGGCGTAACAATCAATGGCGACCGCGACCTTCTCGTTCAGCTCTTCTCCAATCTCGTGGAGAACGCACTCCATCATACGCCGCAGGGAACCATCGTCGTCGCGCAATTGTCTGAAATTTCGACAACCGTGATTGCCGAAATCGCGGACAACGGATCGGGGATCCCCGCAGAGGAACGCTCAAACGTGCTTCGGCGCTTCTACCGACTCGAACGCAGCCGATCGACCCCCGGCAGCGGTCTTGGCCTGAGCATGGCGAGCGCAATTGCCGCGCTCCACCACGGGACGCTCGAGATTATCGACAATGCGCCGGGCCTTCGTGCCGTCGTGCGATTCCCAAGCTCCAGCCGCGTCTCCTAGAACTTGAGCCTACCTGGACCACGGTGGCGCCAGGACTGATTGGCCAGCGCGCGCTCGAAACTGGCCCAAAAGGGCGCAGATTACAGATCCGTATACATCCGGGAATGCCGTTCCAATCCCCATGGGCGCTTATGGGTGTGACGGGCGGTCGCCGATTGTCGCCGCAGCTCTCCGATTGGACGGAAAACCTCATGACCTCAGAACTGTCGAAACGCGGAAGCATTGTCAGGATGATGCTGAACAAAGTTCCAGAGGTGACTCTCTTTTTCTGGCTCATCAAGATCATGTCGACGACGGTCGGGGAGACCGGCGCGGATTACCTGGCGGTTCACGTAGGGCTTGGCACCGCCCTCACCGGCGGGATCATGGCCGCGCTGCTGCTTGCCGCGCTGGTGTTGCAAGTCCGGATGCACCGATATGTGCCGTGGATCTATTGGCTGACGGTTGTACTCGTCAGCGTCGTCGGTACGCAGATTACAGACCTGTTGACCGACAAGCTCGGCGTCAGCCTGTATGTCAGCACCTTCGCATTCGCAACCGCTTTGGCCGCAACCTTCGCGGTGTGGTACGGATTTGAAAGAACGCTGTCGATCCATACAATCGTGACGACGCGACGCGAGCTATTCTATTGGCTCGCGATCCTCTTCACTTTTGCGCTGGGCACGGCGGCCGGCGACCTTGCGACCGAAGCGCTCGGTCTTGGCTTTAATCTGGGGGTGGTAGCCTTCGGCGCGCTGATCGCGGCCATTACACTGGCGTATCGTTTCGGTGCCAATCCGGTTCTCACCTTCTGGCTGGCTTACATCTTGACGCGCCCACTTGGAGCGTCGCTGGGCGACCTTCTGTCCCAGTCGCGGGAGTACGGCGGGCTTGGACTTGGCACCGTGTATACCAGCATGGCCTTTCTCGTCGTTATCGTCGGGCTCGTGATCTTCCTGAGCGTGGAAGCCGGGAAGCCTGCAGATCCAATGCTGGCCGAAGACAAGGTGTGAGCCCGTACATGGCGAATCGTCCCCGCCGGGCAGGATCAATCGCAATCAACGTTTCCACAAAATCAGAAGATCAGCGATGACCAGGCATAGACAAGCGGGTATGGCAATCATGCTAATGATAGTAGGCGCCGCCGCTCTGGCGGGAGGAGGTCGGATCCCCGTGAGCCTCTTCGCCACTACGAAGGCCGAGGCCGCCGCGGCCTCGAAGCTCGGGGACCTCTCGAAATTCCAAACGATCGCGGCTGACACCAAAGCGCTTGCGGACAAGGGCGATCTGGCGGGGGCAAAGACACGCATCAAGGATCTCGAAATGACATGGGATGAGGCGGAGGGCGGGCTTAAGTCGCGCGCGGCGGCTGATTGGCACGTACTCGATAAGGCCATCGACCGTGCGCTCCAAGCCTTGCGTGCGAGTGTACCTGATCCTGCGGCTTGCAAGCAGGCGCTGGCTGATCTTCTCGCGGTAATGGACGGTATGAGCGGTAAGACCTCACGCTAAGCCGCCAGTCTCGTTCGATCAACGACCTATCGTGGGCAAGCGTTTGGCTTTGTTGTTTGACACAACCGCGCTGCCGTCGCCGCAACAAGCTGCATCGGATATGGCCATGGAAGACAAGCGAGAGCATGAACGCAGGCGAGTGCTGAAGGGAGGGAAAATAGTATTTAACGGCGGTCGCTCCGCGATCGATTGCACCATCAAGAATTTGTCAGCCGGTGGCGCCACTCTTCAGGTCGAAAGCCCGCTCGGCATTCCGGACACGTTCGAGTTGGTTGTGCATCAAGACAACACCATAAAAAGCTGTCGGATGGCTTGGAAAAAGGAAAACTTGATCGGAGTCGCTTTCCAAAAGACAAGTTAGCCCTGCTGCTGTCGAATACCCCTGAACGCGTCTCCAAACACCCTGTTTACCCCAGAGAACACGATGAATGAGATCGAAAAGTCGGCCTTCAGCAAAGTCCCACCGTTACTCTTGGATTTTGGATCATCAAGATCTTCGCAACCACGCTCGGGGAGACGGGCGATACAGTGACGATGCCCCTCAAATGGGCTACCTTGCGGGTACGGCTCTGTTTGCGGCGGTGCTTGTCCTCTTCGTCATCGCCCAGATCGTCGCGAAACGGTTTCATCCGTCGCTGTATTGGATGACCATCGTCGCCTCAACCACATTCGGCACCACGATGGCCGGCTTTGCCGACCGATCCATCGGCATTGTTGCGAGTATGGAGCGCTTGCCTTCGCTGCAGGCCTTTCTGTTGTTGCTGTCCTCTATTTTTGGACCAATGTTTCGAGAGTCATGCTGTTCTGGGCCGCCTTCAACCTCACGCGCCGCCCAGAGCGACCGTCGGGGATTTCCTGGACAAGCCCGTCAGCGCCGGCGGGCTGCATCTGAGCAGGCCCCTTGCATCGGCAGTGATCGCGCCGATAATCGTTGGCTTGATGCTGAATTTGCCGCAGCGCGCAGGGCGGCATCCGGCGTAAGATCGTCGTTAGGCCCTGAGGTAACCGATTCACGGAGAGATATCTGGATGTCGGCTCCTCATCCTTCCTGGGCGCTGCCCATCCCGAACGAGCGCAACGGTAGCTTCCGCACCTTAACTGGGTGGCCGAGTGCGCGCGTCCTGCTGCTGATCGGCCTCAGCCTCGCGGCGACAACGCTCACCGCGAGCGCCGCACCCAAAACCTCGACGGCCGCGGGGAGCGGCCCAATTGCCCGCGTCACGGTCGCGCCGGTGCACGAGCAGGAGCTACGGGCAACCACGACCGGCTTCGGCCAGGTGCAGGCGCAGCCCGCCAAAGTCATGTCGATCGACGCGCCCGAAGCCGCGACCGTAGTCAAGGTCTTCGTGCGGCCAGGACAGACCGTCAAGCAGGGAGATCCTGTCGCGCAGCTTTCACCTGCGCCCTCGACCCAGGAGGCGTTTCGCAAGGCGCAGACGGCGCGCGATTTTGCGCGCACGAAGCTCGAGCGAACCCGATACCTTTGGAAGCGGGGTGCGACCACGCGGGATTTGCTCGACCAGGCCGAGATCGCTTACCGCAACGCGCAGGCCAGTCTCGAATCGCTCAAGAGTACAGGCGCGCAACAAGCCCAACAGTCCATCACGGCGCCGATCGTCGGCACCGTGACGGCCGTCTCGGTCGCAGAAGGCGATCGTGTCGCGCAGAACGCAAAGATTCTCAGCATGACGCCTGTCGACGCCTTGGCGGTGCTGCTCGGCGTTGAGCCCGAGGATGTCGGCAAAGTGCGGGTGGGAATGCCCGCAACGCTCAGGTCGGCGTCCGACAATAATGCTGGATATTCCGGGAAGGTCAGTGCAATCAACGAGATCATCGACCCGCAGACACGCCTCGTCGATGTCATGGTCGATATCGAGAACGCGGACGGTCATCCGCCGCTGATCGGCACGGAGATGCGCGGGGAGATCGAGTTGCGGCGCGAGCGGACCC
>CALRXG020000361.1:0-7721 GCA_943372075.1 Bordetella parapertussis | reverse complement strand
ATCTATCGGTTCTCGACCGGCCTTTTCCATACGGCAGACGATGAGCAAGGACGCGTGGTTGGCCGCCTGATCAGCCTGGCCTTCGAGGCGCCGGATCTATCCTACTTCTGTGGCTTTGCCTGCCCGTGGATGCTGTTTGCCTACCGTCTGCACACGATCGATCAGCCGTCATTGGCACGGCGCCTTGCGGCCGGCATACCCCTGGCTTTCGGCATCATCGCTCTGCTGTTGAGCAATTCGCGCACCGGCCTGTTGATGCTGGGCGGACTGATCTTCGCTGAATTGATCTACTGGATCGGGCTGCGCGCCCTTCATCTCGGCATGGTGGCGTTGCTGGCCATCGTCCCTGCGGTCGCCGCGACCGGCCTCGTGCCGGTGCTTGCCCTCGGCAATGTCGCCAAGGCTGTCAACGACGGTGACGTCTCGACGATTTCGCGTCTGGCCCTGTTCAGCGCGCAACTGTCGATCTTCAAGGCCAATCCGGTATTCGGCGTTGGATTTGGGCAATTCGGCTTCCATGCCGGCTCCGTTTTGCCGTCATGGGCCTGGGACAGCTATGAAATCGTCAGATGGTTTGAAACGGTTGGCGATCTCCCGCCGACTTTCAACGTGCCGGGACGGCTTGCGGCCGAACTCGGACTGCCGGGCTTGATGATCTGGTTTGGCTTCTGGCTGTGGGCGATCGTCCGGATCACACGGTCGGCAGGTCAATTGCCGCGGAGGTCGACGGTCAACTATCTGAATGCCGCCTTGTTGGGCAGCATCATCAGCCTGCTGGCCGGCGGCACAAGCAACGACGCGTTCCGCCGTCCGGAGACCTGGATTCTCATTGCCATCGTCTCACTTCATGCGGGACGGACAGAGAAGGTACCTTGATCGGTCAGGTCCGTCGGCCAACAACGGTCGTATCCCGCGACACGCGGGAGTACCGTCGCAGCATCACCAGCGCTGCGCCACACGCCAGCCCAGCCAGGAGCGCGGCGATCATCAGGCTGGTGCGCGGCGTGGTCGGCTTGTCCGGCGCGAGAGCCGGCGCGATGATGCGGGTGTTGGCGGTGTCGACGTTCTCCTGCTCGGCAAGCTCCTTGGCCCGCACCAGGAATGCTTCGTAGATCGCCCGATTGGCCTCGACCACGCGGTCCAGCTCGCGCATGCGCACCATTGCTTCGGCCGCTGTGGCCGCTTTGGCCTTGAGCGCATCGAGATTGGTGGAGAGCACCTTTTCGTTTTCGACCGCGCGCTCATAGTCGTTACGCGCAGCAGCGGAAATGCGGCTCAGCTCCTCGGCGATTAATTTCTTGTGCTGTTGCAGGCGTTGCCGAATGACGGCGACTTCCGGATTGCGATCGCCGAGCAGCGCGGTTGCGGATCCTTCCTGACGCACAATCTCGGCGTACTGCGCACGCAGCTGAGCGATCACCGGCGATTGAACGGCTTCAGAGATGGTGCCGACATCGCCGCCGGCCTTGATCGCGTTCTGTATTTGGTCGAGCCGGGCCCGCTGTGCGACGGTAACGGCGCGGGCCTGCGTCAACTGGGTGGACAATTCTTCCAGCTGCTGTCCGCCGAGAAATCCGCGGCTGGTGCCGATCAGGTTGTTTTCCCTTTTGAAGCGTTCGGCGTTGTTTTCTGCCTCTCGCACCCGGCTGGCCAGCTCGTGGAGCCGCGACGTCATCGAAGCGCTGACCCGTTTCGCTGCCTCGGCCCGTACACGAATGTCTTCTTCTATATACGCATTGGCGACGCCGTCGGTGATACGAGGCGCCTTGTTCGGGTCGCGGCTCACCGCGCTTATCGCAACGACGTAGCTGCGACTGGCGCGATCAACCCGAACGATCCGCTGGAGCGACCGCAGCGCCTTGATGTCCGCCGGCTCACTCGTGGTATTGGGCCTGAACAGTCCAGTCAGAGAAGCGAACAGCCCGCGGCCGCCGACAAACTCCGGGTCATGTTCAAGGTCGAGCCGCTCCACGACCGTGCGCAGGACTGTCTCCGACCTGATGACCCGCATCTGGCTCTCCAGCAGGGCGATCGACGAGTCGTTGTTCTCGGAGCGGGATACGAGCTCATTCTGGACCGCCTTCAACCCTCGTGGATCGAAAAGGATCTCCGTGGTCGCTTCGTACTTCGCGGGAACGGCCACAAGGTAGACGGCGGCGAGGAGGACCGCGGCGATCCCGCAAAGCAAGATGGTGGCCGCACCGTCAAGAAGCGTTCTTCCTGCGGACGCCAAGCTGATCATCGCGTCGTCAGATGACCGCGGATCGATCGGGGTAACCATCTTAGACCTTTCGCAGACGGCCGGTGGAAGAGGCCACCACTGCCTGCATACCAACTGAGACCCATTCTGGAACAGGACAATGTTCCAAACTGAAACGGCTCCGACCGGAGGGCCGGCGTGTCCGAAGAGGTCAGCAAGCTCCGTGCCGATCGGGAAAACCTCGATGGATCATGGGTCTCCATGCCGGTCGGCTGCGGCGTCGCGGGTCTTTCTATTCGGCGGTTGAAGTCTTAGGTTGCGCGGGATCCGTGACGTCGACGACCGTGCCGGGTGCATCAGCCCAGACAAGGTCCTTGATTTTGACCCCCCGAGCTCGCTCGTTCGCTCATGGATCGGCTCGGTTGGCTTTCGTGGGGAATGGCCGCCGGCAGTCGGTTAGGGAATCCGTCTTGAAGTGGGAATTGAGCGACCTTCCAACCATGGGCTGGCCGCAATGAGTTCGGCATGCATCGATGCGACACCGTCGCTTGATCGGGGCTCCCGCGTTGCTTTGATTCTTCCCAGGCATCGGTTGCGCGAATGGCATCGCGAGCTGCTTGGGCATATCGGCAAGTTCCGCGAGGTCAGCGTATTTCTCGATGATCGCGCGCCCCCATATCCGTTGGCGTTTCGAATGTGGTTGAGGCTCGAGCAGCGGATTTTCAAAAGCTGTGGCGTCGCCAGGCCAATCGCTCCCGAAAAGGACTGGCGTCCGGTCTCGGCACTCGGCGATACGTCGGGCCGGGCGGTCATCAACCTGTCGGAATGCCCTGGTCCCCATTCGAATTCTCTGGAGATCCGATACGACGGCGCTTTGGACAGCTACGCACTGCTGAATCGGTTGCTGTCACTGACGTCGCCGCATCTGAGCGTGCAGCGCGCGGGCGACGAAACTCCTCTCGTCACATCCAGATTGGCTATCGAGGACAAATTCAGCCTCTTACGGGGACTCCGGACCGCTTTTGCGCGATGCATTTCGCTTGTTCTGCGGGGGCTGGAACTGGCGAAGGAGGGGGACGCCGGCACCGCAACGACGGCAGCAGCGTCGCCGCATGGTTCGCTAACGGCATTCGCGTCGCGGATGTTCGCCCATAAGGTATCGAACGCCCTGATGAAGCCATTCTGGCACCAGGACCATTGGCACGTCGCGCTTCGGCGGGGTGAGCGAACGTTCAAGGTGATTGAAGATGATGGTGAGCGCTTCTACGCCGACCCATTCCTCCAGACTTGGCAAGGGCGGACGTTTCTGTTCGTTGAAGAGTATCCCTATGCCACCCGACGCGGACTAATTTCGGCCGCCGAAATTGTGGGCGACGAGCTATTGGCTCCGCCGGTGCCTGTACTAATTCGTCCCTATCATCTGTCATATCCGTTCGTGTTCGAGCACGACGGGGACTTCTACATGCTGCCGGAGACAGGCGAAAATCGTTCCCTGGAATTGTACCGGGCCGCTGAATTTCCCTGGAAGTGGGAGCTGAAAAAGGTCCTGATGGAGGGAGCCGTGTTCTCGGACGCCACGCCGCTGTTTCACAACGGCCTCTGGTGGATTTTTGTGACGGCCGACTCGGTCGGTGCATCGACGCAAGATCAACTGTCGATTTTCTACAGCGACTCGCTCCAAGGAGCTTGGACCGCTCATCCGGCGAATCCCGTGAAGTCCGACAGCCGCTCGTCACGGCCAGCCGGCCGAATCTTGCAGCAGAATGGTCGTCTGTTCCGCCCGGCGCAGGATTGCGACGGCAGCTACGGCGCGGGCGTCGTGTGGTTCGAGATCACCGAGTTGAGTCCGGAGCGGTTCACCGAGCGGCTAATCGTTACATGGGACGCGCGCGTGGAACTAGATGCGACGGGATTGCACAGTTTCGACCAGCTTGGCGAACTCCACGCGATAGACTTCAGTCGTTCGATTGGCCGTGGATGGCTGCGCAGGCGTGTTCGCACGATTGTGCCACGTAGCGGCGGCAACATAGACGCTTACTTTTCCCCGACCTCCAACCGCTTGCAGCTAGACCGGCTCGATAGCTCACTGTGATGGTCCTGTCGCTCCGCGGGCCGATCGCACCATCACACTTAATCAGCTCGGAGGTGATCAGCGCGGCGGGCCGAGCGCGATCTCCGGGATCGGCGCCAATTCGTCAAGCGGTCGCAGCACCTTTCACCGTGGTTATGTGCAGGAACGTCGGGTCCGGATTTCCTCGTTCAGGAAGGACTGTAGACGCGGGACGATGAAATCGAGGAACACGCGCACGCGCTGTGGAAGGCGGGCACCGCCAACATACACGGCGTGAATCTCTTCATCATCACTGATGACGTCCGAGAGCACTTCCACGAGCCGTCCTGCAGCAAGATCGGCACGCGCATGATAGTCGCCGAGGCGCGCGAGCCCGACGCCCGCGACCGCCATCCGCCTGACCGTCTCGCCATTGTTGGCGAGCAAGGAGCCATTGACGGCACGATCGACGATCCGGCCACTCTCCTTGAGCGGCCAGACTGGAGCGGCGCGACGGAAATTGAACCCGAGACAGTTGTGCCGCGCGAGATCGTCGGCGGTCCGCGGTGTCCCGTTGCGTTTCAGATAAGCCGGGGATGCTACGATCTTTCGACGCGCGGCACCGACTCGGCGGGCCATCAAGCCGGAGTCGGCAAGCCGTCCAACGCGAAACGCGACGTCGGTGCGATCGAGATAGAGATCGACGATCTCGTCGGAGAGCGAGAGGTCGACGACGATGTTGGGATAGGCCTGCGGTGCGCGGGACGGTGGAGGAAGCAACCGGACCAGCCGCCGCAGGCGAGGCCGCCCAATGCGGCGCCGGAGACGACGATCCCGGCCGGGGTGCTGCTTTGCATGGGGTTGTTTTCGATATTTGAGTTGGGCAGGGGCAGGCGATCAAAGGCATCGGGTTGCATCGGACCGACGTTGCAGGTAAGCAGCTGAGATGACATGGAAATTTTCCGTTGCGCCCATGATGGATTGGAGCGAGAGATCAAGTTTATCAATCGGTTAAGAGGCGGCGTGTGCGCGACGTGTGCACCGGGAGGTCAAGAAAAATCCATCGAGAGAAAGTTTGGAGCCCGCGGTTGTTGAAGACTCCAAAACGGCGGCGCGCTTCCATCGCGGCTAGCTTTGCTTGTTGACCGCGTCATTGCAGTGGATTTGAGGTTGTTCTCGACCGCACGTGAGTACCAGAGCATGCTTGGCGGCGCCGAGGACTCCTCGAAAATCCGCCGGACAAGGAAGACCGTGGCGACCCTGTGCGTTGTCTCTATCCTGGTCTTGCTGAACACGGTGGCCGCCCGGTCTCGCGAGTATCGTGCCGCTAAAGCTGAGGGAGAGCGTTTATCCTGCTATGGTCTTCTCGCGATGCACGCAGCCTACCATAGAGAGCTGCCATAACGGCCTCAAGGCTGTCGAGCCGCATTCGACTGAAGAGACGATCTGACACGCGTAGCTTCGCTCTGTCCTTCGTCAGCGGAAGTGCAGCGGTTGGGAGAAGGAAATAGTCGCGAATGTTGCTATTGCCACTGTCCATTCGAACCAAAAGCGTAAGTTCGGCCTTTTGGTACTTGAGCTTTCGTACCTCCCATCGGCGAGACCTGGTGTCCCCGTCCGAGACGGCGCGCGCCACCGCTACCGATACAGTCAATCCTCCGGAAATCGTAACAAGGTACAGTTCGTGCAAGAACGAGGCGTTCACGCCGCGCCCCCTAAGATTGATGATGATATCATCGACCACCGAGCAGATCGTGCGATCAATTTCGACGGCGATCTCTAAGAAGCGGTACCGATTGCTGGGCCTGTAGCCAACAAGTTCATAGGCTCTCATGAGCGACCCAAATCGTTTTGTGTATACAGCAGGGTGACGCACGCCCTTTGCGGCCTGGATGATGTGCACTGACAATCGGCCCTTTCGTCGCAGGAGAGCCGCTAAACTATCAAGCAACTGCTGATCGGTTTCCTTCTTGTTGTTTGCGACTTCAGTAAGCCGCTTTCGTGTCCGAGCGAAAAGACGCGGATCGACGATACCTTCGAAAGCGTTGTCGTGGCGTATCCACATTTCAGGTGGGTTGTCGACACGTCGACCGGCGAGCTTCATTGAGCTGCGATTGAAGACGATATGACCCAAATAAATCTCATTCGCGAGGAGATTGCTGACAGTCAGCGCGGTCCATCGTTTTCCACCGGGACTCAATATGCCTTCAGCGTTAAGCTCTTCCGCAATTTGCGTTCTATTTTTCCTGTGTATCACGAACGACGAGAAGATGCGGCGGACGATCTTGACTTCCGAGCTTGGCCCTCGGACGAGAACGACCCGTTCAGATTTCAAGTTCTTCTGCTGACCTCGCTCGAGCACTGCCTTGCGCTTGCCGTTTGCGTCAACGAGCATCCGACGCAACCCGTAGGGTGCAGCTCCGCCCCGCCAATATCCCCGGTCGACGATATTCGACTGGCCCATAAATGTATTTCGCGACAAGTCTCGGCTAAAGCCAGCAGCTGCAGCGCGCTTCAAGTTCTTGAGGATCACTGACGACAGGCTGCCATCGTTCTCAAATTCTTCAGAGCAATAGTGAACCGATATTCCCGCCCGTCTGCAGATGAACTCGTAGCAGGCGCTTTCGTCAGTGTCCTGAAAACGTCCCCAACGGCTAATGTCGAAGACAAGCACACAATCAAAGTCCGACCGTCCACTGTCGACGTCATCAATGAGTTGCTGCAAGCCTTTGCGGCGGGCAATGGTTAGACCGCTGCGCCCCGGATCAGCATAGGTGCGGACGATTTCCATGCCACGGCGTGCTGCGTAGACGGCGATGGCAGCAATCTGTATTTCGATCGAATATTTCTGAGGATCGGACGACATCCGCACATATTGTGCTGCACGAAGCGTCGGCTGCTGATGCTCTTGGGCGGCGATCGTACCTGCAGGGGTTTGTCCGCGCGGCGCCATTGCGCGTTCTCTGACCTTCGGAGATGATCCTGGCTTGGGCACTGTCGACGACCTGCGAAATTGGTGCAACCGTGCAACCGCGCAGGTCGATAATTCCGACAATGCCAACATGGTTCCTTAAAGATCTGGGATAAGCAGGCTTATCCCTGCGGCCTCATTCCCAAACGTTGGCCGCAAATGCTGCCATACATGCCCACGGCTCCGCCGAGTCCATATCCGGCGTTTGAATCTTCGGTGTTGAGTTGTTGGACAACCCCAGTGGGCGACGTGATGACGCTAACCTTGCAATAGCGGGTGCTCGCCGTGCCCCAACCTCGGTCTGTCTCAATGTCAGTCACAGCGGAGAGCTGCCAGACATAGGATGATTGGCCGCTGTTCATCTTAAATGTGCTGGTTGGCGGTCCGAACTGCACCACAAGCCTGTCGATGTTTTGGCCGATGTATTGGTCGCCAAGCTTGGTCACAACCTCCTGCTTGGACGCCGCGCACCCCACCAGCACTGCGCAGGCGGCAGCGAT
>CALRXG020000360.1:0-7731 GCA_943372075.1 Bordetella parapertussis | reverse complement strand
TACAGCCGCGCTCATGTCTCCACCGCGGGCGACAACACTTCGCGTCAGTTGCGAGAGGAACGCCGCTTCGAGAACAGCGATTATGCTTTCAAAGCTTGCCTCGATCGTCTCGCCTGCCGCGCGTGACCCGGGATAGGTGCGCAACTCTTGACCGCTCCGAACCTCACGATAGGTGTCGCCAAAGAACGCTTCCACGAAGGCAAGGTGACGGGCATCTACGAATTCTCCGCGGCTGCGCGGGTCTATGGCGTCGACGCCGGCCCATTTCAGTAGAAGGTTTGCCAACGCCACACGCAGTTCGGCTGGCGTCATTGACGAGGCCTGATCTGTCAGCGACGTCCAGGCGGCACGAAACTGGGCATCGGTCGTCGCCTTATACGCGATCGAATGGATTTTGCCGGAGCCGGGCAGCTGTGGAAGTAGGGTAACGCCCTCAGCGACCGTAAAGTCGGGCGTTGTATCTGCACGGGTGTCTTGTTGGTCAGTCTGAAAATAGATGGTTTGCGCGATGCCGGTTGTACCATCGTCGCGTGTGAACGAAGCTTGATATCCAATGCCATTTCCCGCGTTCGTTCCGGAGCCCGCTTGGCGAACAAGCGATATCGATCTAATTCCCGCTTCGGCCAGCGTCTGCAATTCACCGACATCGGACACACCGTTTTGGTTCAGGTCGCGCCAAATGCGAAGTTTGGCGAAAGCCGGATCGGAGGCATCGACAACACCATCCCCATTTGCATCGAGGGTTTCGAGCACCGCAAAACCATCTTGCGTAGCGGATCCAAACAGCTCTGCTCCGCCGTCGACCAGTCCATTTCCATTGGCGTCGATTGCAAGAATTCCGTCGTCGGACGAAATCCAGCCTGTACGTTGCGCGAAACCGCTGCCGTTGTAGTCAAAATAAACTCTCGACCCTAAAAGGCTGGTGGTATGCACACCGTCGCCATTCAGGTCGAGGATCAGTGGATCACGTAGAAGATTCAACAGCGGTGAGAGAAGATGACCCAGAGCCGCGCCAACATCAGCGCCAATCAACCGAGCCGCGTCCAGATATACCTCACCGGCCTTTGTCCCAAAATAGGCGCCGACCAATGCCGCGACCAATACGGTCAACTCGGCAAGAGCACCGGGCGGAAACAGAACGGCAGCCAAAACCAGGCCAGCGCCCATACCAAGCTCGGCGCCGTAGAACCCACCAAGAACTCGCCCAAGCATACCAGCTTCCGTTGCCAGCGCTCCATCTCGATCACCATTCTGCCACTGGGCAACCGCTTTCTGAGTGCTTGTCACAACGTCGTAAGCGGCAAGCCCGATGCCCAGGGCGCCGAGTGCCGAACCGAACGCGCGGACAGCCGAAGCTCCATTGATATCGGGTAAACTTACCGAGCCAGATTCATCCGGACCAAATCTCTTAGCCGTCTCGACTAGCTGATCCCTGAACTCAGCGATAGTTGACGCGAGTTGCTTGACCGCCGAATAAAATGCATTGTCGCCAAGCCCAAGTTCACCGCGAAACTGGGTCAACGCGTCAATACTTGAGCCACGCCCGACGATTGCATCGCGGTCAAAGTAGTCAGAAAACGAGTCCTTAATGTTCTGAAACGAACCGGCCTGCTGATTATTGATGTAAGAAAGAAGCGAGTTCCTCCCGGTCATCACATCTCTGGCAAAGCCATCGTCCATGAAAACCATTGCGGCAGGGTATTTTTTGGCGGCTTCAAATATGGACAGGTCGGCGGCATTTTTCGTGAGCGCGCGGTCTGCCTTCAATGATTCTACAATCGGGTTTTCATCGAGTTCGAAATTGTTGAGATTTGCTGTCCAATCCGCAACTGACGGCGAAAATCCACCCTTCGCGATCTCTTTTGAGACTTCTCTGGTGATGTGCACTTCGTAGTTTTCGCCGATCTTTGTCAGAAGATCGCCGCCAAGGCTGCCAAGGTTAGACAAGCCGCCTAGAAAACCCGTATCAATGAACACAATTGGCTTCGACATGGTGACGTTTCCTGAGGCGAGGACTACTTGGATGGCGGTGTCGATTTGGAGATTTCGGCAGCGGTCGAGACCGAGGCGGTAACAGCAGCTCCGATATCTACATTCAACATGTGCTCTGCCCGTAGTTTGTCCTCAGCGGTCGCGATGAATGACAGTTTGGGATAGACGACTTGAAATGCGAGCGTGATGGATGTCAGAGTCGTGTCCTGCTCCTCGTCGAGTGGGTACTTGGCCAAGGCCATTCTCTTCATCTTCTCCCAGATTCCAGGAGAGTGACTTTCCAAGGCCGCAATGGCCTCTTGGATCTGTTCGTCGGTATAGAACCTGCCCATGAGACTACCTCACATCTTGATTGGTGCCCGCCCGTGCACATAGGCTAGAATGTGAACCCTGAGGAACGAACGTTTCGTGTTCCACCACTATATCTCATATGGGTCACCGTTCTCTCAAACTCTCTTGCTTGTAGCGCAGGACCGGCGACATCAGATATTCGATGATCCGCCGAGTACCCGTCTTGATCTCAACAGTGACCGCCATGCCCGGTGCTAGGCTGACGAGCCGATCATCGATCTGCATCCTAGTCCCGTCGAGCGCAATTCGCGCCGAATAAACCAGCTGCTGTCCCTCTGGCTCGCTCGACTCCGACAGCGCTCCGCCCTTCTTTGCCACGGCGCCATCTTTCGGCTTCTCCATCACGATGGCGTCCTGAGATACACTTACAACCTTGCCGTGCAGCAAGCCGTACCGGGTGAAATTGAACGTATCGATCTTCACTTCCGCAGACTGTCCGGCGCTGATGAAGCCGATATCGCGGTTGGAGATCATCGCTTCGGCTTCCAGCCGGCTGTCGGCCGGCACGATAATCATCAGCTGCTGTGCCGGCGTCACCACACCGCCAACCGTGTGCAGCGCGAGCTGCTGGACGGTGCCATCAATCGGCGAGCGCAGAATCTGCTCGTTCATCTTGCGCTCGGCTTTCACCAGATCCTGGCTCAGCTCTTCGACCTTCTTCTGTGCGTCGGAGAGATCACTCAGCGCTTGCCGCTCGAACCCGGACTTGGTCTGGCCGAGCTGTTGCTCCAGCGCCTGCCTGGCGGCTTCAATTTCCACCAGCTTGCGGCTTTGAACGATCCGCTCGTTCTGCTGGTCAAGCATCCGGGCTTGAGCGTCGAGATAGGCGATCTGATTACCGTACTGGATCTGCATCGCGTCTCGGCGGATCTTTGCGGTCTGCTCGACCAGCGGCAGCGAGGCATCGATCTTGGCAACGGTCGCAGCAATGGACTCTGCCTCGGCGCGCTTCTGCTCCACCTGCCGCACGATCGACGCCATCTTGGCGAGTTGTTCGGCCGCCTGCGCTTGCATCGCCGCGCGGGTTCGCGCCAAGTCGCGCTCCGAGACCCCGGCTGGTGCAGCAATGTCTCGCGCGCCGTCCAATCGATCGAAATTGTCCCGGAGCGCACCGAGACGGGCGACGTCGAGTTGCGCCAGGATCAGGTCCTGCGTTACCCGCCGCTGCTCGGCCTGCGTCACGGTACGATCGAGCTCGATCAGGACTTGCCCGGCCGCAACCTGATCGCCATCTCGGACATGAATGGCTGACACGGTCCCCGTCTCGAGCGGCTGGATCGTCTTTGACCGCCCCGTCGGCACGATCTTGCCTTGAGCCGTGGCAATGATGTCGACATGCCCGAAGGTCGCCCAGGCGACGGCGATGGCGAAGAACAGGATGATCGTGCCACCGATCGCCCGCCCTACCGGTGAGGCCGGCGTCTCAATGATCTCGAGCGCCGCCGGTAGGAACTGACGTGCCGTGTCGGCTCGCGACTTCCGAAATGGAATGACGTCCGCGGTCGCCGCGCCCTTGGGTGATGGATCAGGCGACGACATGAAGCCCAGCCTGGATCTGGTGAAGTGTTGCGTAGCGGCCGGCCTGCTTGATCAACTCATCGTGGGTGCCATCCTCCACCAGCCGCCCACCTTCGATGGTGATGATCCGGTCGGCGTGCCGCACCGCCGATAGCCGATGCGCGATGATGAAGACAGTGCGTCCCGCGGAAATCCGCCGCATGTTGCGCTGGATGATGCTTTCACTCTCATAGTCGAGCGCGCTGGTCGCTTCGTCGAAAATCAGGATTCTTGGATTGGTCACAAGCGCCCGTGCAATCGCGATCCGCTGGCGCTGACCGCCGGACAGGCTCGCACCGCGCTCGCCGACCACCGTGTTGTATCCATCGGGCAGCCCGAGAATGAACTCGTGGGCGCCTGCCAGCTCGGCCGCGGCGATGATCCGCTCCATCGGCATGCCGGGATCGGCCAGTGCGATGTTGTCGCGGATCGAGCGGTTGAACAGCACGTTCTCCTGCAAGACGGAACCGACTTGTCGGCGCAGCCAGGCGACGTCGGCGACCGTCAGGTCGATGCCGTCGATCAAGACACGGCCGGCTTCCGGCACATAAAGCCGCTGCAACAGCTTCGTGAGGGTCGACTTGCCCGAACCGGAGGGCCCTACGATACCAATCACCTGGCCGGCCGCGACCTTGAGCGAGACGTCGTGCAGGGCAAGAGGTGCGTCAAGACGATAGCGGAAGTCGATGTGTTCGAACGTGACATTGCCCTGGATCGGCGGAAGTGCGGCGCGGGACGCATCGAAGGTCGGCTCCGGCGTCGTATTGAGGATGTCACCGAGTCGCGCGATCGAGACTCGCGCTTGATGGAAGTCCTGCCACAGTTGTGCCAACCGCAGCACCGGTTGGGCGACCCGCCCGGCAAGCATGTTGAAGGCAATCAATTCGCCGACCGTCAGTTGACCTTCGATGACCAGATGGGCCCCGAAATAGAGCGTCAATGCCGTGACGATCTTGCTGATGAACTGGACGGCCTGGCTGGTCCAGTTGCCAAGCGAGAGGACGTCGAAGCTCGAGCCGACATAACCGGCGAGTTGCTCTTCCCAGCGCCGCTGCATCTGCGGCTCGATCGCCATCGCCTTCAGGGTCTGGATCCCGCTGACACTCTCGACCAGGAAGGCCTGGTTTTCGGCGCCGCGGTCGAACTTCCGCTCCAGCCGTTGCCGGAATATCGGCGTAACACCGGCCGAAAGCGCGATGTAGAACGGAAACGAGCCGACCACGATCCAGGCCAACAGCGGCGAGTAGTAGAACATCACAGCAAGGAACACGAAGGTGAAGGCGAGATCGATCACCAGCGTCAGCGCCGAACTGGTCAGAAAGTTGCGGATGTTTTCCAGCTCCCGCACCCTCGCCACCGAGTCTCCCGCTCTGCGGGCCTCGAAATAGCCGATCGGTAGCGCGATGAGATGGCGGAACAGCCGGGCGCCGAGCTCGACATCGATCCGATTGGTGGTGTGGGAGAACACGTAAGTCCGCAGCGCACCGAGAACTGTCTCGAAGATCGAAACGGTAATGAGGCCAATGACCAGGACGTCAAGCGTAGTGAATCCTCGATGGGTCAGCACCTTGTCGGTGACGACCTGGAAGAACAACGGCGTGACGAGTGCGAACAGCTGCAGAAAGAATGAGGCGACAAGGACCTCAGCCAACAGCCGCCGGTATTTGTGCATCGCCTGCAGGAACCAGGTGATGTCAAAGCGGCGCGCCAGATCGGCCAACGAAGCACGCCGGGCCATCAAGACCACGGCTCCATTCCAATTTGCCTCGAAGTCAGCGCGCTTGATGGCCTGCGGCCGCTGCTCCAGCGGATCCTGGATGAGAATATCGTTCTCGGTCACCTTGCCGATGATGACGAAGCTCTCGTCTCGCCGCTGAACGATGGCGGGCAGCGGCAAGCGTGCCAGGCCTGTCCAGGTTTCCTTGACGGCACGAGCCTTGAGCTTCAACTCCTTCGCACAACGCAGCATCTCGGCAACGCCGATCGCGCGACCAGCGAACTGATGCGCAATCTGTGCGGGGTCAACCGAGACCTGATGGAACCGGAGAAGAAGCGCGAGACATTGCAGACCCGAATCCGGACTTAGCGCTTCCATGGTCCCCATGCCACCCAAAGTCGTGCGCTTGGAGTCCTACACTTTCATTTCTCATCAGTAAAATGGAAACAGTTAGATACTTTCGGTCGAGCGAGGAACTCGCGGCGCGGAGAACGCAGAGAAATCAAACAAGAAGAACTTTTTCTGCATCTATCCATTGCCAACACACAGACCGTCATCGCGACTCTCGCGCCGGAGCCACATGCAGCATTCTGTGCGACTTGTTGCGTGGAAGATCTTCTGCCTGATGATCTTTTGAAACCACAACGGCCATCATCGCCTCTTCGGGCGACAGCCCTTTCCCAACAATGACAAGGGGACGATGCGGCGTATGGTCGCACCACAATAGCAACCGGGCGCGCTCGCCGAAGAACGCATCGAAGAGTGTCGCTTGCTAGCCGCCACTGCCACGGTTCTTGAGCCAGACGGCGGCCGCACCGATCGCAGCCGTCAGCACTCCGCTCCACCAGATTGACCTCGGGCGCGCGGCGCTGATCGAACTGAGGTAAAGGAATGCGCCAAGCATTACACCATAGTGCTTGCGAAACTCCCCGCTTCTGCGGGCGATCTCAACGAGGTCCGAAGACCTCGCCTGCTGATCCGACATCACGATGACCTCACCTGGGAGAGTTGGGTATTTCGTCCAGCCATATTTCGTATTTTCCGAATAATGTGATCGAGGCATTCCGTGCTGTGATGCGAGGGATCGATGCCGCAAGGCCGTGACGCGGCACGGCCCACGAGAGCCCGTCCGCATCCTGCGGCGCACAAGCCGCTTCCTCTGGATGCCGAGTTCGTTCCGCGGGAGAAGGTGGTCGGTACCGCCGGGAGCTGTCCTTCGGGAGCCATCCTTGCGCCAAGGATCTATCCACAAGCATTGCTGCACCGTCGCCGGTCCGATCGGCTAGACTGCCGGACGCTCAACCAAATAATCGTCCGTCGCTCGATATGACCGTTCAACCGCCCCTTGCCGAGATCGCCGGCATGCTGGAGCAGTCACCCGACTACCGGGCGCTGCGCCGGCTGGTTCCCCGCTCCGACTTTACGCCCAGCGACGGGCAATCGACCAAGACCGCAATCCTGCTCGATGTCGAGACCACCGGCCTCGATCCAACCCGCGACGAGATCATTGAGCTCGGGATGGTCAAGTTCACCTATCTACCGGACGGGAGGATCGGCCGGGTCATCGATACCTTCAGCGGCTTCAACCAGCCGTCGACCGCAATTCCCGCGGAGATCACGGCGCTAACCGGCATCACCGACGAGATGGTCGGAGGCCACAGCCTCGATGAGGCGCGCATCAACGAATTCGCCTCCGATGCAGTCGTGGTCATTGCCCACAACGCGAGCTTCGACCGCAAATTCATGGAGCGCTACGCGGCCATCTTCATCCACAAGGCCTGGGGCTGCTCGGTCGCCGAGGTCGAATGGCGCGGCCATGGCTTCGAGGGTTCTCGCCTGTCCTACCTCCTGATGAAGGCCGGGCTGTTTCATGAGGCGCATCGGGCGGTTGACGATTGCCAGGCGCTGCTCGAGATCCTCGCAATCACCCTGCCCCGGCTTGATCGCACTGTGCTTTCCGTTCTACTGGAGCGAGCCCGCCGCAAGACGATCCGGATCTGGGCCGAGCAGTCGCCTTTCGAACTCAAGGACGAACTTAAACGGCGCGGCTATCGCTGGAGCGATGGCGCCGACGGCCGGCCGCGATCCTGGTACATCGATGTCGACGATGGCAG
>CALRXG020000359.1:0-7743 GCA_943372075.1 Bordetella parapertussis | reverse complement strand
ATGCCGGTCATCACAGCGGTCAGCGCGCCGCACAGCGCACGGCCTTCCTTGCTGTCATAGGGCAGGCCCATGGTCATCAGCAGGCCGCCGATGTTGGCGAAGCCGAGGCCCAGCGTGCGGAATTCGTAGGACAGCTCGGCGATCGCCTTCGACGGGAACTGGGCCATCATGACCGAGATTTCCAGCACGATGGTCCAGAGCCGGCAGAGATGCTCGTAGGACTCGACGTCGAACCGCTTGGTGGTCGTGCTGTAGAAGGTCAGCAAATTGGCGGAGGCGAGGTTGCACGCCGTGTCGTCCAGGAACATGTATTCCGAGCACGGATTGGAGGCGCGGATGTCGCCGGACGCCTTGCAGGTGTGCCAGTCGTTCATCGTGGTGTTGAAGTGCAGGCCGGGATCGGCCGACGCCCAGGCGGCGTAGCCGATCTTTTCCCAGAGGTCGCGGGCCTTCAGCGTCTTGGTGACCTTCTTGGTGGTGCGGCCGACCAGATTCCAGTCGCCGTCGGTTTCGACCGCGCGCAGGAAGTCGTCCTTCAGCGACACCGAATTGTTGGAGTTCTGGCCGGAGACGGTGAGGTAGGCTTCCGAATCCCAGTCGGTGTCGTAGATGTCGAACGTGATCTCCTTGTAGCCCTGCTTGGCGAACTGGATCACACGCTTGATGTAGTTGTCGGGCACGAGGCTGCGGCGCGCGAGCTTGATCTCGCGGCGCAGGGCAGGGTTCTTCTCGGGATCGAAGCAGTCGTCGCCGCTGCCTTCGCAGTTGACGCAGGCCTTCATCACGGCCTTGAGGTGCTTCCGGTTGATCTTGGAGCCGGTGACGAGCGCGGCGACCTTCTGCTCCTCCTTCACCTTCCAGTCGATATAGGTCTCGATATCGGGATGGTCGGCATCGACCACGACCATCTTGGCCGCACGACGCGTCGTGCCGCCCGACTTGATCGCACCGGCGGCGCGGTCGCCGATCTTGAGGAAGCTCATCAGGCCCGACGAACGGCCGCCGCCGGACAGCTTTTCGCCTTCGCCGCGCAGGCTGGAGAAGTTGGAGCCGGTGCCGGAGCCATACTTGAACAGGCGCGCCTCGCGCACCCAGAGGTCCATGATGCCGCCCTCGTTGACGAGGTCGTCGCCGACGCCCTGGATGAAGCAGGCATGCGGCTGCGGATGCTCATAGGCCGACTTCGATTTCGTCAGCTTGCCGGTCTTCCAGTCGACATAATAGTGGCCCTGGCCGGGGCCATCGACGCCGTACGCCCAATGCAGGCCGGTGTTGAACCATTGCGGCGAGTTCGGCGCGACCATCTGCTTGGCGAGCTGCCAGCGCAGTTCGTCGAAGAACGCCAGCGCGTCTTCTTCCGACGAGAAGTAGCCGCCCTTCCAGCCCCAATAGGTCCAGCAGCCGGCGAGGCGATCGAACACCTGCTTGGCAGAGGTCTCGCCGACGATGCGCTCGTTCTCGGGCAGCGACGCCAGGGCTTCGGTGTCGGGCACCGAACGCCACAGCCACGACGGCACGGTCTCTTCCTCGACCTTCTTCAGGCGCGCGGCAACGCCGGCCTTGCGGAAATACTTCTGCGCCAGCACGTCGGAGGCGACCTGCGACCAGAACTCCGGAACCTCGACGTTCTCGGCACGGAACACGACCGAGCCGTCCGGGTTGCGGATCTCCGAGGTGGTCAGGCGGAAATTGATCCCGGCATAGGGAGATTGTCCGCTGGTGGTGTTGCGTCGTTCGATTCGCATGGTCGAGCCCCGTCTCTTCTTCTGCCCGGCCCCACGTTTCTCGCAGGTGCCGGAATGTTATCTGTTCGCGGACATCAGGAGCGCGCGAGCACGCCTCCCGTCATCCGCAGCTCAGCCGGTGGATCCGGCCTGTTTTCTCTTCACCGCGCGGCGCCGGTGCGACCCGGCCCTGCGGCGGCACTATCCCTGGGGTTACCCGACTGGGTCGGGTCCTCCGGGTCATGCATTCAACGCCCCAAAACGCTTCACGCGACACGTCACGCGTACGCTTCTTTGCGGGCCGGTTGCGGCCTCTGTTTCCGGGTCCTTGGCGGCCCGTTCCGTCGTCCCGACGCGGCCCAAAATCAGGGCAGAACAGCCCTTCACCCGCGGCCCGAAGGCCTGGCGGAGTGGTCAATTTTGGAACCCTTGTGGGAGCGACCGGCGGGACCCAAACACACTCGCGCCGAACAGGTTGGAAGCTAGGCCATGTCCGTCACGCCCGTCAAGGACTAGTACGAGTTTCTGAATCAAACACTAAATATGGTGGAAAGGTTGGGATAACAGGGGTCGGTGCCGCGCCTGTGATCGAGCCAACTATCGGTGAGTCCTCAGGGATTCCCAAGCCAAAAAAATTCGTCTCGCCTGTGGATCAGAGCTTCGCCCCGCTGTTCACAGGCGAAAGATTTATTCGCGCTCCCGGGATTGAATTTTTGGGACTCACGTAAGCCTACGGGCAAACTACGGATCAGGCATGTCAGAGCCGTGATGGTCGGGCGACAAAATCGCGGGCAAGCTGTGCCCGACTCACCATTCTCTCCACGCCTTGCTCTCCACGCCCTTGCCGGGTTCCATGACAAACCAGACGCCTCACGCGCGGACGCGCCTTGCGCCCGCCGGCCTGATGTTCCTCGCCATCACCTCGGTGGGCTGGGGGTTCAACTGGCCGTCCACCAAATTCCTGCTCAGCGAGCTGCCGCCTTTGACCCTGCGCGGCATCACCGGGGTGATCGGCGCGGTGCTGCTGGCGTTGCTGGCGCTGCTCCGCGCCCAGAGCCTGCATGTCGAGCCGAGGCTGTGGCCGCGCCTCGTGCTGTATGCGGTTCTCAACGTCACCGGCTGGATGGTGCTGATGGGGCTCGCGCTGCTGTGGCTGCCGGCGAGCGAGACCGCGCTGATCGCCTACACCATGCCGGTGTGGGCCTCGCTGTTGGCCTGGCCGGTGCTCGGCGAGCGGCCGACGCTGCTGCGGACCATCGCGCTGCTGATGGCGTTCGCCGGGCTTGCCGCGATCATGGGCGGCAACGGGATATCCGCGAGCAAGGAGAAGCTGCCGGGCATCATCATGGCGCTCGGCGGCGCCATCGGCTTTGCGCTCGGCACCGTGCTGGCGAAGAAATATCCGCTGGTGATGCCGCCGATCCCGGCCGCGGCCTGGCAGATCGGCATCGGCTGCGTGCCGATCGCGATCGTCGGCCTCCTGATCGAGACCACCCATCTCGACCGGGTCACGACGGTCGGCTGGTGGCTGCTGGTCTATTCGACGCTGATCCAGTTCTGCGTCGCCTATGTCGCCTGGTTCGCAGCGCTGGCCCGGCTGCCGGCCTCGGTGGCGGCGATCGGCACCATGGCGGTGCCGGTGATCGGCGTGATCGCCTCGGCGATCGCGCTGCACGAGCCGCTCGGACCGACCCAGATCACCGCGCTGGCGTTCACCTTGATCGGCGTCGCGCTGGCGACAAGGTAGCTGCGCTTGCAGACTTCTCCCCGTCATTGCGAGGCGCGCGCCGCGGCAATCCATTGCCGCCGCAAGCGGCGAAATGGATTGCTTCGCTTCGCTCGCAATGACGAGCGTTAAAATCACTCACCGAGTGCCTGCTGCAGCATGCTGGCGAGCTGGGCCTTGCGATAGGGCTTTGCGAGCAGCAGCACGCCCTCGTCGAGGCGGCCGTGATGCACGATCGCGTTCTCGGTATAGCCCGAGGTGTACAGCACCTTGATGCCGGGCCGCCGCTTCCTGACTTCGTCGGCGAGCTGCCGCCCGTTCATGCCGCCGGGCATGATCACGTCGGTGAACAGCAGGTCGAACTTCTCGCCCTTGTCGACCAGGGCCAGCGCCGCGCGGGCGTCGGGGACGGCGATGGTCTTGTAGCCGAGATTGGCGAGCTGGGTGACGACGTAGTTGCGCACCAGTTGGTCGTCCTCGACCACCAGGATGACTTCGCTGCCGCGCCGCACCGGCTCCGGCGCCGGCGCCTCCACCTCGACCTGGCCGCGGGCAGGGGGCAGATAGAGCTTGATCGTGGTGCCGTGGCCTTGCTCGCTGTAGATCTTGATGTGGCCGCCGGACTGCTTGACGAAGCCGTAGACCATGCTCATGCCGAGACCCGAGCCCTTGCCGACCTCCTTGGTGGTGAAGAACGGCTCGAACACCTTGTCCTGCACCGCCTGCGACATGCCGGTGCCGGTGTCGCTGACCGCGAGCAGCACATAGCGCCCCGGCGCGATGTCGGGATTGACGGCGGCATAGGCGTCGTCGAGCAGGATGTTGCTGGTCTCGAACAACAGCTTGCCGCCGTTGGGCATCGCGTCGCGGGCATTGATCGCCATGTTGAGCAGCGAGTTGGCAAGCTGCGACGGATCGATGTGGACGCTGGCCACGTCGGGCGCGAGCACCGAGCTGATCTCGATCTGCTCGCCGAGCGTCGGCCGCAGCAGCTTGGCGATGTCGACCACGGTGCCGTTGATGTCGACGGTGCGCGGCTCCAGCGGCTGGCGGCGGGCGAAGGCCAGCAGATGCTGGATCAACTCGCGGCAGCGCTCGGCGGCACGGTCGATCAATTCGGCGGTCTTGGCGAGTTGCGGCTCGGCGCGCAGGCTGTCGACCAGCGTCTCGGTGGTGCCGGTGATGACGGTCAGCATGTTGTTGAAGTCGTGCGCGACCCCGCCGGTCAGCTTGCCGATGGCGTCGAGCTTCTGCGCCTGCTGCAGCTTGTGCTCGGTTTCGCGAGAGGCGGTGATGTCGTGGTAGATCAGCGCCGCGCCGGTGATGGCGTCGTTGTCGTCACGCAGCGGCCGGCCCGACACCACGAGGTGAATCGGGGGCGCGCCGCGGACAGGCTTGGCGACGAATTCCAGCCCGTCGAATTCCTCGCCGCGCAGCGCCCTGGCTGAGGGCATGTCGTCGACCTGCATCGGCGTGAGGCCGTCGGCCTCGAACACGTTGCTCTGCGCCCGCAGCTGCCGGACCGTCATGCCGGGCTTGTAGCGCAGCATCTTCTCGGCGGCCGGATTCGACAGCAGCACGATGCCGGTGGCATCGATCACCAGCACCGCCTCGGCCATGCTGCGGAAGGTGGTCTCCATCACCGCGGTGGAACGGCGCAGCCCCTCGAGCGCGGCGCCGAGGTCCTTGGTGCGCTCGGCGACCTTGCCCTCGAGCGACAGGTTGGTCGCCTTGGTCGCGCTGAGCGCGCCCTGCAATTCTCGGCTGGCGCGCCGCGCGGTCACCGTCAACGCGATCGCGAGCAGCAGGATCAGCACCACGCCGGCGAGGTCGATCAACAGCAGCAGCCGTCCATTGCGCTTCGACTGCTCGGTGCGAAGGCCGAGCAGCCGGCGTTCTTCGGTGACCAGGCGGTCGAGCGCCGCGCCGACCTTGTCCATCAGTGCGCGGCTTTCGCCCGCGGAGATCAGCGCCGCGGCACCAGCCGAGTCGCCCGCGGTGCGCAACCGGATCAGATCGGCGCCCAGCGCAATGGCACGCTCGACGTCGCCCCTGGTGCCGCCCAGCAGCTGCGCCTCCTCGGGAGCCGACTTCACCGCGGTCATCAGGCCGTCGAAGGCGGAGGTGAGGGCGGTGCTCTGCTCGCGGAATTCATCGGCAAAGGACGCATCGCCGGTCAGCGCGAAGCCGCGCGCCGCGCTCTCGACGGTGCGCGGCAGCGAGCGCGCGTCCGAGATGCGCTTGAGGATGCTCAGCGTGCGGTCGACCGAATCAATTTCGCTGCGCGACTTGACATCCAGCCCGATCGACGCCGCGCTGATGACCAGGAGGATCGCAAGGCCGCTGCCGAGAATGAGACGCTGGGAAGCCATCGACGATTAGTACGAGCAATCATTTCGAAAGACGAGCGGAAGGCGCGGACTTCGCAAGACATTCGTTAACGGCGGCAACCAGCGCCTGCGGGGTAAACGGCTTGCGTAGGCAGGCCGATGCGCCGAGCTCGATCGTCATCCGCAGGAAATCCGGGCCGCGGTCGGCATTGGCAAAGGCGTAGCCGGACATCGCGATGACGGGAATATCGGGGGCGCGCTCGTGGAAGACGCGGATTGCCTCGAAACCGCGCATATGCGGCATGAAGACGTCGACCAGCATCACGTCGAAGGTCGCCGTCTCCAGCGCGCGCATGCCTGCTTCACCGCCGTCGGCGACGGTGACCTCGAAGCCCTGGCGCTGCAAGCACACCTCGATGGCGACACACACCATCGGGTCGTCGTCGACCACGAGAACGCTCGGCACGATGCATCCTCTTTCTACGGTCTCGCGTGCCGCCGACTCGCTTGGACCGTTCGCCACTTAAGGCGGAACCTGGACGGAAAGTCTGTATCATAGAATGCATATGCCGTTTGCTGACAAGCGGATTTCCGGCTAGCCCTGACACATCACTTGTATTTGTCCATTTCCCTCACGACAGGTCCATGACCGCAGTTCCAGTCGCCGGCCGCGCCCCGCAGTCACCGCTCGGGCTCGCATTCCTGGTGGTCGCCTCGACCGGCTGGGGTCTCAACTTCCCGATCATGAAATTCCTCCTGACGGAGTGGCCGCCGCTGTCGTCGCGCGGGCTGTGTGGCGTGGCCGGCGCGATGGCGCTCGGCCTGGTGGCGGTGGCGCGGCGACAGACCCTGCGAGTCCCTGAGGGCATGTGGTTGCGGCTGGTCCTGGTGTCGACGCTGTCGATCGGCGGCTGGGTAGCCTCCATGGGGCTGGCGCTGATCTGGCTTCGCGCCAGCGAAGCGGCGGTGCTCGGGATCTCGATCCCGGTGTGGGTCGCGCTGGTGGCCTGGCCGGTGCTTGACGAGCGGGTGTCGATGCCGCGCGCGCTCGCGCTCGCAGTCGCACTCGTCGGGATCGCAGCGCTGATCGGCGGCGGCGGTATGGACGCCAGTGTCGGCAAGCTGCCGGGCATCCTGTTCGCGCTCGCGGGCGCGATCTGCGTCGGACTGGGAACGGTGCTGACCAAGTATTTCAAGCTCGCAATGCCGCCGCTGTCGCTGGCGGCCTGGCAGCTCGCGATTGGCTGCCTGCCGATCGCGATTGCCGGTGTGCTGATCGAGCAGCCACAATTGGCCGCGCTGTCGCAACTCGGCTGGGCGTCGATGATCTACATGACGCTGATCCAGTTCTGCCTTTGCTATGTCTGCTGGTTTGCGGCGCTCGAGCGGCTGCCGGCGGCGACCGCGTCGATCGGGACGCTGCTGGTGCCCGTCGTTGGCGTGCTGGCGGCCGCGGCGATGCTGCGCGAGCCGCTCAGTGCGAGCGACATCGCAGCCCTTTTGGTCACCTTCGCCGCGGTCGCGGTCGCCTTGCGGACATGAAAAAGGGCGGCGTTGCCGCCGCCCTTTTCATGCATTCAGGCCTTCATTACGGGCAGGGGTGCCGTAGGCCGTCATAGCCGAGATAGGTTCCGGAGCCCGGATCATAGGACTTGTAGCGCTGCGCGCAGTAGGTCGCATCGCCGCCGCCCGGCGCGACTTCCACGGCGACAGGCGCGCTGTCGTCGTAATAGCCGTAGCTGTCGTCATAGTATCCGGGGCCGTAGTAGCCATACGCACCCGAGGCGAGGGCGCCGCCGACGACTGCACCGGCAACCGCGCCCGGCCAGAATCCGCCGCCACCGCCATGCCAACGGCCACCGCCACCGCGCCAGCCGCCGCCACCGTGCCAACCGCCGCCGCCACCGGCCCAGTGGCCACCGCCACCTCCGCCGTGCCAGCCGCCGCCTCCGCCGCCACCACC
>CALRXG020000358.1:0-7746 GCA_943372075.1 Bordetella parapertussis | reverse complement strand
CGGCAGGCGCCGGCCTCTCGATCGCGCTGTCCTGTGACCTTCGCGTCGCCAGCGCGTCCTGCAAGATCACCACCGCCTTCGCCAAGGTTGGCTTCTCCGGTGACTATGGCGGCACCTACTTCCTCACCAAGATGCTCGGCAGCGCCAAGGCGCGCGAGCTGTATCTGATGTCGCCGGTGCTGTCGGCGCAAGAAGCCTTCAACCTCGGCATGGTCTCCAAGGTGGTGCCCGATGCCGATATCGAGGCCGAGACGCTGGAGCTGGCGCGGTCGCTGGCGCAGGGCCCGTCGGTCGCGCTCGGCTACATCAAGCGCAACATCAACAATGCCGAGACCATGACGCTCGAGGCCTGCTTCGACGGCGAGGCGATCCACCACACCCGCGCCGGCGAGACCACCGACCACAAGGAAGCGGCCAAGGCTTTCGTCGAGAAGCGCAAGCCCACCTTCCAGGGGCAGTAAGCCATGGCCGAGTACATGCGGCTGCGGCAGATCTGCCTGGTGGCGCCGCAGCTTGCGCCCATGATCGCCGATATCTCCGCGATCATGGGCCTCGACGTCTGTTACCGCGACGGCAACGTCGCCAAGTACGGGCTCGAAAACGCGCTGCTGCCGGTCGATACGATCCTGCTGGAAGTCGTCGCACCGTTCCAGCCGGGACCGGGCACGGCGGCCGGCCGCTTCATCGAGAAGACCGGCGGCCGCGGCGGCTACATGGCGATTTTCTGCTGCGAAGATCCCGACGCGCGCGGCGCGAAAGCCAATGCGATGGGCGTGCGCACCGCGAACGTGATCACGCACGCGCCCTATCATGGCGTGCAGTTGCATCCGCGCGACTGCCGCGCGGCCTTCATCGAGTTCAACCACACCGACGGCAGCGACGACATTCTGGGCCCGTACCCGCCGGCCGGCCCGAACTGGCAGACGTCGATCCGCAAGGACACGACGCTGGCACTGACCGAGGTCGAGATGCAGAGCCCCGAGCCCGCGGCTTTGGCGGCGCACTGGGGCAAGATCGTGGGCATTGCTGCCGATGGCGCCACGGTGAAGCTGCCCAACAGCACCTTCCGCTTCGTCCAGGGCGATAGCGAGATCATGAGCGGCTTGACGTTCAAGGTCGCCGACAAAGCCAAGGTGCTGGCCGCCGCGAAGGCGAGGGGCTGTGCGGTGAAGGGCGATGAGTTCCAGCTCTGCGGAGTGACGTTCAAACTGGTGACGTAACTATCGTCATTGCGAGGAGCGAAGCGACGAAGCAATCCATCACGCCCCCAAGCGGCGAGGTGGATTGCTTCGCGGAGCCTGTCATCCGGCGGCGCTCTGCGCCGACCGGGTGGCTCGCAATGACGGGGAGAATGGTTGAGCCGATGGCGGTCATCCAATATCGTCGAGCGCAACAATAGCAATTGGAACGCGCCCATGCCGCATCCGCTCGATACCTTCTTTGCCCCAAAGAGCATCGCGCTGATCGGCGCGTCGCGCGATCACGAGAAGATCCCCGGCCGGCTGCTCGCGATGCTGCGCAAGAACGGCTTTCCGGGCGCGCTCTATCCGATCAATCCGAACTATGACGAGATCGACGGCTTGAAATGCTTCAAGTCGATCGCCGATATCGGCGCGCCGATCGATCTCGCCGTCATCGTCATTCCTGCCCGCGCGGTGCTGCCGGCGCTGGAGCAGTGCGCGGTGGCCGGCGTCAAGAACGCAGTCATCATCTCCTCGGGCTTTGCCGAGGAGGGCGGCGACAGCGCCGACATGCAGGATGCGATCGTGGAGCTGGCGAAGCGGACCGGGATGCGGATCTCCGGTCCCAATGCCGAAGGCTTCTACAGCCAGGTACAGAAGGTCGCCGCGACCTTCAGCCCGACCGTCGACGTCAAGTCGGATGCGCCGGTCCTGGTCGCGAGCCAACGGCGGATCGGTATCGTCGCGCAGAGCGGCGGCATCGGCTTTGCGATCTATCATCGCGCCAAGGCGCTCGGTGTGGCGCTGAGCTACGTCGTCAGCGCCGGCAATGAGAGCGATCTCGGCGCCGGCGAGTTCCTCTACTACATGGTGCAGGATGCCTCGACCGACGTGATCCTGCTGTTCATCGAGGGCATTCGCGACGTCGACAAGTTCCTGGCCGCGGCGAAGCGCGCGGCAGAGCTCAGGAAACCAGTCATCGTCACCAAAGTGGGCCGCTCCGGCGCCGGTGAACGCGCGGCGGCCTCGCACACCGCGAGCATGGCGGGCTGGTCAGCGGCCTACGACGCCGTGTTCGCGAAATACGGCTTCATCGTCTCCAACGACCTCGATGAGGCCGTGACGATTGCTGCCGTGCTGACCACCAACCCGCTGCCGAAGGGCGACCGCGTCGCGGTGCTCACGGTGTCCGGCGGCGCCGGCATCTGGGGCGCCGATACCGTCTCGATGCAAGGCTTGCGCGTGCCGGAGCTTTCAGCCGCAATCCAGAGCCAGATCAAGCAATGGATGCCGTCCTATGGCGCGGCCGGCAATCCGGTCGACGTCACCGCGCAGGGCGTCTCCTCCGGCGGCTTGCAAAAGAGCATCGAGCTGTTCGACGCGTCAGACGAAGTGGACGCGACGCTGGTCGTGCTGTCGCTGTCGAGCGAGACGCGGATGCCGTTCAAGGAGGCCGAGCTGAAGCCGCTGATCGCGGCGCAGCGCAAGCCGGTGGTGTTCTATTCCTACACGCTGCCGTCGCTATTCGCGCGGCAGGAGCTGGCAAAGTCCGGCGTGGTGGTGCTCTCGGGACTGACCCATGTCGGCGTCGCGATGCGGCGGCTGGCGGACTATGCCGGCTTCAAGCCTGCGCCGGAGATCGCAGCAACGTCGCCGGCGCGCGATCTCTCCGCGCATCTGAAGGCGACGACGCTCTCCGAACATGACAGCAAGTCGCTGCTGCGCGCCGCCGGCATCGCGCTGCCGGACGAAGTGCTGGTGATCGATCGCGACGGGCTCGACGCCGCGATCGATCGGACGGGATTTCCACTGGTCATGAAGATCCAGTCCCCGGCGATTCCGCACAAGAGCGAGGTCGGCGGCGTCCGCGTCAACATCGCAGCCAAGGGCGCGGCGTTCACCGCCTATCGCGACATGCTGGAGACGGTACAGAAGGCGCGGCCGGACGCCGCGATCCAGGGCGTGCTGGTCGGGCCGATGGCCAGGAAGGGCGTCGAGATCATCGTCGGCACGATAACGGACAAGACCTTCGGGCCAATGGTGATGGTGGGGCTCGGCGGCATCACCACCGAGCTGTTCAAGGACGTGGTCTATCGCCCGGCGCCGGTCAGTGCGGCGGAGGCGACCGCGATGCTGGAGACGCTGAAGGCCGCGCCGCTGTTGCACGGTTTTCGTGGTGCGCCGAAGGCGGATGTCACGGCGCTCGCACGTTTGATTTCGCAGATTTCAGTGCTGGCGGCGCAGCATCGAGGCGAGATTGCCGAGATCGAGGTCAATCCGGTGCTGGTGCATCCGGAGGGGCAGGGCGTCACGATCGTCGATGCGTTGGTGGTGCCGAGGAGTTAGTCAACCCCGTCATTCCGGGACATCGCGAAGCGATGGGCCCGGAATCCATACTCACGATCGTGGTTATGGATTCCGGGCTCGCGACCGCGTCGCGCCCCGGAATGACGGGTGGAAAGAGAACGGTGTGCCTCTTCCGCGGGCCGCAGCGTATGGGTCCCGGCCTTCGCCGGCCGGGACGACCCGTGAAAAGGGAGGGGCGCTCGCGGCTACCGCCCCTTGAAGTTGGCGACGCGGCGCTCGGCGGTGGCCTTGACGCCTTCCTTGAAGTCCTCGGTCGCGCGCAGCTTGGTCTGCTCCTCCAACTCATGGTTGGTCGCGGCGAGCACGCGGTCGGCGAGGCCGGCGCGCATGGTGGCGCGGGTCGAGACCAGGCCGAGCGGCGAGCATTCGGCGATCTCCTGCGCAAGCTTCATCGCCTCCGCGCGAACCTGGTCCTGCGGCACCAGCACATTGGCGAGGCCCCAGCGATAGGCCTCTTCGCCGGTGACACGGCGGCTGGTGTAGAACATCAGCTCGGCATTGTTCTTGCCGATCAGCTCCGGCAGCGTCGTCGTCAGGCCGAAGCCCGGATGGAAGCCGAGCTTGGTGAAGTTAGCGGCGAAGCGCGCCTCGGGGCAGGCGACCCGGAAGTCGGCCGAGACCGCAAGGCCGAGACCGCCGCCGATCGCGGCGCCATGGATCGCGGCGACGATCGGCTTCTTGTTGCGGAAGATGCGGACCGCCTGGACGTAGAGATGGTTGATCGGCAGGTTCGAGGCCGGATCGCTCTTGGCGCGCTCCTCCTGCTCCTGGCGGGCCGGGTCGCCGAAATTGGCGCCGGCGCAAAACGCCTTGCCTTGGGCTGCGAGCACCGAAGCGCGGATCTCGATGTTGTTGTCGAACTCCTCCAGCGCGTCGGCGATCTGGTTGATCAGCGCGACGTCGAAGAAGTTCAGCGGCGGCTTACGGATTTCGATCAGGCCGACATGGCCGTGGGTCTCGACGCCGATATCAGTGTACTTGGTCATGATCTGTCCTCGTTGAATTAGCGCAAACCGAGCCCGCGGGCGATGATGCCGCGCAGCACCTCGGTGGTGCCGCCCTGGATCGTCAGCTTGGGTGCGGTCTTGATGGCGAAATCGAGCTGCTTTTCCAGCGTCTCGCGGTTGGTCGCGGTCTCCTCGACGAAGGCCGCGAGATCACGCACGCGATGCGGCAGCTGCTGCTCCCACACCGTGCCGATATCCTTGACGATGGAGGCTTCCACCACCGGCTCCTTGCCGGCCTGCAGCATGCCCGCGACCGACACCGACATGCGGCGCATGGTGTGCACCTGCGCCACCAATCGGCCGATGCCTTCGGCGCTGCGGGTGTCCGGGTTCTTGCCGACCGCGCGCACCAGCTCGGTGAGCACGTAATACGTCTCGAGGAAGCGCTCGGGGCCGCTCCGCTCATAGGCGAGCTCCGATGTCGCCTGCTTCCAGGCGCCGTCGACCTCGCCCAGCACGTGATCGTCGGGCACGAAATAGTCGGTGAATACGACTTCGTTGAACTCGAACTGGCCGGTGATCTGGCCGATCGGATTCACCTGGATGCCCGGCTGCTTCATCTTGACCAGGAACTGGGTCAGGCCGTGGCGGCGGTTCTCCTTGGTCGGCGGCGAGGTGCGGAAGATCGCGATCATGTAGTCGGCGATGTGCGCCGACGAGGTCCAGATCTTGGTGCCGTTGATGAGGTAGCCGCCGTCGGTCTTGGTCGCGCGGGTCTTCGCCGCGAACAGGTCGGAGCCGGAATTCGGCTCGCTCATGCCGATCGCGAAGCAGACCTCGCCGCGGCAGATCCGCGGCAGGATGTCCATCTTGATGTGCTCCGGCGCGTACTTTAGAAGCACCGGCCCGCTCTGGCGGTCGGCGACGAAGAAGCGCCGGGTCGGCGCGTTCGCCACCCGCATCTCCTCGGTCACCACGTAGCGTTCGAGGAACGAACGTTCCTGGCCGCCATATTTCTTCGGCCAGGTCATGCCGAGCCAGCCCTTGGCGCCGACGCGGCGGGAGAATTCCGGCGCGTCATTATCCTCGCGGTTCGGCGCGTACGGATCGAAGGTGCCGGCGGCGATTTCCTCGGCGAGGAAGGCGCGCACTTCCTTGCGGAGCTGCTCGCACTTTTCCGGCAGGCGGATCGGATCGAAACGAAGGGCTGCAGTCATGATGTCCAGTCCTGATTGTTCTGCCTGATCTCAGCGCGAAGCCACCAGCGGCCACAATTCATCGGCGCCACGGTCGGCGACGAGCTTGCCGAGCTCGACCGCCCAGTGGCTCTCCGAGCCGAAATCGTCGCGCCACGCCAGCGCGCGCAGCGAATAGCGGTGCAGGATGTGCTCGATGGTGAAGCCGATCGCGCCGTGCACCTGGTGGGCGATGCTGCTGCCCTTCTCGGCCGCCTCCGAGCAGCGGATCTTCGCCGCCGCGGCTTCGAGGAACACCGCATCGCTATTTAGCGACTTGGCGTTGACGATGGTGTCCGCCGCCGAAGTCGCAGCGGCCAGTGCCGCAGCGTTCTCGCCGGCGAGGCGAGCGAGGTTGTGTTGCACGGCCTGGAATTTGGAGATCTTCTTCTCGAAGGCGACGCGCTCGTTGGAATAGCGCACCGAGATGTCGAGCATGGCTTCCAACGCGCCCGCGATCTGCAGGCTGCGCACCACGCCGCCCATCAGCATCAGCGTGGCCTGGTCGAAATCCTTGGGCGCCGGCTTGGTGGTGACCGGCTGCACCTTGTCGAGCGTGACGGTGTCGTTGTGGTCGCCGCCAAGCCCGATGCTGGATTCGATCCGGCACTTCGCGGCATCGACCAGCGCGACCGAGACGCTGTCCTTGCCGCTTGCCAGCACCGCGAAATGCTTTGCGTCCTTGGCGAACGGCACGCCGCGGGCGCGGCCAGAGAGCGAACCATCGGCGTTGAGCGTGACGCGATCCTTCGGGCTCGCAGGGACAACCGTCATCTCGCCTTCAGGTGAGGCGATCTTGCCCTGCGTCAGCAGCCAACCGGCGAGCATTGTTTCGGCCAGCGGAACAGCGATCGCGTGCCGCCCGGCGACGTTGAGGACGCTGAAACCTTCGGCGAGGCTGGCGCCGGAACCGCCGAGATCGTCGGGCACCCAGGACAGCGGCAAGCCGGCTTCGGTCAACGCCTGCCACAGCGGCGCCTTCCATGCGCCCTTCTTGTCGTGATTGATGGTCTGGGCATCCGCGAGATCGGCGAAAATCTTTTCCGCGGTCTCGGCGACGATGTTTTCACTCTCCGCCACAGCGTTCCTCGTGTTGATTGGCTTGGGTCCGGCCATTCGGCAGGGCCTGCTTGCGATGTTGTCTTGCGCTCAATGATGCGGAAAAGCCATAGCCGTGACAAGCGTTGCCCGCAGGGCCACTTGCGCAGATGGCATGAAGCCGGATCGGACTGATGAATTCCGCAGAGTGAACTTTTTGGCGCTTCGGTTTGTATGCCACGCGCCAAACAGAATTGGTTGATGGCATCGCTTCAGTCCGCCAGATGAAACTGGATCGCCTTCCGCATCAGGTCGGCGAACTCGCTCTCCTGGGTGACCAGCGCGTCGTTCAGTCCGGCCACGCACAGCACCAGCGGCTCGTTCGATTCCGCAATCGGCGGCAGGTTCATGGCGACGGCGCCCGCGCCCGGGGTGACCAGGCCGAGCGAGAAGGCATGCCCCTCGTCGCGCACCTTCTTCAGCTCCAGCATCACGGCCTTGATGTCGATCTGCTGGTCGGATCGCGGCTCGTTGGCGTTGATCAGGCGCACCAGGCGGCGCACCTCCTTGTCCGGATAGGCCGACAGCAGCGCGTAACCCGATGCGGATCGCGCCAGCGGGCGCAGCGTTCCGGCCTTGACGTATAGCCGCATCGGCAGCTTGGCCTGGATGATATGGACATACTGCGCGCTGAGCCCGTTGCGGACCGCGAGCATGATGGTCTCTCCGGTTTTCTCGGAGAGCTCATTCATCAGATTGATCAGGCGCCCCCGCGTGAACAGCGCCGGGCTCAGCCAGTGCCCCAGCATCGAGATCCGCGGCGTCGGGATATAGGTGCGGCGGCTGGTGTCGTAGTGCAGATAGCCGAACGCCGTCATCGTGCGCATCAGTGCCGAGGTGCTGGATTGCGGGAACTTCAATGCCGCCGCGACCTCTATGGCGGACGCGGCCCGCTGGTGCTCCTCGAAGAATTCGAGC
>CALRXG020000357.1:0-7825 GCA_943372075.1 Bordetella parapertussis | reverse complement strand
CTCTCTACCGTCCCTCTCTTCTTTCTTCAAGGCCCGCCCGGCGTTGGCAAGACCTTCCTCGTCGGCGATATCGTCAAGCGACGGTTCGAGGACGACCCCTCGACGAGGATGCTCCTCTCCGCGCAAAGTAATGCGGCGATCGATCATCTGATGAAGGAGATCCAGTCCATCTTCGGCGATGGATCAGGTGTAGCGCCAGTGATGGTACGAGCTCGCCCGGCGGACGATGATCCATCCGACACCGATCTGGAAATCGATAGGCAAGCCGATCGGCACCTCCAGGCGCTTGCAAAGAGTCAGCTCGTTGCCGAAGCGAGCAGCGGTCTGCAGGAAAAGGTAAAAGCGCTCGCTCGGGCGAGAGAGGAACAGCAAGGGGGCGGCCGCTCGAAGCGCCGAAATCGCATGAACGCCGAAGGGCGGGCTTTCGAAGGCATGATCCTACGATCCGCCAACCTGGTTTTCGCGACAACGAACTCAGCAGCCGTCGAACGGCTGATCGAGGAGCGGAGCCTGTTCGATTGGACCATCGTAGAAGAAGCTGGCAAAGCGACGGGCGGCGAGTTGCTGTCGCCGCTTCTACTTTCTTACCGCCGCTTGATGATCGGAGATCACAAGCAGCTGCCTCCGTACAATGTCGAGCGAATGACACGGTTGCTTTCTGCGCCCGACAAGGTGAAGGCGGCCGTCGGAGCCACACAGGAGCTCATTTCACGTCATCTGAAGGATGCAGGACTGGATGAACTTTTCGATGAGATCGAGGATGATAGCGACGACTTCGGTCGTCTCTGTTCCCAGACTCTATCGATCCTCACGATGTTCGAATCGATGGTGGAGGAAGAATTTGCACGAAAAGCCAAAGCCCGTCGCGAATTTCGTCCCATCGCGAGACGACTCGAAGAGCAGTACCGGATGCACCCGGCAATCGCGAAGATAGTCTCGGACTGCTTCTATGGTGGGGATCTTTCGACGAATTCAAAAAAGGCCGAAGAATATCGGACCAGAAAGCCCCCACTTTCATTGAGCGCGGGTGGATCGATGCCGGACGCTCCGATTGTGTTCGTTGATATGCCCTTCGTAAGAGCCGCGAAAGGGTACAGGGGCGGTGAGAAGGCGCCGCCTTGGTCAAATCCAGACGAAGTGAAAGCTGCTTTAGCCGTGCTGACCAACCTGCGAGCTCAGGAGGGATCGAAGCCGTCTCTCGCAGTCCTTTCTCCCTATCGTGAACAGGTCCGTTCGCTGCGCGATGCGATCAACTCAAAGACGGCGGGATTGGAGCATTTGTCGTCATTCAAGCCGGCCGTGGGCGACGGCGAGTTCTGCGGAACGGTCGATTCCTTCCAAGGCGATCAAGCCGACATCGTCCTTATCTCGCTGGTACGAAACAATGGCCATGGCGCTCCTGCAAAGGCCCTAGGCTTTCTCCGAGACAATCGACGGATGAACGTGCTGCTGAGCCGCGCGAAGTGGAGGCTCGTTATGATCGGGAGCTTGGAATTCTACCGAAATGTGGTGAACGTTGCTGAAGGCCTGCCGGAGTCCGATATCGGATTCATGAAGAAGTTCCTTGGAGCGTTGGATGCCGCCAAGAACGACGGCGACGCAAAGATCGTATCTTGGTCCGAATTGCGCGGGGCTGCAGCATGAGCGTCGTGCAAGTTGCGATCCCGGTGCTGCGCGGTAGGCGCCGCTTCCATGTCGAAAAAGGCAAGCGTTGGAGTCTTATCGAGCATCTCATGCTCGAATCCGTCGCACGGACCCCTGCCACAGCCGCCGATCTATCTCAGCGCTCGAGCCTTCCGCGACGGGTCGTCGTTGAGGCCTTCATCCGGCTCATGCGGGTGGGATGGGTGGAGTTGGCAGCGGCCGCCGATGGCCTTTCGTTCGTAGCGACCGATAGTGGTCAAGCGCAGATCAAAAATGGATCGCTTCAAGCGCTTACGGTAACCACGCCCCGCTGGATGGGCTTCCTCGTCGACCAGGTCTCCGGCAGCGTCTTCAGGCGCTCCGAAATCGCCGCGCGTCATAGAAATGAACTCGCGAAGCTTGGCGCGAACTTGGTCTACCTTCAAAAGTCACCCGATCACGACAAGGAGGACCTAGCCGAGCTATTCTCGGCTTTAGAGGGGGAGGACGAAGTCATCGTTCGGGTCGAGCCGAGCCCCGATCGTTTTCTCGAACGATTTGCCGTCGTGACGGTCGTCAACGACACGATCGAGGGCCTGCCCGCGCGGGCGAACCCGGCGCTGCGCGAAGCGATTAGGTCGGCCGCTGCTAAGTCTCTTAAGAAGAGCGAAGCGAAGACGGCGGTGTCCGTCGCTATCGAACCCTTGAGGCCGTCGCCGATCGCGGCGACCACAACCGCGCTATTCGAACAGAATGATCTTCTGATCGACGCTCAGGATCATTCGTCAGCGCTCGATAGGGCCCTAGCGCAAGCTCGCGAGGAGGTCATCATTCATTCGACCTTCATCTCCGAAAAGTCGATCCCGGCGATATTGCCCAAGCTGATCGGCGCGGCGTCGAAGGGAACACTTGTCCGCGTCATGTGGGGACAGGACGACGACGGAACGAGCGTCTCCAGCTCGAGGCGCGCCGTCTCGGCCCTCCAGCGCGCGATCGACGAGGCGGGATGGGGCGGTCAAATCAGAATTCATTCGTTCACGACGAGATCGCATGCAAAGTTGCTCATCGCGGACGACGGAAGAGGACAATGGTCGGCGATCGTTGGATCGTGCAACTGGTTGTCTTCCGATTTCGATAGCTTCGAATCATCTGTTCGGGTTCGCGAACCTTCGCTCGTCGGTCAGTTGGTGCGGCATCTCGCTTCCATGTCACTCGGATCCCCCGGCGTGTGGCATGAGTTTGCGACCGATCTAACGATCCTCGGCCGACGAATAGAGCAAGTGCCGCGTCCGGCAGGCCGCAGTGCGCGCATGAAGATCCTGCTGGCCCCGGACCATGGCGCCCTCGTGCTTGAAGCACGTGATTCCGCTGTGAGGAGAATTTTCGTCACAAGCCATCGCATCGGCATTGCAGGGCGACCGATGATCATCATACCGGCCTTGGCCGCTGTCAGGGAGAGCCGCATCGAGGTTGGCCTATACTACGGCCGACTGACGGGGCCACTTTCCGGCATTGATGCCGCCGGCCTTACTCGTGAGCTCGCGAAACAAGGCATCGGTTTTCGACCAATTCACCAACCGCGACTGCACGCAAAGATACTGGCTTGGGACGACGACAATTTGGCCGTCACGAGTCAGAATTGGTTATCAGCGGATCCTTCGGAAGTTGCTCGCCTGAGCGAGATCGGTGTATTCGTGGAATCGAACCGGATCGCCGACTACCTCATCCGGCGATTCGAGCACGCGAGGAATGGTTGACCAGATCGGATGGCTCCTCCAGCGGTCTCGAATATAGGTGACCCGCATCGCCCCCGGAGCGCGGACCTCTTTTCACGGGCGATGCTGCGAAATTTTACGAGGAGATAGCGACATGGTCGCGAACGGAGTAGATTCTTAGACTGATAAGGTTTCTAACAAAATGGAGTCAGTTGGCGCACTGATAAGGAAAATGCTGAAACCTTATCAGTTAGCGCCGGACAGGCGGATGTCCCCTCTTTCCTGAAAAGAGGGCCGCATGCCGGTCTGTGGGAACGTCGGCGATGGGCCATAGGGTACGCATCCGGCGAGCGCCGTCTTGTCTGACACGCTGTAATTCGCCAAGCGTGTGGCCTTAAGTCTAGCTTTAAGGTCATCAGGCGATGCGGGTCGAGGTTTTGGGCGGGCTGGAGCGTCGGCGGCGCTGGTCGCAGGATGACAAGGCACGGATAGTCGAGGAGACGTTGGCGCCGGGCGCAAAGGTGACAGCGGTTGCGCGTCGCAACGGAGTAGCGGCCAGCCTGGTGTTTACCTGGCGTCGACAAGCGCGGACATCCGAGCAGGTCGTACCATCTTTTGGGCCGGTGCAGATCGCCGCTACGAAAGCGGAGGAACCTTCGAAGTTTTTACCTGCGGGTGATAGCCGAGGGCGGTCTGTGGTGGCCGCGCGTATTGGATTGATCGAGATCGACCTTGGCAACCGGCGACGCATCCGAGTGGACGCGCACGTCGCTCCGGAAGCGCTGGCGCGGGTCCTCGAGGTGCTTGAGCGCCGATGATTGCCATACCGGGTAATGTGCGGGTGTGGCTTGCGACCGGTCACACCGATATGCGCCGCGGCTTTCCAAGCCTTGCGCGGTTGGTCCAGGAGAGCTTGAAGCGTGATCCGCACGCTGGTGATCTCTACGTTTTTAGGGGCCGCCGCCGCGACCTGATCAAAATTATTTGGCATGATGGCCAGGGCGCGTGTCTGTTCACGAAGCGCCTGGAGCGCGGCCTCTTTTTTTTGTAGCCATCACTGGCAGACGGCGTTGTGACGATCAGCGTTGCGCAGCTCTCTTATTTGCTGTCCGGCATCGACTGGCGGATGCCGCAGGCAACCTGGCGTCCACAGGCTTCCGGTTAAATCGAGCGGGATTTTTTGCGACGAATATGGTTAATTCGTCTTTGTGACGACGCTCTCCGATCAGCTTACCGCCGACCTTGCCGCAGCACACGCGATGATCCTTGCGCAGCGCGAGCAGTTGACGCTGGCCAAGAGCGAGGTGACCGTCGGCCGGCTGGAAATCGAGCGGCTGAAGCTGATGCTGGCCAAGGCACGGCGAGAACAGTTCGGACAATCTTCTGAACGCGGCAAGTTGCTGGTCGAGCAGCTCGAACTCGCCATCGAGGATCTTGAAGAGACTCAGGCGGAGCAGGAATCCAAGGCCGAGTTCGCAGCGCCGGAAGCTGCCAGCCAGCAGCGCGCGCAAAATCCACGGCCGCCGCGACGTCCGTTGCTGGACAATCTGCCCATCGAACGCGTTGTCGAACCCGCGCCTTGCGTATGCGGCAAGTGCTGCAGCGAGCGACTGCACAAGCTCGGCGAGGTGGTATCGAAGACCCTGGAATGCGAACCGCGGCGCTGGAAGATTATCGAGCACGTCCGCGAAAAGTTCTCCTGTCGAGATTGCGAGGCGATCACAGAGGCTCCGGCGCCCTTCCATCAGATTCCGCGAGGCTTTGCCGGGCCGAGCCTGCTGGCGATGGTGCTGGTCAACAAGTTCCTGCTGCATCAGCCGTTGAACCGACAGAGCAAGACCTATGCCCGCGAAGGGATCGAGATCGACGTCTCGACCCTGGCGGATCGGGTCGGCGCCTGCGTGGTCGCACTCGATCCCATTATTGAGGCCATCCGGATCCACGTCATGAGCGCGGAACGCATCCACGCGGACGATACGACGGTGCCGGTACTGGCCAAGCTTAAGACGGTGACCGGCCGGATCTGGACCTATGTTCGCGATGATAGGCCGTTTGGCGGCACGGCCCCTCCAGCAGCTCTGTTCTACTACTCACGCAACCGGGCTGGAGAGCATCCGCAAAACCATCTTGCCGGCTAGTCGGCCTGATGCAGGCCGATGCCTTCGATGGATATAACCAGCTCTACAAGGCCCAAAGGAAGCCGGCTCCGATTCTTGAAGCGGCCTGCTGGAGCCATGGCCGCCGAAAGTTCCTCGATCTGGCGAAATCAGGAGAGGCGCCGATTGCCAGCGAGGCCGTGCGACGCATCGATATCCTGTTCGAGATCGAGCGCACCATCAACGGCAAAACGCCGGAACAGCGACTTGCCGTGCGTCGTGAGAAGTCCACACCGATCGTTGCTGATCTCGAGATCTGGATGCGCCAGCAGCGGACCTTGCTCTCCTCAGGCAATGATACCGCAAAGGCGATCAACTGCCTGCTCAACCGCTGGGCGGCGTTCACCCGCTTCCTGGATGATGGCCGCGTCTGCCTCTCGAACAACGCTGCCGAACGAGCGTTACGCGGTGTGGCTGTCGGAAGACGAAATTGGACCTTCGCCGGTTCAGATGCTGGCGGCAATAGTGCCGCCGCCGTCTATACCCTGATCGAAACCTGCAAGATGAACGACGTTGATCCGCAAGCCTGGCTCGCTGACGTGCTGGCCAGGCTTCCAGATCACCCCGTCAACAGAGTAGCCGACCTGCTCCCGTGGAATTGGAAGGCGACCCAACAGTCCAAAGCGGCTGCTGCCTGAGCGCCGCGGCAGACCGGCGCGCCTGCCCGGGGTGCTGGCTGGATGCGTACACCCAGGCGACAAAGAGAAAAGTAGCATTCGACGATGAAGACGCAGGGTGACCGACCCACTCCGACACCGGGACAACCGCGCGCAGCATCATAGTGCAAAGCCTGAGGCAGGTCAGGAGGCCGCAACCACCATAAAAGCATTAAAGGCTTGCGACGGCACTGGAATTAAGTGCGGCTGCCGCCGGGAAAGCCCCTGGAGTGGACGCTGCGCCTGCCGTTGTGGGGCTGCGCGCAAGTCTTGCACCGGGCGTGCTAGTGAACGCGATTTCGCTGATTTAGGATTATGCAGCACATTATTGAGAGGATCAGGAGACTGACATAAATTGCACCGTCCAGCGGCGATTGTGCGCGTTTTTGGGAGTGCGGATGGATTTTGCCTTTTCAGAAGCCGTCAAGCAGATCTATCGGGCTACGCTTGAGCCGGCATGGTGGCCAGACGCCCTGGCTTCTATCTCCGCTTGTTTTGACGATGTGGGAGCGTTGTTACTCTGGGCGAAAGATGACGGATCCTTCGGGACAATCGTTTCGAAAGGACTGGTTGCTGGTCAAATTGAATATGAAAGGCGCAACTGGTCTGCTCGGGATATCCGGGCTCAACGGTGTGTTGAAAGAGGGTACTTCTTTAGCGGAGCCTCTTTTACAGACCGACATCTCTGTTCAGAGAAGGAAATCAGCACGCATCCATGCTACTCGGACTTTTTGAGCCGCCACAATCTCGGGTACGTAGCTGGAATCGCGGTATCTCCCGATCCTCACATTGGAGTCATGCTGTGCGTTCAGCGAAACGCACAAGCAAAGCCGGCATACAGCGATGACGAGCTTTCCGTCCTGGAAACGATCGGTCCTCACGTCGAGAATGCATTGAGGCTTTCGATCCGCCTGTTTGATGCGGAACTAACCAAGCAGGGTCTTAGCGAAGCGCTCGATAGAATGGGAATCGGTGTTTTTGCATTAGATTCTCGGCGCCGTGTAGTTTTTGCCAATTCCACCGGCAAGAGGATATCCGGCGACCAAGTGCGTCTTGAGCGAGATCGGCTGATAATAGGAATTGGCGCTGAGCGCGCAAAGATAAATCTTGCCATCGACAGCGCGCTCAATGTTGAATCCGGTGGGGAAGTCGCTATTCCTCGGCCTATCGTTGCACACGGTGCAAACGCCGAGCCCCCTGTCGCGATCTATACGATACCCCTCAGCACCAACAGTCCTGTTGTTCAGCAGTTTCTTACGAAAGCACGAGCGCTCGTCCTAATCATCGAGCAGAAGCCCAACGAGGCTGCTGACCCGGCGTTGGTTCGTGACGTTCTTGGATTGACCTTGGGCGAGGCTCGCGTTGCTGCGCTGGTGGGCGTCGGAGTAGCCCCCAAGGAGGCTGCTCAGCGGCTAGGCATCGCCGAAGACACCGCTCGCAATGTGCTTAAACGCGTCTTTCATAAAGTTGGCGTCTCTCGACAAGGAGAGCTGGCCGCTCTCCTGGCAAAATTGATCATTCGATAGTCGTCGATGCTGGCTTGCCGAGAGGCCATACGTCTGCGCGTTAACCTAGAATCATCGGACGCGGACGATGTCGACCCGTGAGAAACGCTAGTCCCACGAACCCTAGAATCATCATGGCCCAAGTCGATGGCTCAGGAACCGCGTCTGCT
>CALRXG020000356.1:0-7855 GCA_943372075.1 Bordetella parapertussis | reverse complement strand
ATGCTGCGGCGCCAGGACCGGCCGCGCGACGGGAGGATACGCCAACATGTCGGCCGCGCAGCTCGCAGTTCTGGACACGTCATCGAACCGGACGCTGGCCGAACGGCTCGTTGACCAGCTTGCCGACCGCATCGGCGGCCTCGGCGTCGAACTCGCCGACATCGCCGGCAATGTCCAGGAAGTCGCCAACCGCGTCACCAACCAGTCGGAGCGATTCCATCATTTGCAGGCCACCGCCGAGACCATGGTCTCGGCCAATCACGACATCGCCAACGCATCGCAGGCGGTGCAATCGACCGCATCCGCCGCGGTCGGCCAGATCGCCGAGTCGCGCGACGTGGTCGAGACGGCGGTGGGCCACATCGCTGAACTCGTCGCGGCGGTCGGCCGGATCGAGACCCGGCTCGCCGCGGTCGGCTCCGCGTTGAGCCAGGTCGCCAAGGTCTCCGGCTCGATCGAGGCGATCGCCAAGCAGACCAATCTGCTGGCACTCAACGCCACCATCGAGGCGGCGCGCGCCGGCACGGCCGGCCGCGGCTTTGCGGTGGTCGCAAGCGAGGTGAAGAACCTCGCCGAGGCGACCCGCCAGGCGACGCATCAGATTTCCGACACCGTGCGCGATCTCGACGGCCAGATCGGCAGCCTGATCGGCGAGAGCAGCGACGCCTCGCTGCGCGCCAGGAACGCCAGCCAAGGCGCCCAGCAGATCTCGGGCATCATCAGCCGCGTGCAGGAAGGCTTTTCATCGGTCGGCGCCGAGATCGGCAGCGTGGCGCGCGCCGCAACCTCCAATCTCAGGCATTGCGACAGCGTGATCGCGGAGCTGAACGAGCTCGCCAAGGGCGTCGACCTGTCCTCGCGCGACCTCAAGCACGCCGACGCGCGGGTGGCGAAGCTGCTCGAGCTCTCCGAGAGCCTGATCGTGACCATCGCTGACAGCGGCGTGGAGACCGGCGATACGCCGCTGATCCGCGTCGTGATCGAGACCGCGAAACGGATTTCCGATCTGTTCGAGAACTCCATCGCGCACGGCGAGATCACGCTGACACAGTTGATGGACGACAACTATCGCGAGATCGCCGGCACCAATCCGAAGCAGTATTTGACCGACTATGTCAGCTTCACCGACCGCGTGCTGCCAGAGATCCAGGACCCGATCCAGAAGACCGACCCGCGCATCGTGTTCTGCGTCGCCTGGGCGCGCAGCGGCTATCTGCCGACCCACAATCCGAACTACCGGCTGCCGCAGGGGCCGGACCCGGTCTGGAACAACGCCAATTGCCGCAACCGCCGTCTGTTCAACGACCGTGCAGTAAGCAAGGTCGCGGCCAACACCAAACCGTTCCTGCTGCAGACCTATCGCCGCGACATGGGCGGCGGCAATTTCGTGCTGATGAAGGACCTGTCATCGCCGATCACCGTACGCGGCCGCCACTGGGGCGCGTTCCGGATGGGTTTCCGGCAGGGCTAGAGCATGATCGGGAAAAGTGCGAAGCGGTTTTCCGAAACGATCATGCTTGAACAAGAACTCTAAAGCGCGATGACGGTTCAACCTCATCTCATCACGCTTTAATCCGGCAATCCCGCGTCGCGCAGCGCCGCGCCGATCTGGTCGCGCAGCTCAGCGCCGCGCACCGGAAACGCTTCGCTGACATGCGAAGTGCGGAAGCCCGGATGGATCCGCAACAACCGCCCGATCGCCTTGCGCGCCTCATCGCTCCGGCCGGCGCGGATCGCGTTGATGATGAAAGCGCCCAATGAATGCGCATTGGTGTTGAAGCGCAGCGATCGCCGCGCAGCCTCGCAGCCCTCCTCGAAACGTCCCAGCCAGAAGTAGGCGTGTGAGGTCCCGATCCAGGCGCTGATCCGCAGCGGATCGAGCGGGCTGAGCCGCATCATGTGCTCAAAGCTCTCGATCGCGCGCTCCGTGTCGCCGCACATCAGCGCGACCCAGCCGCGCGAATACCAGGCGAAGCCGAGATTGGGATTGAGCGCGATCGCCTCCTCGACCATCGACGAGCCGAGGTCGTAATCATGCCCGAGATAGGTCAGCACATGACCCGCGGTCGACTGCACGAAGGCATCTTCCTCGCCGAGCCGCGACGCCAGCCGCGCGTGCCTGATCGCCTCGAGCCGCTCCGGGCCGTCGAGCGGTGAGCCGCTGGTGGCCTGCCGGGCCATCCAGCTCCACGCCAGGATCGCATGCGCCGCGGCGAACTGCGGATCGAGCGCGATCGCCTGCTTGAACAGGCCGTAGGCATCGCTGAGCGATGCGCGCTGGTGAATCAGCGCCATGCCGCGCAGGTAGAGGTCGTAGCTGTCGAGCTTTTCGGTCGGCTTGTGCCGTGCCCGCTCGAACTCGGCCTGCTCGAGCCGGGGCGCGATCAGGCCGACGACGCTCGAGGTCACCTTGTCCTGCAGGCCAAAAATATCTTCGAGCTCGCCATCGAAACGATCGGCCCAAATGTGGTTGCCGGTCGCCGCCTCGATCAGCTGACCGGTGATGCGGACCCGGTTGCCGGCCTTGCGCACGCTGCCTTCCAGCACGTAGCGGACGCCAAGCTCGCGGCCGACCCGCTTGATGTCGATCGCCTTGTTCTTGTAGGCGAAGCTCGAATTTCGCGCGATGACGAACAGCGATTTGAAGCGCGACAGCGCGGTGATGATCTCCTCGACCATGCCGTCGGCAAAATAATCCTGCTCGCGATCCCCGCTCATATTGTCGAACGGCAGCACCGCAATCGACGGCCTGTCCGGCAGCGCAAGCGGCTCGACCGGCACTGATGGCACTGTCGAGCGCTGCGAGCCGGGCTCGCCGCCGATCCGAATCTGCCATACGCGCATCGGCTCGGCGATATTCTTCAGCGACTGCGAGCCCATGTCACCGAAATCGATATCGACCTTGCCCCGGATTTGCCGGTGGGCATCGTCCGAAATGCAAATTCCGCCGGGGTCGGCCATTCCCTCGAGACGCGCCGCGATGTTGACGCCGTCGCCGAAGATATCGTCACTGTCGATGATGATGTCGCCGACGTGAATGCCGATGCGGAATTCGATCCTGCGATCGGGTGACACCGCGGCGTTTCGTTCGGTCATGCCCCGCTGCACCTCGATGGCGCAGCGCGCCGCGTCGACAGCGCTGGCGAACTCGACCAGCATCCCGTCGCCGGTGGTCTTGACGATGCGGCCTCGGCATGCCGCCACCGTCGGATCGACCAGCGTCTGGCGGGCGCCCTTCAGGTCGCCAAGCGTCCGCTCCTCGTCGCGGCCCATCAGGCGGCTGTAGCCGGCAACATCCGCCGCCACCAAGGCCACCAAACGACGTACGACGCGCTCGGACACCGCAATCTCCGGGAAGCAAAAATCTAAGGGGGTCGAAAATCACTGCCCCATCAAAATCACTGCCCATCAAAGCACGACAGGATGTCGCAGGCTAGCTCAGCCAGAACCCCGGCACCGCGGGCTCGAGCCGGCCGCCGGCACGCACCGGCGCGACCTTGACCGCCAGCCCGGTCGCATCGTCGGTCTCGACCGCAATGCCGCTTAGCGTCGCGACGCCGCCGGCCGGTTCGAAACGACCGGATGGAATGCCGGTGAGGAAGCGCTGCAGCGGCTCCTCCTTCTGCATGCCGATCACCGAATCATAATCGCCGGTCATGCCGGCATCGCTCATATAGGCGGTGCCGCCGGGCAGCACCTGGTGATCGGCGGTCGGCACATGGGTATGGGTGCCGACCACGAGGCTGACGCGGCCGTCGCAGAAGAAGCCGACGCCCTGCTTCTCGCTGGTCGCCTCGGCGTGGAAATCGAGCACGATGGCATCGGCGCCCTCGCGCAGCGGGCAGGCCTCGAGCTCGCGGTCGATCGCGCTGAATGGATCGTTGGACGACGGCTCCATGAACACGCGACCGATCGCATTGAGCACGAGCGCGCGCTTGCCGTTCTTGGTATCGACCAGCGTGGCGCCGCGGCCGGGCGAATGGCGCGGAAAATTCAAGGGGCGGATCAGGCGCGGCGCGCGCTCGATGAAGACCAGCGCCTCCTTCTGATTCCAGGCATGGTTGCCGAGCGTGATCGCGTCCGCTCCGGCGTCGAGCAGCTCCTGGTAGATCGCCTCGGTGATGCCGAAGCCGCCGGCGGAATTCTCGCCATTGACGACGACGAGATCGAGCGACCAGTCCCTGATCATGCCCGGAAGATGGTCTGTGATGGCGGTGCGGCCGGTCCTGCCGACGACGTCACCAACGAAGAGAATACGCAAGGCTAGCTACTCCGGAAATCGAACGTCTTGCGCTCCGTTAGCACATAATCGAGCGGGACGTCGTGCGACAGCGCCGGGATGGCCTTGGTTTCCTGTGCAGCAAAGGCAATCCCGACCCCGATCACATGCTTCGCCTTGCGCAGATGCGCAAAGGTATAGTCGTAATAGCCGGCACCATAGCCGATGCGGTGGCCGAGCTTGTCGAACGCCGCCAGCGGCACCAGCATCACGTCGGGATGCACCTCGGCCGCGGCCGGCGACGGCTCGGGAATGCCGAGCGGGCCGAGCATCAAACGGTCCTGCGGCGACCAGCTGCGGAAGGTCAGCGACTGGCCGCGCGCATTGATGCAGGGCAGCGCCAGCCGCGCGCCCTTGTCGGCCAGCTTCTTCATCAGTGGCGCCGGATCGAGCTCGCTGCGGATCGGCGCATAGCCGGAGATGATCATGCCTTGCGTGATCTCGAACGGAGCACCGCGCTTGGCGAGCGCCTCGGCCGCCGCGGCGCGCTGCTCGTCGCTCAGCGCATCGCGCTTGGCGAGCGCGAGGGCCCGAAGTTCGGCCTTCGATGGAGATGCGTGCATGATCCATCTTCCGCTGTCATCGTCCGCCAAATGCGAACGAGCCGGCATTCAAGAGACGCGAGCATTCGTTTGGCCAGGCCGCGGCGCACTGGATGCCCCACGTCGCAGGGCACGACACTGCCACACAATCAGACCGCCGCAGCGCGACGACAAGGCAACAGCAAAAACCAAGTGCGAAGCCGCAGAGGCCGTTGGAGCGCTCGATCCCGGAGTTCCCTACGAAAGTAGGTGGGCACCATATGTCCGGGTCCACGGACCCGGCCAGGGACAGTTCCCTAAAGGATCGATAAGGCCCCGGGGATATATGGCTCCTGACGCGCAACGCAGCTTCGCCGGGCCAATGTAGCGATCGTTGCCGCAATCCGCCAGCGGTAAGGCAGACGCAATCAGACCTTGCGCAGCTTTCGCCCTCCCTGGAGGGGGAGGATCAAAAAGGGAGCATCAGCAGGATCACCCGATCGCGATGCCGCCGCCGATGGTGCGGTTGAGCACCTGCGTGGTGCGCTCGATCCGCTCGGCGGCGGCGTTGAGCGCGTTGGAGACCGCGGTCTGGGTGGCGCGGGCGCGGTCGGTGGCGGCGACGCGCGCATTGCGCAACTGCTCGACCTCCTCCTCGAGGCTGCGGATGCGCGCGCTGGCATCGACCAGCTCGTCGCATGCGGTGAGCGCCGCCATCACGGTGAGCCGCGCGTCGCCGATCTCACCGAACTTGCCGCGCAACGATTCGACGCGCTGCTGGAGATTCTCCGCGAGCTTCAACAGCCGCACCTCCTGGCCCTCCTCGCAGGCCATCCGGTATTGCCGGCCATTGATGGTGACGTTGATGTGGCTCATCTGCCCTCTCCGCCCGCGAGCACGGCGCGAATGGTGCCGATCGCCGCGTCGAGCTTTTCCGCAATGTCACGATTGACGCGCTCGAGCTTGCGCGTCTTCACCAGCGATCCGTCGAGCTCGTCGGCGAGGCGCGAGCGATCGGCGCCGAGTGCCTGGATCCGGCTCGCCAATTCGTTCTCGTCGCGGTCGGCCTCGCGGCGGCGCTCCACCGAACTCTCCAGCGCATCAAGCGCGGCCATCAGCCGCTTGGTCGCAGCATCGATATCGGCAAGCGGTGCCTCGGTATTGCCAGACCCGTTGGCGAGACGATCACTCATGACACGCGGCGTAAATCCCTGGGATAGCCCGTTTGAGATAGGCCCGCCGCACGGCAAAACTGGCGGTTCGGCAAGCGTTTACGGGACGAAATTTACGTGGCAAGCGAGCCCAGCGCAACGGCGGCGCAGAACTATGCACCGTTCAATGAAAATGGGCGATTTCGAGCAACTTTTCCCCGTTTTGGGGCGTTTCATCGCCTTGGACTTGCGGAATTGAGGTGCTAATCCACCCTCCAACCCGTAAGGCCACTCCACGCGCGTATCGCGGCTGCCCGCCCCGATGCGTCCAGCAATCAGCTCCTCATTCCAGGCGGACTTTTCATCATGACGCAGGTCGATCACACCCGTATGGCCAATGCGATCCGTGGCCTTGCCATGGACGCCGTCGAGAAGGCGAATTCCGGCCATCCCGGCCTGCCGATGGGCGCCGCCGACATCGCGACCGTCCTGTTCACGAAATTCCTGAAGTTCGATGCGGCCGACACGGCGTGGCCCGATCGCGATCGCTTCGTGCTGTCCGCCGGTCACGGCTCGATGCTGCTCTATGCCTTGCTGTACCTCACCGGCAACAAGGACATGACGCTCGACCAGATCAAGCATTTCCGCCAGCTCGGATCGCTGACGCCGGGACATCCCGAGAACTTCCACACCAAGGGCATCGAGACCACCACGGGTCCGCTGGGCCAGGGCATCGCCACCGCGGTCGGCATGGCGCTCGCCGAGAAGATGCTGGCTGCCGAGTTCGGCAAGAAGATCGTCAACCACCACACCTACGTGCTCGCCTCCGACGGCGACCTGATGGAAGGCATTTCGCAGGAAGCGATCGCCCTCGCCGGCGTCTGGCGGCTCAACAAGATGATCGTGCTGTACGACGACAACGGCATCTCGATCGACGGCCCGACCTCGATCTCCGACTCGGTCGACCAGGTGAAGCGCTTCAAATCCGCGGGCTGGGCCGCGGAATTGATCGACGGCCATGATCCGCAGGCGATCGCGGCTGCGATCACCCGCGCGCAGAAATCCAGCAAGCCCTCGCTGATCGCCTGCAAGACCACGATCGGCTTCGGGGCACCGACCAGGGCCGGCACCGCCAAGGCGCATGGCGAGGCACTCGGCGCCGCCGAGCTCAAGGGCGCCAAGGAGAAGCTCGGCATCTCGCTGGAGCCGTTCTCGGTGCCCGACGACGTGCTGAAGGCCTGGCGCGAGGCGGGAGCCCGCGGCGCCGCCGAGCACAAGGCCTGGGACGAGCAGTTCGCGCAGCTCGGCAACCGCAAGCGCGCCGAGTTCGAACGCCGCCTGCGTCACGAGCGGCCGCAGGCGCTCGCCAAGGGCCTGCGTGCCTTCAAGAAGGGGCTGCTGGAAAATCCGCTCAACATCGCGACCCGCAAATCGTCGGAAGCTGCGATCGAGGTGATCGCGGCCGCGATGCCGATGGAATTCGTCGCCGGCTCCGCCGACCTCACCGGCTCCAACAACAACAAGGCGAAGTCGGCGACCGCGTTCGGCGCCAAGACGCCGAAGGGCCGCTTCATCCATTACGGCATCCGCGAGCACGGCATGGCGGCGTGCCTCAACGGCCTCTTCCTGCATGGCGGCTTCGCGCCGAACGGCGCCACCTTCCTGGTGTTCACCGACTACGCGCGCGGCGCGATGCGGCTGTCGGCGCTGATGGGCACCGGCGTCGTTTACGTCATGACCCACGATTCGATCGGCCTCGGCGAGGACGGCCCGACGCACCAGCCGGTGGAGCACCTGTCCGCGCTGCGCGCGATGCCCAACATGCGCGTGTTCCGTCCCTGCGACGCGGTCGAGACCGCGGAGTGCTGGGAATTGGCGCTCAACCGCATCGACGGACCGACGGT
>CALRXG020000355.1:0-7878 GCA_943372075.1 Bordetella parapertussis | reverse complement strand
ACTGAAAACATATCTTACGATATATCTAGAGATGGATCGAACGACAACCCACGATTTCGTGAGGACTTGGGGTGAGCCAGCGGCCGTAGCTGATCTTGGGGTCGCCCTGCTCACACCGGGCTTGTCGATCGTCGCGCGGCTGGCTTATGGCTTTGGCAGTTGTTCTGCTCGCGATTCATGCGCCCCAAGACTTTCGAAACCCACTGCCTGCGCCTGCCCGCCGCCACCAAGGTGGTGCAATGGGAAGGCACGTCGGTGTTCAAGGTCGGCGGCAAGATGTTCGCGCTGGCCGGCGGCTTCATCGAGCGGTCCGGTGGCTTCATGTTCAAGACCTCGAACATGGCCTATCAGCTCTTGATCGAGCAGCAGCTCGCACGGCCGGCACCGTATCTGGCGCGCGCCAAATGGGTGCAGCTGGTCAGCAACGACGTCCTGCCCGACGCCGAGCTCAGGGCTTATCTCGACCAGGCACATCGCCTCATCGCCGCGAAACTGACGCGGAAATCGCGCAAGGCGCTCGGGCTCGATTGAGCGGCCAAGCTGCGGCGCGCTTCAGCCGCCCAGCGGCTGGTCGGAATCGCCCGACAGCAGTTTCGGAAACAGCTCCTTGAAGGCGAACTTGTCGTCGCCCTTGGCACGCTCGAAGCGCAGCACGACGTCGAAGCGGCTGCCCTCCCATTTGGTCGGCGGCTTGCCCTTGCTGACCGGGATCAGCGGCAGGATGTCGGAGATGATCGCCTTGTGCTCCCAGCACAGCAGCGCGACGCCCTTCGACGCCAGCACCGACTTCATCAAGGCTGGCTCGTCGCCCTTGCCGAAGCCCTGGTTGGGTGTGAGGCCGCGGCGCGCTGATAGCGCCGAGATCGTCTCGGCCGGACGGCTCGACGGTGGCTGATTGGGCTCCGTCCCTGGTGTCGCGGCATAGATCGCGTCAGGCTTGGCATAGTCGCCGCCGGTGAGATCGGCGCCGAACAGCGCTGCCCATGCGCCGGCGCGCTGCCACCCGCGCAGCACCAGCGACTCGGTATCGGCCACGCCGTCCGCGGTGAAGCCGGGCCCCGGCCAGGACTCGCCGGGCTTCTCGGCATGACGGATGATGAAGAGCGTGAGCGCGTCCATGGCGGCCTCGCGAAAGAGTTGCATCATTGGAAACGAATTCGGAAAGGTTGATCCTATCCCCGATCAGGCCTCGGCTTCATGAACGGCATCACAGTTTGCGAAAACTCGACCGGTACTGCGCAGGCGACACACCAAGCCGTTCGGTGAACACGATGCGCATCCGGTCGGCCGAGCCGAAGCCGCAGTCGAACGCCACCGCCTTCAGCGGCCTGTCGGAGCCCTCGAGCAGCCGCCGCGCGGCGTCGACGCGGGCGCGTTCGACGAACTCGTGCGGCGTGATGCCGGTCTCCTGCGCGAAGGCGCGGCCGAAATTGCGCACGCTCATGCCGATGGCCTCGGCGAGCGATTGCAGCGTATGGCGCTCGCCGACATGCTGCATGATAATCGCTTGCGCACGCGCAATCGGCGAATCCTCATCGACCGGCGCGGTGAGAAAGGGGCTGAACTGCGACTGCCCGCCCTGGCGCTGCACCACCACGACCAGACGCTTTGCCACCGCGACCGCAACCTGCGGCCCATGCCGCTCGGCGACCAGCGCAAGCCCGAGATCGATGCCCGCGGTGACACCTGCCGAGGTCATCAGCCTGCCGTCGCGGATGTAGATCCGGTCAGGGATCACCTCGGCGGCCGGAAAGCGCGCCGCGAGCCGTTGCGCGTTCTGCCAATGCGTCGTCACCTTGTGGCCGTCGAGCAGCCCGGCATGGCCGAGCGCGAAGGCGCCGGTGCAGATCGAGCCATAGAGTCCGGCACGCTCCGGCGCCCGGCGTAGCCACTGCGTCAGTTCGGGATCGGGCGCGGCGTCCGGGAGTGCCGGTCCCCCGGCAACGAGCAGGATGTCGAATGCCTCTTCCGCTTCATCAAAGCGCAGGTCGGCCGATATCTTCATGCCGTTCGATGCGCGCAGCGGCTCGTGGCTGGGGCCGACCAGCACGGTCTCATAGCCATCGCCATCAGCGACAAAGCCATTCGTCTCCGCGAACACGTCGACCGGTCCCGCGATGTCGAGTGCCTGAACCCCTTCGTGTATCGCGATCGCGACCTTCTGAACCGCCATACTGTCTCCCCGCCCCGCTGGCGCGAAACGACGTCTCCTTGGCCCGATCCGGCGGCGCGCGATCGTTGCGGGATCGGGCCGGGACGGGCGACAAGGACGCTACTGGATAACGCCACGAGGCGATCCGGAAACATCGTAGAGACGAGCGCCGCGCCCGCGTGTTCGCACGCCACGGCATCGTCTTGCCACATCGAGGAGCGTCTTGAAATGACCGAGATCATCGCCGGCATCCGCGTACCCGACAGCGCTATGGCCCGCGCCGCAACCCAGCTGGTGCGCGATACCGAGGACGACCTGCTCTACAACCACAGCCGTCGCGTGTTCTTCTGGGGCGCGCTGACCGGTAACCGCCGCAAGCTGAAATTCGATCCCGAGCTGCTCTATATCGGCGCCATGTTCCATGACATGGGCCTGACCGACGCACACGCGAGTCCCGACCTGCGTTTCGAGGTCGATGGCGCCAACGCCGCACGCGACTTCCTCAGGGGTTACGGCGTGCCGGAGCGCGATATCGAGGACGTCTGGACCTCGATCGCGCTGCACACCACGCCTGGTGTCCCCGAGCATATGCGCCCGACCATCGCGCTGGTCACCGCCGGCGTCGAGATGGACGTGCTCGGCATCGCCTATGACGATTTCTCGCACGAGCACCGCGATCACGTCTGCGCGCACCATCCGCGCGAGGCGAACTTCAAGGAGAACATCATCGATCATTTCGCCGGCGGCACCATCAAGAAGCCGCTGACCACCTTCGGCAACGTCAAGGCCGACGTGCTGGCGCTGAAGGACATGAACTACGCGAGGACGAACTTCTGCTCGATCATCCTCGGCTCGAAATGGCCGACGTGAGCAAGGAAGGTTATCCTTCGTGTGGACCGCGGTCGGGGCCAGGAGCTTTGCCCGCGACCACGAGCGCGAGCCTGGCAAGGTAGTGCGCCCAGCCCTTGCTGTGGCTCGCGCACTGCTCGGCATTGGGTAGGCCGCTATGGGTCATCCGCAACAGCGTGCCGTTGTCCTGCGCCATCAGGTCGATCTCGATCAGGCTCGATCCCGGCGGCACTTCCGCACCGCCCTCCCAGCCGAAGCTGTAGGCGAGACGATGCACCGGTACGACCTCGCGGAACGCGCCGCGCGCCGCCCTCGAGCGATCACCGGCGACGCCCTTGAGCAGATAGAGCCCGCCCGGATGCAGTTCGGTCTCGGCCTCGAGCCCCATCCAGCTCACGATCTTCTGTGGATCGGTCAGGAACGCGAACACGGTTGCGGGCGGAGCCGCGATCTGCATCTCGCGTTGAACGATGAAGGCTTCGGTCATCGATGCATCCTCTATTGGCGACGGGTCTTCAGGGATAATTCGTGACAAGGACGGCGCGGCAACCCCATGATGGGGCGATGCAACTGTCCTCGACACTGATCTGGCTGGTCGACACCGCGGCCGAAACCGCGGGCGCCAACCGGTTGTTGGCAGAGCTTGGTCGCCACCTTATCACGGATGGCCTGCCGCTTGCCGGCGGCGCGCTGACGCTCGAGGTTCCACATCCCTTGATCGCGAGGCGCACCTGGTTGTGGCGTGCCGACAATGGCGAGGTCATCGAGGCGCTCGGCTTTGCACCGGAACAACCGTTTGCGATGCCGGACATGGTCGGCTCCGCCGACGCGGGCCGGCGCTGGCTCCGCGCGCTGGGGCCCGGCCCGATCCACGAGGACACGATTGGAACGCGCCCGGATGGACCGACCCTCGGATGGATCGGAACCCGTGCCTTCACGCCCGCCGAGGCCGATCGCTTGCACGAGGCGGCGCGCTTCACCGCCGCGCCACTCGCGGCACTCGCCGCGCGCGCGACATTGACGGCCGCGCTGGAGGCCTATCTCGGACGGCGCAGCGCGGCCCGCGTCCTGGCATCGCCGTTGCGGCGCAACATCGGCGAGACCATCGAAGCGGCGCTGCTGTTTGCCGATCTGCGCGGCTTCACCGCGCTCTCCGAAAGCCATCCGCCCGCCGAGGTGATCGCGGCGCTCGACGCCTGGTTCGACCGCATCGCCGGCGCCATCCATGCCTTCGGCGGCGAGGTGCTGAAATTCATCGGCGACGGCCTGCTCGCGATCTTTCCGGTCACGACCGGCGCGCGCAGCGCGTGCGAGGCGGCGTTGCGCGCGGTTTCTGCGGCACGCGTCGGCATGGCGCATCTTGATGCCGAGCGGCGCAAGCAAGGTTTGCCGCCGCTGCCATTCGGCGCGGCGCTGCATCTCGGCGAGGTGCATTGGGGCAATATCGGCGCCGCCGACCGTCTCGACTTCACCGCGATCGGCGCCGCGGTCAATCTGGTGAGCCGGCTCGAAGGCCTGTGCAAGCCGCTCCAGCAGACCGTGCTGGTCTCTGACGCCGTCGCCACCGAGACCGAGATGCCGCTGGTCGCGCTCGGCACCCATGAGCTGCGCGGCATCGCGCGACCTTGCGCGGTCTTCACCTTGCCGGAGGGATAAGCCCGTCATCGGACCAGGCGCAACCACGGCGCCAGATGAAATGCGCTCATCAGCGCATACATCGGGACCATCCCCTGCAATGAAAGCGCACCCTGCATGGCGCCGCAGATCATGTCGGCCGGTGCCAGCGCAGCCGTCAGCGCCATGATCGCGAAGGTCGGCGCTGCCGCCAGCGACAGCCAGCGCGCGGCGATGGCACCACGGCCACCAAAGCGGCCCTTCAACCAGTCCTGATGTGTTTCGATTCCGGTCATCGTTCGATCTCTCTGGAGATAACCCATGTCGTCATGTGCTAGGTTAGAAGCGGACCCTCGGAGGGCGAGAGTGACAAGTGTGTCGGGATTCGAATGGACTCGTTGATTATCGCCGCGGCGCGCGCGCTCGCGGCGGGTGATCCCCTCGGCGCACTGAAACGGGTGGCCCTGCGCGATGACGCGCCGGCGCTGGCGCTGCGCGGCATCGCGATGGCCCGGCTCGGCGATTTCGCCCGCGCCAAGGAACTGTTGCGGCGCGCAGGCCGCGCCTTCGGTCCGCGGGAAGCGATCGCCCGAGCGCGCTGCGTGGTGGCGGAAGCCGAGATCGCACTGGTGTCGCGCGACCTGTCCTTTCCCGGCAAGAGCCTCGCCGCGGCGCGCGCGACGCTCGCGGCACGCGGCGATGCGCTCAACGCCGCGCATGCCGGTTATCTTGAGATCCGCCGCCTGCTCCTGATCGGCAGCCTCGACGCGGCCGAGCGCATGCTTGCTGACCTCGATCCGGCACCGTTCCCGCCGGCGCTGCGGGTCGGCCATGAACTGGTCGTCGCCGGCATCGCGATGCGGCGGCTGCGGACGAAACCGGCATGCGACGCGCTGGCAAGGGCAAAGGATGCCGCACGCAACGCCGGGATCGCCGAACTCGCCGCCGAAGTCGAGAGCACGGCACGCCTGCTCGCCACGCCCGCGGCGCGGCTGATCGCACGCGGCAGCGAGCGGCCGCTGCTGCTGGAGGAGGTCGAGACCTTGATGGCGTCGAAGGCACTCGTCGTCGATGCCTGTCGCTATGTCGTGCGCGACGCCGGCACCACGGTATCGCTGACGCGGCGGCCGGTGCTGTTCGCGCTCGCCCGCGCGCTGGCTGAAGCGTGGCCGCAGGACGTCTCGCGCGGCACGCTGATTGCGCGGGCGTTTCGCGGCAAGCATGCCGATGAATCGCACCGCGCGCGGCTGCGGGTCGAGATCGGTCGGCTGCGCCGGGCCCTGCGGCCGCTCGCCGATCTCAACGCCACGGCCGACGGCTTCGTGCTGAAGCCGCACGGCCGGCGCGACGTGGCCGTGCTGGCACTTCCGGTGGAAGAGGAACATGCCGCGGTGCTGGCCTTCCTCGCCGACGGCGAGGCCTGGTCGAGCTCGGCGCTGTCGGTGGCGCTTGGGGCGAGCCAGCGCACCGTGCAGCGCGCGCTCGACGCGCTCGCCGCCACAGGCAAGGTGCAGCCGGTTGGCCGCGCCCGCGCGCGGCGCTGGATGACGCCGCCGGTGCCGGGATTCACGACGACGTTGTTACTCCCTGCCCCGCTGCCGAATGGCTAGCATCAGGGCGCAGTCACAGGAGCGCAGCATGAAGAAGTTCGAGGCCGAGATCATCCGGGAATACGCCTTCGACGGCGTCGAGAGCGTGGGCGGCGTCAGCTTCGACGGCGAGCAGGTCTGGTTCGCGGCCGGTGGCCGGCTGGTTGCGTTCGATCCCGACAGCGGCGAGACCACCCGCACCCTCGACATCGCGGCCCATGCCGGCACCGCCTTCGACGGCAAGCATCTCTATCAGATCGCCGAGGACCGCATCCTGAAGATCGAGCCGGATACCGGACGCGTGGTGTCGACCATTCCCTCGCCCGGCGGCGGCCGCGACTCCGGCCTCGCCTGGGCGGAAGGCTCGCTGTGGGTCGGCCAGTACCGCGACCGCAGCATCATCCAGGTCGATCCCGATACCGGCAAGGTTCTGCGCACCATCGCCAGCAACCGGTTCGTCACCGGCGTGTCCTGGGTCGATGGCGAGCTTTGGCACGGCACCTGGGAAGAGGATCAGAGCGACGTGCGGCGGATCGATCCGCAGACCGGCGAAGTCATGGAGCGGATCGAGATGCCGCAGGGCGTGAACGTCTCCGGGCTCGAGTCCGACGGCAACGACCGGTTCTTCTGCGGCAGCGGCTCGACCAACAACAAGGTGCGCGCGATCCGGCGCCCGAAGCGCGCCCGCGCGTGAAGCGAAAGCAGGTCGCTCCACGCGCAGCGCAAACTCACGCCGGCGCAGGCACCGCATCCGGCCGCGTCGCCTGCATCGGCCGGAACGACATCATGATCAGGAACGCGCCGATGCCGACCGCCCAGGAGCCGACATAGAGCCACGTATAGCTCGCGAAGGTGTCGTAGATCAGGCCGCCGGCCAGCGGCCCGGTCGCCATGCCGAGGCTGCCGGCCATCGCGGTGCCGCCGATCACGGTGCCCATCATCCGCAGCGGAAAATTCTCGCGGATCAGCACCGAATACAGCGGCATGGTGCCGGCATAGATGAAGCCGAAGGTCGCCGCGACCGCATAGAACGCGGCAAGCTGGTGCGCGAACACATAGCCGAGCGCACCGAACGCCTGCGCCAATAGCCCGAGCACCAGCACCCGCTTGGCGCCGAAGCGGTCGCCGAGCAGGCCGAAGGCGATACGGCCGCCCATCCCGGCCAGCCCTTCCACGCTGTAGATCGTCACCGCGGCGACCATCGGAATGCCGCAGGTGACCGCGTAGCTCACGGTGTGGATGATCGGGCCCGAATGGGTGGCGCAGCAGAAGAAATTGGTCGCGATCAGGATGAGGAATTGCGGCGAGCGCAGCGCCTGCGCCAGCGACATCTGCGGCTCCCCGCCGGTGGCGGCTGCTTCAATATGATCGCCTTGTAGCGCCGGCGGGCGGCGCACCAGGAACGAGATCGGGATCATGATCGCACCGACCACGGCCGACACGATCAGCATCGCGGTCCGCCAGTCGTGGTGCGTGATCAGCCAGGCGGCGAACGGCGACATCGTCATCGGCGCCATGCCCATGCCGGCCGAGACCAGCGAGACGGCAAGGCTGCGATGGGTGTCGAACCAGCCGGTGACACAGGCCATCATCGGCGCGAAGATCGCCGCCGTCGCCGCGCCGACCAGCGCGCCGAACACGAACTGAAATGCCAGCAGCGAGGTTGCCTGGCTC
>CALRXG020000354.1:0-7880 GCA_943372075.1 Bordetella parapertussis | reverse complement strand
GATCCGCCGCTACGGTCCCAAGATCATGGACGAGCCGGTGATGCGCAGCATGGGCCACTGGATGCTGCAGCAGGACCCTCCGGATCATACCCGCCTGCGCGGCCTCGTCGTCAAGGCGTTCACCGCGCGCCGGGTCGAGGACATGCGCCCGCGCATCCAGCACGTCGTCGACGAGACGCTCGACCGCATCATTCCGCAAGGCAAGATGGACCTGATCGAGGATTTCGCGTTCCGCCTGCCGGTGACGATCATCTGCGATATGCTCGGAATCCCCGAGGAGCATCGTGAGGCATTCTATAACGGCTCGCGCGACGGCGGACGCCTGCTCGAGCCGGTGCCGATGACGCCGGAGGAGATCAAGCAGGGCAACGCCGGCAACGCGATGGCGGCGATGTATTTCCACCAGCTGTTCGAGCTGCGCCGCAAGCAGCCCGGCGACGACCTGACCACGCAATTGGTGCAGGCCGAGGAGGACGGTCAGAAGCTCACCAACGAGGAACTCACCGCCAACATCATCCTGTTGTTCGGCGCCGGTCACGAGACGACCGTCAACCTGATCGGCAACGGTCTGCTCGCGCTCCATCGCAATCCCGATCAGCTCGCGCTGCTGCAGGCCAATCCGGGGCTGATCACCAATGCGATCGAGGAGTTCCTCCGTTACGACTCGTCGGTGCAGATGACCGGTCGCGTGGCGCTGGAGGATATCGAGGACCTCGGCGGCAAGCGCATCCCGAAGGGTGAAAGCGTGCTGTGTCTGCTGGGCTCGGCCAATCACGACGAGGCGGTCTATCCCGATCATCCCGAGCGGCTCGACATCCAGCGGCCGAACGTCAGGCCACTGTCGTTCGGCGGCGGCATCCATTTCTGCCTGGGCGCCCAGCTGGCACGGATCGAGGCCGAGATCGCGATCTCGACGCTGTTGCGCCGGCTCCCCGATCTGCGGCTCGATGACGCGGAAAATCCGGAGTGGCGGCCGACCTTCGTGCTGCGCGGCCTGAAGCGGCTGCCGGCAAGCTGGTGACTGCCGAAGTTCGCGGCAGGGCAGTGATCCTGCCGCGACGGCCGGCGTGCACGCACGCTTGAGCGGAAAATCAGCCCTACGTGACGCCGCGGCGGTAAAGCCGCTGTGACTTCGCCATACTTGTCTCTATATTTGGGCTGCTCCGGCCAGGTTTCAGCCAAAAGGGTTCGGCATCGACCGGCTGCCGCGGAGCGGGCTCAAAGGGAGACACCGTGCAGACGACGCTGCTCGGGCTGGCAATCGCCTTCATTCTTGCGCTGGTCGCCGCACTGGTCGGTCCGTATTTCGTTGACTGGAACCAGTTCAGGCCGCAGTTCGAGGCTGAGGCGACCAAGATCATCGGGGCGCCGGTCCGCGTCGCCGGCAATCTTGACGCGCGCCTGTTGCCTGCGCCCTCGCTGCGGTTGAAAACCGTCACCGTCGGTGGCGCCAGCGAGATGGGCAAGGTCCGCGCCGCCGATCTCGACGTCGAGTTCAGCCTGAGCTCGCTGATGCGGGGCGAATGGCGCGCGACCGAGCTCACGATCAACGGCGTGTCGCTGGATCTCGGGCTCGACCCCAAGGGGCGGGTCGACTGGCCGGCGTCGAGCGGCACCTTCAATTTTGCCTCGCTGGCGATCGATCGCCTCAATTTGACCGGTCGCGTCGCGCTGCATGATGCCGCCAGCCGCAGTACGCTCGAGCTGAACGACATTGCCTTCAGCGGCGATGTCCGCTCGCTGGCCGGAGCGATCCGCGGCGACGGCAATTTCATGTTCGATGGCAACCGCTACCCGTTCCGGATCTCGTCGGGGCAAAGCGCCGATGGCAGCGCCACAAGGCTGCACTTCAACATCGATCCCGGGCAGCGGCCGGTGTCGGCTGACCTCGACGGCATCCTGAGCTTTGAGGCCCGGGCTCCGCGGTTCGAAGGGACGGTGACCCTGGCGGGGACGCCAGGCCAACGCGGCGGCGGCGATGCGCCGCCGTGGCGGATCGTGGCAAAGATGAAATCGGACTATTCGGCCGCACGCCTCGACCAGGTCGAGGTGAGCTATGGCGTCGAGGACCGCGCGCTCAAGTTCGCCGGCAACGGCGATGTTCGTTTCGGCGCGTCGCCGCTGCTGCGCGCCTCGCTGACGGCGCGGCAACTCGATGGCGACAAGTTCGCCGCCAAAGATAGCGGCAAAGATGGCAACAATGGCAATGTCGAGCCGGTGCGCGTGCTGCCCGCGATGCGCGCGGTCCTGTCGGGCCTTCCGCCAAGCCTGATCCCGGCACAAATAGAGCTGACATCCGAGCAGATCATGCTCGGTGGCCGTCCCCTGCAGGACATCTCCGCAGAGTTGCAATCCGACGCCAAATCCTGGACGGTGCGGCGGCTTGAGTTTCGGGCGCCGGGATCCACGCGGGTCTCGATGAGCGGCGCAAGCGCGCAGGCTGGAGCCGCGAACAGCTTCAAGACCGCACTCAACATCGAATCGTCCGATCCCGATGCGCTGATGACCTGGCTGCAGGGACGCAGCGAGGTCGGCTATCGCAGCCAGAAGCCGCTGCGGTTGCGCGGCGACGTCACGGTGTCGCCGTCCGGCTTTGCGATCGACGCCATGAAGGCGGAGATCGAGGGTGGCTCGGTCGAGGGCCGCGTCGCGGTTGCGCATCGCGAGGCGACCAGCGGATCGAAGGTCGAGGCGCAGCTGAAGGCGGAGCGGCTCGACCTCGATGCGACCGCTGCCTTCATCCGTTCGCTCGCCGGCCCGCAAGCCGAATGGCCCGACGAGGCGCAGCTGTCGCTCGATGTCGGGCGTGCGATCTCCTCGGGGCAGGAATTGCGGCCGTTGCAGGCGAAGCTCGCCTATGGCCCGAAAAGCATCGTGATCGAGCGCGTGAAGATCGGCCAGCCCGACAATGTCACGCTGGACGGCAGCGGCAGTTTCGACCGCGCCAATGCGACCGGCAAGCTCACGGTCGACGCGACCGCTGCCTCGCTTGGCCGGCTGACCGCCGTGCTTCAGCCGTTCGCGCCGGCGCTCGCAGCGCGGCTTGGCGTGCTCCGCGCCGATGCCGGCCCGGTCCGCGCCAAGCTTGGGGTCGACCTCGCCAAAGGCAAGGCGGCCGATCGTGCCGCCGCGCGCGCGACGCTCGATCTCGAGACGCCCCAGATCAAGGGCAACATGGTGATCTCCGCCGCGCCGCAACTGGCTGCGATCCGGGCGCTGGATGTCGATGCGCTCCGCCGCAGCGACGTCGCGGCCGAGGCCAAGTTCTCGGCCGGTGAGGGCAGTGCCATGCTCGCGTTGCTCGGGCTTGACCGCGCGGTCGCGGCGGGCACGGGCGCGACGCAATTCGAGGGCACCGTGAGCGGTGCGTGGCGCGCGCCATTGCGAGTGAAGGCCAGGCTGTGGGGGGCCGGGCTCGACGCCGATGCCGACGGGACCGCGGAGCCTTGGGCCAAGGATGGAGCTGGCGAGACCAAATCGAGCGTCAGCCTCCGCGTCCGCAGCGCCGACATCAGTCCGCTGCTCAACCTGAAATCATCCGATCCGGCCGCAACGATCCGGCTGTCATCGCGCGTGACGCTGGCGGGCGACAGACTGACGTTCGACGATCTCGACAGCATCGTCGCAGGTTCGCGGCTGCGCGGCCGTCTGGCCTTGACGCTCGGCGATCAGAAGAGCGTCGACGGTGAAGTCGGTCTCGATCAGATCACGCTGGCGCCGATCTTCGTCGCTGCGATCGGCGCTGCCGGACACGATGCGACCGAACCGCTCGGTCCGGGCCTGACCGGGGCCTGGCGCGGCAAGGTGACGTTCGAAGCGCTGCACGGCCTGCTGCCGGGCGGCGCCGAGCTGCAGCCGGTCAGCGGCACGATCCGGGCAGACGGGCAGTCGCTGACCTTCGACGCCATCAAGGGCAAGATCGGCGGCGGCGAGGCCGTGGCGTCGATCGATGCGCGACAGGGCGTCAACGGGCTCGCCTTGAACGCGAACGTGCAGCTCTCGGGCGTCGACAGTTCAGCGTTGCGCTACCGCAATCTGGTGATGCCGAAGGGGCGCGCGTCGATGCAGATGACGCTGTTGACGCAGGGCCGCAGCGCTTCCGCGTTGACCGGCGCGCTGTCCGGCAGCGGCACCGTGACGCTGGAGGCGCTCAACCTTCCCGGTCTCGATCCGCGCGCATTCGACGCCGCGATCCGCGCCAGCGATTCCGGGCAGGCGACCGACGACATCAAGTTGAAGCAGATCGTCGAGCCGGTGCTCGCAGGCGGTACACTCTCGATCGCATCGGCGCAGATTCCCTTCAACGTCCGTGACGGCCGCATCCGGGTCGGCGCCACCACGCTTGCGGCCAATGGTGCCAATGCCATCGTGTCCGGCGGCTATGATATTCCGGCCGACCAGGCCGACATCCGCGCCGCGCTGGCGTCGACGCAGGTCGGCACCGCCAATAGCCGCCCGGAAATCCAGCTGCTGGCGGTGGGGACGCCCGATGGGCTGACGCGCAGCGTCGACATTGCGGCGTTGTCGTCATGGCTTGCGGTGCGTGCGATCGACCGGGAGACCAAGCGGCTCGACGCGATCGAGCGCGGTGAGCCGCCGCCGATCCCGGCCGCCGTTCCGCCACCCACCGCGCCGGTGCCGGATGTGCCTACGCCGAATTCGGCGGCTGTGCCGCCTGGTGATGTGCCGGTGCCCGGTCGCGATCCGCGCCGCCTGCCGGCGAAACCGAAGGTCGTGGCGCCGCATCCGCCGATCGTCCCGCCGGTCGCGACCGCGCCGGCCGTTGCGGTGCCTGCGCCGGTTGGGAGCCAGCCGCAGCTCGCGCCGTTGCCGCCGCCGATCGAGGTCAAGCCGTTACCGGGTGCCGTCAGGCCGAAGCCGCTGCGGCCACCGCTGTCGCTGACGCCGCAGGTCGCCAATCCGCCGCCGCGGCCGGCGATGCAGAACTGACGCCGCTTCGCGTAAGAAGCGCTTCAAATTGAATCGGAGGTCAGTTCACGTTTGGTGCTGGAGAATATTGATCAGCCTGCCGAAGGGATCGCGGACGAAGAAGCGTCGCACGCCCCATGGTTCGCCGGCTGGTCCGTATTCGATGGCAATCCGGGCGGCCGTGAACCGGCGCAGTGCCTCGTCGAGGTCGTCGACCTCGATCGACAGATCAGGCACCGGCGTGCCCGATCCGCCTTCGGAAGCGAAGCTGATTTGAACCTGCATCGTTTCGGATGAGCCGTAAGTCGCAACCCAACCGAAATCCATCAGCGACGTGAGGCCGAGGATATCTTGATAAAAGGCTTTCGCCGCCGCGATGTCCGAAGCGGCAACATTCGCGACGATGCGATTGACCTTCATGAAGATTTCCGCAGCAAACGACCGCCTGCTCGTGGCGGTCGCAGAGGCGGTCAGGCCTGCTGGCGCGTGTCGACTTGCTGCGGCCGCACATCCGTGGGCACAGCCGGCGTGGCGCGAGAACGGAAGTAGTCGAGCACGAATAGCCGGATCGCGGAGGACAGATTGCCTTGCTGGCGATTGTTGTCGATCTCGCCGACCAGCTCGGACAGCGTCATGTTCCGCAGGCCGGAAATCTCTTTCATGCCGTTCCAGAAGGCTTCTTCGAGACTGACACTGGTCTTGTGTCCGGCGACCACGATCGAACGCTTAACGACGGGAGACTTCATGATGCGTCTCCAGTTTCGATGCGGTGCTGATCGAGTTGGCGAGTATTGCGCTCGCCGAGGAATTCGTCACGCGCTCGTTCCGATTTGGTGCGACCGAATAGCGCACGATTGGCTTCGGCCTGCTTTGCTGCTTGTTCGCGCTCACTGCGCTTCTTGAATCGTTTCAGGTTGACCACGTCGCCCATGCTCGTCGTCCTCATCGTCCCCAGAGCGGAATTGGTGATGCATCGTGACGAAAGCAAGAGCGATCGCGCTGCGCGCCCGGCTCGATATCCATCCCGAATCCCCATTTGATGCTTTTGATAGCATCAAAGAATCCGTTTCGCTCTGCGAAAACTAGACGTCTGTACCACGCGCCAGCGCAGAGCTGATAGCTAACCTGCCTTAGTCTTTAGGCGTTATGGTCCATAATTATATCACGCGCATTGTCCGGACATTGCGCCGCGCCCTAGCCGGGGTGTGTCATTTTGTCCGGCTGCACGAGGCGATCAAATTCATCGGCGGACACCAGTCCGAGCCGCAGCGCTTCTTCCTTCAACGTTGTTCCGCGTGCGTGCGCCGACTTGGCGACCTTGGCTGCATTGTCGTAACCGATCTTCGGCGCGAGCGCGGTCACCAGCATCAGCGAGCGCTGCATCAGATCGTTGATGCGCTTTTCGTCGGCGCGTATTCCGACAACGCAATGCTCGGTGAATGAACGGACGACGTCCGACAGCAACTGAATGGAATTTATCATACAATATGCCATGACGGGCTTGTACACGTTCAGCTCGAAATGGCCCTGGCTGCCGGCCACGGTGATGGCGGTCTGATTGCCGAACACCTGGCAGCAGACCATGGTCATGGCTTCGCACTGGGTCGGATTGACCTTGCCCGGCATGATCGAGGAGCCCGGCTCGTTCTCGGGCAGGATCAACTCGCCCAAGCCCGAGCGCGGGCCCGATCCGAGGAAGCGGATGTCGTTGGCGATCTTGAACAGGCCGGTCGCCACCGAATTGATCGCGCCGTGCACCAGCACATAGGCGTCGTTGGAAGCCAGCGCCTCGAACTTGTTCGCGGCGCTGGTGAACGGCAGCTTGGTGATCGCGGCGACGTGCCTGGCGAAGGCGTTGGCGAATTCCGGCTTCGAGTTGAGGCCGGTGCCAACGGCAGTGCCGCCCTGCGCCAGCGGAAACAGCTCCTTCACGGCGGTGTGCAGCCGCGCGATGCCGCTCTCGACCTGCGCAGCGTAACCGGAGAATTCCTGGCCGAGCGTCAGCGGTGTCGCGTCCTGGGTGTGCGTGCGTCCGATCTTCACGATCTTGGCAAACGCCTCCTGCTTCTGGTGCAACGCTTGATGCAACTCGGTGAGGGCGGGGATCAGGTCGGCGATGATGCGGTCCGCTGCAGCGATGTGCATCGCGGTCGGAAACGAGTCATTCGACGACTGGCTCATGTTGACGTGATCGTTCGGATGGATCGGCTGCTTGGCGCCGAGTTCGCCGCCGAGCATCTGGTTGGCGCGGTTGGCGATCACCTCGTTCACGTTCATGTTGGTCTGCGTGCCCGAGCCGGTCTGAAACACGACCAGCGGAAAATGATCATCGAGCTTGCCTTCGATCACTTCCGTGGCGGCGCTGATGATGGCGTCGGCGCGGCGTGCATCGAGCTGGCCGAGTTCGCGATTGGTCTCGGCCGCCGCGAGCTTGACGATGGCGAGTGCATGAATGATCGCGATTGGCATCCGGTCATGGCCAATCTTGAAATTCTGCCGCGAGCGCTCGGTCTGCGCGCCCCAGTAGCGATCAGCGGCGACGTCGATCGGACCGAAGCTGTCGGTCTCGCTACGGGTGGCGGCGTTGGATGGTGTCGTCGATTGAGCCATGAATGCTCTCCGTTGCGTCATCAGCACGTGATCCGGCATGGCGCCGGCTCTCCGCAGCGGCAAGGCCAAAGCGGCCGCGCGAAGACACGTTCGTGCAGTAGATAGTCCGGGATGACGATCTGTCATCCCGCTCCTGCACGCATCCTACAAGGTCGAGGATCGATCCGGGTTTAGATTATTTCTTGCGGAAGCGGTCCAGCCGGACCACCTCGGCGCCCTCGCTGGGCTTGGCCGGCTCCTGCTCGGCCTCCAACGCCTCGGTCTCGACCGCCGCGCGAGCGGCGGGCGCGGGAAGGGGAGTGGCGGGCGCGGCGGCCGGGGCTGGAGCTGCATCTTCGGAG
>CALRXG020000353.1:0-7912 GCA_943372075.1 Bordetella parapertussis | reverse complement strand
ATGTTCGCGTTCTACTACGGCATCATGGCCGACCTCTCGCCGCCGGTGGCGCTCGCGGCATTGGCGGCGGCGCCGATCGCCAAGGAGAACCCGGACAAGATCGGCTGGGAGGCGATGCGGATCGCGCTTGCCGGCTACGTCATTCCCTTCATCTTCGTCTATTCGCCGGCCTTGATGTTGCAGGGCGGGGACCCGATGGCCGCACAGCTCGGCTTCTACGGCGCGGTGGCGCTGGCGAGTTTCAAGGCGCTGGTGGCGATCGCGCTGTTCGGCATCGTCGCGATCGGGTTCCTGTTCACGCGGCTGACCTGGATCGAGATCGCGGTCGCGTTCGGCGCCGCGCTCTGCCTGCTCGGCGATTTCCGCTTCTCGGATACGGTAGGCTTCACGCTCGCCGCCGCTATCGTGCTGTGGCAATGGCGGCGGCGTCCGCGCGATGCGGTGGCCGCGGCTTGAGCCTCTGCCTCGCCTCCGCGGGAGTCGTGAAGACGCTGCAGGTCGCGGCCGTCACGCTCGCCTGGACCCATTCGATCGAGAAGACCGCCTGGCAGGAAGACTGGCTGGTCACGCCCGCCGGGCTCACGTTGCAGCAGGCCCGCATCAAGGGCACTGGCGCCGGCATGGAGCCGCCGCCGGAGGCACGCCTCGTTGACGGCTGGTTTCAATGGTCGCCGCAGTCCGTGCCGAGGGCCGAGGTCGTGCTCGGCAATTCCGGTGCCGCCGGCGAATGGCACCTGTGCGCGGCGGGACGCTGCCAGACGCTATCGGAGATTTTCGGGCATCCGATCGGTGCTAATGTCACCGCGATGAGAGCTTGCAACGATCGGTAGCCGGAATGAGCGGAGCGATATGCGGGAACTCCGCGCCCGGATATCGCTGCGCTCATCCGGGCTACGATCGTCACAACAACAAACGGGAGAACGACCGATGGATCGGCTCAAGGGCAAGGTTGCGATGGTGGTCGGCGCGGGCTCGATCGGGCCGGGCTGGGGCAATGGCAAGGCGACCGCCGTCACCTTCGCGCGCGAGGGCGCCAGCGTGTTCTGCGTCGATCGCAACGGCGCCGCCGCCGAGGAGACCGTCGGCATCATCACCGGCGAGGGCGGCAAGGCCGCCGCATTCACCGCCGACGTCTCGCGCGCCAGCGAGGTCGAGGCGATGGTCGCGGCCTGCCTGAAGGCCTATGGCCGCATCGACGTGCTCGACAACAATGTCGGCATCGCCGAGGTCGGCAGCGTGGTGGAGGTTGCGGAAGCCGAGTGGGACCGCGTGTTTGCAGTCAACCTCAAGAGCGCCTACCTGTCGATGAAGCACGTCATTCCCGTCATGATCAAGCAGGGCGGCGGCTCGATCATCAACATCTCCTCGATCGCCTCGATCCGCCATGTCGGCATCTCCTATGTCAGCTATAATGCGAGCAAGGCGGCGATGAACCAGATGACGCGCTCGACCGCGGTCGAGTTCGCGTCGAAGCATGTCCGCGTCAACGCGATCCTGCCCGGGCTGATGAAGACGCCGATGGTCGCGCATTCGGCAGGGCTGGCGCAAAGCTACGCCAAGGGTGACGTCGAGGCGATGTGGCGCGCCCGCGACGCGCAGGTGCCGATGGGCCACATGGGCGATGCCTGGGACGTCGCCAATGCCGCGCTGTTCCTGGCGTCGGACGAATCGAAATATGTCACCGGCATCGAGCTCGTGGTCGACGGCGGCATCACCTCGAAGTCGGGCGCCTGAGCAGCGAACGATCGGTTCGCCTCTTCCTGGGGAGAGGTGAACCTCGGGCCGTCGATTGGGCTCAACCCAGTCTCGTCACGCCTCACGCCTCGACACTGAGCTCGGCGCGGTCGAGCTCCTCCTCGACCAGATGGAACGCGTCGTCGCCGATCGCCTCGGTGCGGCGCAGATTGAGCAGCGCCAGACGCGCGGCCGCGACGGCGCGGCGCCGGAGCGGATCCGCCGGCAGCTCGCGTGAACTCAACCCGCCATCGCTCTCGGCGCGCAGCAGCACGGCGCGATATTCGAGCCGCAGGATCTCGGCTTCCTCCGATGGGTCGGTTTCGATCGCCTCGAGCGCGGCACGAAAGGCGATGCTGCGGGCATGGGCCGCCTCGCGTCCGACCGGATCGTCGTCATCGAAATTCAACGCCAGGATCAGCGGCCGCAAGGTCAGGCCCTGGAGCACAAGCGAGCCGAGCACCACGGCAAACGCCGTCAGCAGGATCAGGTCGCGATACGGAAACCATTCGGGCAGCGCGAACGCCGCCGCCAATGTGACGATGCCGCGCATGCCGCACCAGGATACGATGAAGCCGCGCTTCAGGGTCGGCACCGCCTCCACCACATGGGCGGGCAGCAGATGCCGCGCCTTCAAGGTGCGCAGCAGCGCGCCGTAAGGCATCACCCAGAGGATGCGGGCGAGGATCACCACGGCGAGGATCGCAGCGGCGAAACTGCAATATTTCCACCGCACCTCGGCGTCGAGATCCGACCAGATCGGGCGCAATTGCAGGCCGATCAGCATGAAGGCCAGCACGTTGAGCACGAAGACGACGGTCTCCCACACCGCATAGGACGACACGCGCAACCGCGCCGAGGTGCGGGCCGGCGCGGTGCGGGCGATGGTGATCGCATAGGCGATGATGGTGAGGATGCCGGACAGCCCGAGATGCTCGGCGACGATCCACACCATGAAGGTGCCGCCGAACTGGGTGATGATCGCGCTCGGCGCCTCGGTGATGCGGCGGGTGATCATCATCCAGACCTGCGCGAACAGGTAGCCGGCGGCGAGACTCCCGACCAGCGCGATCGTGATCGATGGCACGAACTCGCGGATCTTCATGTGCTCGGCGGCGACCAGCCCGACCGCGACCCGATAGATCAGCAGCGCGCTGGCATCGTTGAGCAGGCTTTCACCCTCGAGGATTTTCTGGATCCGGTAGGGCAGCTTGACCTGGCGCAGGATCGCGGTGGCGGCCGCGGCGTCCGGCGGCGCCACGATGGCGCCGAGCGCAATTGCAACCGGCCAGGGCATGTCCGGCCGCAGCCAGTGCGCGACCACGGCGACCGCCGTCGTCGTGACGCCGACCGCGACCACGACCAGCGTCGAGACCGGCAGCCAGTTGTTGCGGAGATCGCGCAGCGAGGTGTCGAAGGCGGCGTCGAGCAGCACTGGTGCTACGAACAGCGCCAGCGCCAGTTCCGGTTCCAGCGCCCAGGTCGGCGCCCACGGCAGCAGCGTCAACAGCACGCCGCCGATCGCCAGGAAGGTCGGGTAGGGCACCTTGATCCGCCGCGCCAGCGCCGACAGCGCCACCGCTGCGAGCAACAGGCCGATGATCCATTCGAATGTCTGCAAGGCGAACCCCCGGATGCGGTTTCGAATGCGGTTGCAGGTGCAGCCGATCGTCGCAATTGACGTATAATCCAGCGTGTGGTTTTGCGGCAAATGGCGCGCGGCCGGCAACGGGAGACCGGCGGGCTGCGCATCGAGGAGGACGTTGTCTCGGTGATCGACATGCGACGCAATTCTGCAACTCTGGGCGCAGCGCTGGTCTGCGTATGGCTCTCGGTCGACGTTGCGCGCGCGACCAGCAGCGAGCCCGGCAAGGATGTGCAGGCCGATCCCGGCCCCTGCATCGCGGCGGCCGCGGCGGCCGATGACGACAAGACCATCGAGGTCTGCGGCGCGCTGATCGACAATGAGAAGGCGGCGAGGCCGGATCGGATCAAGGCCCTGACGGCGCGCGCGGGCGCCTATGACCGCAAGCAGATGATCGATCGTGCGATCGCCGATTACGACACCGTGCTCCGGCTCGATCCGTCACTCGCCGATGCCCATAATGCGCGCGGCGAGCTGTGGCGCCGCAAGGGCGACCGGCCGAAGGCGATCATGGATTTCGGTGCCGCCGTCAAGCTCGACCCGAACCATGCCGCGGCCAAGGCCAACTACAAATCATTGTCGCTGGAACTGGAGCGGATCGGCGCGATGATGGCGGTCGCCGGCAAGCCGAGCTTCGATTGCCGCAAGGCGCGCCGCCCGGTGGAAAAAGCGATCTGCGCCAATCCCGAACTCGCCGATCTCGATCGCGAGATCGGCGCGTCGACCTTTCGCGCGGTGCGCGGAGCGCAGGACCCGCGCCAGGCCCGCGAGTTGCAGCGCGCGCAGGATCAGTTCATCGTCCGCCGCAATGCCGAATTCGGCAAGCCTGGCTATGACCTGCAGAACGCAATGCGGGAGCGGTTGCGGCAGATCAACGGGGTCGACGGCCACTAGTGCTAACGTCGGTGAGTTTGCGGCTTGAATTATCGGTCGGGCCAATGACAATGACCGCCAAAGCGAGCCAACCATCCAGCTTCGTCATGCCCGGCCATGACGATGGAGAGCGGCGAGGGAGAAACGCGATGAACATTCAGCAGAGCCGGTATCATGAGGTGTATGCGCGCTCGCTTCGAGACCCCGAAGGCTTTTGGGCGGAAGCGGCGCGCGAGATCGACTGGATCGAGCCAGCCAAGAAGGTCTACGATGCGTCGACCGGCGCCTATGGACGCTGGTTCGCCGGCGCCGTGGTCAACACCTGTTACAATGCGCTGGATCGCCATGTCGCCGGCGGCCGCGCCGACCAGGTCGCGCTGATCCACGATTCCCCGCTCACCAACACGATCACCAAATTCACCTATGCCGAGCTGCTGAAGGAAGTGCAGGCGCTCGCCGCGGTCATGCAGGATTTCGGCGTCGCCAAGGGCGATCGCGTCATCCTCTATATGCCGATGGTGCCGGAGGCCGTGGTCGCGATGCTGGCCTGCGCGCGGATCGGTGCGGTGCACAGCGTGGTGTTCGGCGGCTTCGCGGCGAAGGAGCTCGCGACCCGGATCGACGACGCCAAGCCGAAGCTGATCTTCTCGGCGAGCTGTGGCATCGAGCCCGGGCGCATCGTGCAATACAAGCCGCTGCTCGACGAAGCGATCCGGCTCGCCGGCAGCAAGCCCGAGACCTGCATCATCCTGCAGCGGCCGCAGCAGGCTTGCGAGCTCACCGCGGGCCGCGACCACGACTGGGCGACGCTGCGCCGCGCCGCGCTCGACGCCGGCAAGATAGCGCCCTGCGTGCCGGTCGCCGCCACCGATCCGCTCTACATTCTCTACACCTCGGGCACGACCGGAATCCCGAAGGGCGTGGTGCGCGACAATGGCGGGCATCTCGTCGCGCTGAAATGGTCGATGTACAATCTCTACGGCGTCAAGCCCGGCGAGATCTGGTGGTGCGGCTCCGACATCGGCTGGGTGGTCGGCCACTCCTACATCGTCTACGGCCCGCTGATCCACGGCGCGACCTCGATCATGTATGAGGGCAAGCCGGTCGGCACGCCGGATGCCGGCGCGTTCTGGCGCGTGATCTCGGAGCACAAGGCGGTCGCCTTCTTCACCGCGCCGACCGCGTTCCGCGCGATCAAGAAGGAAGACCCCGAGGGCAAGTTCATCCGCAACTACGATCTCTCCAGCTTCCGCACCCTGTTCCTCGCCGGCGAGCGCGCCGATCCGCCGACCGTGGAGTGGGCCGAGCAGCAATTGAAGGTGCCGGTCATCGATCACTGGTGGCAGACCGAGACCGGTTGGTGCATCGCCGGAAATCCGGTTGGCCTCGGCCAGCTGCCGGTCAAGCACGGTTCGCCGACGGTGCCGATGCCGGGCTATCAGGTCGACATCGTCGATGAGGCCGCGAAGCCGGTGCCTGCCGGCACCATGGGCTCGATCGTGATCAAGCTGCCGATGCCGCCGGCCTGCCTGCCGACGCTGTGGCAGCAGGACGATCGCTTCAGGGACGCCTATCTCTCCGAATTCCCCGGCTACTACAAGACCTCGGACGCCGGCTACAAGGATCAGGACGGCTATGTCTGGGTGATGGGCCGCACCGACGACATCATCAATGTCGCCGGCCACCGGCTCTCCACCGGCGGCATGGAAGAGATTCTGGCCTCGCATCCCGACGTCGCCGAATGCGCCGTGCTCGGCGTCAAGGATGCGATCAAGGGCGAGGTGCCTTGCGGCTTCCTGGTGCTCAAGGCTGGCGTGAGCAAGACGCCGGACCAGGTCGAGAAGGAAGTCGTGGCGCTGGTGCGCGAGAAGCTCGGGCCGGTCGCGGCGTTCAAGCTCGCGATCACGGTGGGGCGGCTGCCGAAGACCCGCTCCGGCAAGATCCTGCGCGGCACCATCAAGAAGATCGCCGACGGTGATCCGTGGACCATGCCGGCGACGATCGAGGACCCCAAGGTGCTCGATGAGATCGGCGAGGCGCTGAAGGACAAGGCGTAGCGCAGTCGTCATTGTCGCTTCGCACGCACTTCTGGAGAGAGTGCCCGTGTGGCGACCCCTCTCCCTAACCCTCCCCCACAAGGGGGGAGGGAACCCTCCCGCCCCGCTTCCCTCACTTGAGTTGAGGTGCGTACGGTTGACGCCGCCTCACGTCGGGCGAGCACGCCGGTCAGGCTCCCTCCCCCCTTGGGAGGGTGGGGAGAGGGGTGGCCCTGGGCGAGATGATCAATGAGGGCGCGAACCGCACAATCGGAGCGCTCGCCACCGAAACGCATCCGGAAGCAAAATGGCCTTGATTTTGATGGATTGCCGGGCCATCCCGGCGTTCGCCGCCATGACGCAACGAGCTACGGACCAACAGATGCGATCCATTTCCGCACGCGCGCCTCTCGCCTTGCTGCTCGCACTGCCGCTGCTGGCAGGCTGCCTCGAGCGCGGGCGATCACCGATCGCGGAGAGCATGGGTGACGACGATCAGTACTGCCAGGCGGGCGGCAAGGTCGCGGTCGGCTCGGCCGAATATGTCGCCTGCCGCAAGGACCGCGACGTGCAGCGCCAGAACGCCGAAGCCCGTACCGATCGCCGGCAGCGCGATCTCGGCGAATACATGATGAACCATCCGGACGTGCACTAGGCGCCGCGGCTACGGCGCGGGTGAATTGCACCGGGCCGGATTCCCTTAAGCTATTGGCTCGCCGCCATGCGATAAGGGGCTCTGTCGAATGAAATCAGACCCCGAGGAAGGCGAGCTCGCGTTGCAACGGGACAGGATCGGCGAGCTCGATGGTTTGCGCGCGATCGCGGTCCTGATCGTCGTCATCTGGCACTATTTCGGAACGCCGGATGGTCCCGACGGCTGGCCGTGGAAATTGCTGCATGTCGGCCGCTTCGGCGTCGACCTGTTCTTCATTCTGTCCGGCTATCTGATCACGGATATCCTGCTGCGGCATCGCGCGGCCGAGCGATATTATTCGGCGTTCTACGGCAGGCGCGCGTTTCGCATCTGGCCGCTCTACTATTTGATGTGCGCCGCCGCTCTGATCGGCTGGTCCTTCTCGCTCAGCCCTGACTTGTTCGACACCAGGGGCGTGCCGGGCTGGCTGTATCTGTTCGGCTTGCAGAATTTCGGCATGGCCAAGGCGCAGACCGATGGCGCCTACTGGCTGGCCGTGACCTGGTCGCTTGCGATCGAGGAGCAGTTCTATCTGCTGTTTCCGCTGCTGGTCCGCAACGTGCCGTCCGAGCGACTGTTCGCGATCCTGCTGGTGCCGATCCTGATCTGCCCGGTCGGACGCCTGATCGACAGCGCGCTGCCGGATGCCTATGGCTGGTACGTGCTGCCGCAATTCAGGATCGATTCGCTCGCGATCGGCGCACTGATCGCCTGGTGGCGACTTTACCGCAAGCCGGACGCCGAGGTCTCCAGACGCGTCGCCGGGCTCCTCAAATGGTCGAGCCTGTCGCTTCCGCTGCTGTGGTTGTTCGGCTGGAAGCGCTGGTCGGTGGCGTTCTCGCACACCCAGGTCGAGATCTTCTTCGGTGCGCTGCTGTTCGTCGTTCTGGAAAATCGCGGCTCGCCAAAACTCGCGATCCTGCGCAGTTC
>CALRXG020000352.1:0-7926 GCA_943372075.1 Bordetella parapertussis | reverse complement strand
ACCGGAGGCGCGTAGCGACGGTAATAGCCGTGATGATGATGGTGGTGGTGATGATGGTGATGATAGAACTGCGCGAGCTGGACGTTCTCGTGGGCCTGCGCCGGCGCCGTCTCATCGAGCGCTTGCAGCTTCGCTGAGGCATTCGAGATCGGCTCCAGCAACTCGGCGTAGGAGTTTGCTTGCAGCACGTCGGTCGGTGCGGGAGCCGGCGCAGCTTGCGCGGCCCCGAGCGCGCCTAGCGAGGCAACCGCTCCCAACAGTCCGGCAATCTTCTTTTCCATGGTCTCTCCTCCAGATCGGGTTGCCGGATAAACCACCGGCTGACCGCAACGCCGGGTTCCATGGAATGTTCCCGGAAATTTCCGGTACATTTCCCTTGGCGTCTGCTGGCTACTGCGCCGCACGCGCGAGGAACTGGAGCAGCAGCCGGCTCACCTCGTCGGGCTGCTCCTGCTGCACCCAGTGGCCGGCGCCGTCGACCAGATGGCAGCCGATCATCCTGGTGCAGGCCTTTCCCTGCATCGCCTCGAACACACCGGGCCGCTGGTAGGTGCCCCAATCCTGCTTGCCCGAGATGAACGCGGATGGCTGGTCGATGCTGCGCCCGCTCCAGGTTTGCAGTTCCGGCACGAACGCGCCCGACGTCCCGCAACGATACCATTGCAGCCCGCCCTGGAATCCGGTGCGCTCGTATTCCGCGCTGTAATAGGCGAGCTCGCGATCCGGCAGCCATGTGTTGGCGGCGATCGCCGCGCGCGACGGCATCTCCTCGGCCACCGTCGCGGCCATGTTCTTGGCGAGGTCCATCACGTAATAGGTCGGCAGTTTTGCCAACTCAGCCGCCGACCATGTCTCCAGCGGATACGGCCTGTTGTCTTTCCAGTCCGCGCTCTTGTGATGGTAGTAGGCACGCAGGAAGTCGTGCACGCCCTGCGGCGAGCGATGCATGTCGGCATTGGCCGGTCGTGTCGAGTAGTACCATTGGTAGTGTTTGCGCGGCCGCGGCAGCGCGGCGAGTTCCCGATGCATGGGATCCTCGGTCGCGGGCTTCGCCGGCTCGTTCGCCGTGTTGAATGGCAGCGACGGCGGGCCTGAGAACGGCGCGCTCATCATCACCACGGCGCGGAACACGTCGGGACGGATCAGCGCGCACCACGCCGCGACCGACGAGCCGAAATCGTGCCCGATCACGGCATCGACGTGCTTGTAGCCGAACGCCGCGACCAGTCCGACCGCGTCGCGCACCAGATTGGGCAGGCGGAAGGCGGCCAGGTCGCCGTCATAATCCGCGCTCCAGCCGGTCGTGCGGCCATAGCCGCGCTGGTCGGGCGCGATCACGTGATAGCCGGCGGCGGCAAGCTTGGGCATCACCTTGCGCCAGGAAAATGCCAGCTCCGGAAAGCCGTGCAGCAGCAGCAGGCAGGGGCGGCCCGACGTTTCGAAGCCCGCTTCGAGCACATGCATGCGCAGGCCGTTGATCCCGTCGACATAGCGCGAGCGGATGGTGGAGGGCAGCGGGACGTCGGGGAGAGCTTCCATCTGGGATCACCTGTGGGTATCGCCGTACAACCAGCGCAATTGGCTGTATGCTGGCGGCCATTGTCTCACGATAGCAACTTTGCTCAGGGGATGCCTACCGCATGCGCCACGCGAGGAATGCAGGGCTGCCCGGCTGGCTGTCGTATCTCGGTCTGACGATCGCAGCCGCAAGCCTGGTACTGGTCCCGGCCGCACGCGCCACGGACCTCAAGGAGCTGACCGAGAAATTGCCGCGTGCCTATATCGGCGAATTCCTGTGGGACGGCGATACCACGGTGCAGAACGTCGTCATCACCTTCGACAAGGTGCAGCCCCTGAACGAGCAGAACGCGGAGGCATTCGGCTGCGGTTCATATGAAGCCGGGCGTCAGGTAACGAAGATCGGCGTGCGGATGTTCATCCGGCTGTCCGATCTCGAGGTCGAGATCTTCGAGCGCTCGCCCGACGGTAACGGGACGTTCGAGACCGACGGCAGCCATCGCGGCAAATTGTCGGCCGATCTCCAGCAGATCGATGCGCAGTGGACCACGACCAGCAACGGCCAGCATGGCCAACTGCACCTACGCGCCACCGCCTCCGCCGCCTGCGAGCCGGCAGCGGAGTTGTAAGTTACGGATCTGTTGGACGTGCCATTCCGCTTCATCCTCGCCCTCCAGGGGAGGATGAGATTCATGCCTTCGCCGGTGCCTTCGGCCAGTAGCGGTCGCGCAGATGGCGCTTCACCAGCTTGCCGGTCGGCGTGCGCGGCAGCTCCTGCTCGAAGTCGATGCTCTTCGGGCATTTGATCGGCGACAGATGCTGCCGGCAGAACGCGATCAGCTCGGCCTCGAGGTCCTTGCCGGCCTTGCCGATGTCATGCGGCTGCACCACGGCCTTGACTTCCTCGCCCATCTCCTCGTTCGGCACGCCGAACACGGCGACGTCAGACACCGCGGGATGCGTGATCAGCACGTCCTCGGTCTCCTGCGGATAGATGTTCACACCGCCGGAGATGATCATGTAGCTCTTGCGGTCGGTCAGATAGAGGAAGCCTTCCTCATCCAGATAACCGACGTCACCGAGCGTCGACCAACCCTTGGCGTTGTAGGCCTTCTTCGTCTTCTCCGGATCGTTGTGATAGCTGAACACGGGCGCGTCGGCGAAATAGACCTGACCGATCTCCCCCGTCGGCGCTTCCTGATCGTTCTCGTCGAGGATCTTGACCTTGCCGACCACGGCGCGGCCGACCGTGCCGCGATGGGTCAGCCATTGCTGAGAGGTGGAGACCGTGACGCCGTTGCCTTCGGAGCCGGCGTAGTACTCGATCAGGATCGGTCCCCACCAGTCGATCATCTTCGCTTTCACATCGACCGGGCAGGGCGCCGCGGCGTGGATCGCGCCCTTCAGCGACGAGACCCTGTAGCGGGCGCGCACCTCGTCGGGCAGCTTCAGCATGCGCACGAACATGGTCGGCACCAGCTGCGACTGCGTTACCTTGTGCTTTTCGACCTGCTTCAAAAAGTCCTCGGCGTCGAAATGCTCCATGATCACGGAGGTGCCGCCCAGCACAGTCGCCATCATGTTGAAGCGCAAGGGAGCTGCGTGATAGAGCGGCGCCGGCGACAGGTAGATCGAGTCGGCATTCATGCCGCACATGTCAGCCGTGAGGATCCGCAGGAACGGGTTCGGAACGTCGATCCGGTTGCCCTCGAATTCCTTCTTGATACCCTTGGGCCGCCCGGTGGTGCCTGACGAATACAGCATGTCGTAGCCGGCGACCTCGTCGGCCACCGGCGTGGTCGGCTGGGCGGCGGCTTCCTTGTCGTAGGAGCGGAAGCCTGGCGCAGGCTCGTCCATCATGTAGAACAGAGGCTCGCCCGCCTCGCCCTTGATCAGGCCCTTCACCTTGTCGGCGCATTGCGGCGTGGTGATGAACACCTTGGCGCCGCAGTCCTTGATGATGTAGGCGATCTCCTCTTCAGTGAGGTAGCGGCTGATCGCCGTGTAATAGAGGCCCGAGCGCTGCGCGGCCCAGCAGATCTCCATGAACGCGAGCCGGTTCTCCATCAGGATCGCGATATGGTCGCCGGGCTTCAGGCCGAGCGAGCGGAACAGATGCGCGCCCTGGTTAGAGAGCTCGTCGAGCTCGCGGTAGGTGATGGCCTTGCCGCTGCCCGCCATCTGGTAGGCGATCTTGTCCGGATGGTTGCGCGCGTGGGTCGACGGATGGGTCATTGTGTTTCCTCGAGGCATCAAGAGTGGTCGTCCCCGCGAACGCGGGGACCCATAACCACCAATTTTTGTTGTTGGACTGAGATGTGGCCCCAGCCGCGCCTAACCACGGGCATTTGTGGTTATGGGTCCCTGCTTTCGCAGGGACGACACCTTTGACGTGGAGGCTGCTTGCCTCGTATCGCGACGTTACAGCCGCTCGACGATCGTCACATTGGCCATGCCGCCGCCTTCGCACATGGTCTGCAGGCCGTAGCGCTTGTTGCGCTGCTTGAGCGCATGCAGCAGCGTGGTCATCAGCTTGGTGCCGCTGCCGCCGAGCGGATGGCCGAGCGCGATCGCGCCGCCATTGACGTTGAGCCGCGCCGGGTCGGCGCCGGTGGTCTTCAGCCAAGCGGTCGGCACCGAGGCGAAGGCTTCGTTGACCTCGAACAGGTCGATGTCGTCGATTGTCATGCCGGCCTTCTGCAACGCGCGCTGAGTCGCCGGCAGCGGCGCTTCCAGCATGATCACGGGATCACCGCCCATCATGGTGAGATGATGGATGCGCGCCATCGGCTTGACGCCGAGCGCCTTGAGGCCCTTCTCGTTGACGACCATCACGCCGGAGGCGCCGTCGCAGATCTGGCTGGCGCTGGCGGCGGTCAGTTTGCCGTTCTCGGCGATCAGCTTGACGCCCTTGATGCCGTCGAGGCTGGCGTCGAAGCGGATGCCCTCGTCGATGTGGTGGGTATCGGTCGAGCCGTCGGCGCGGGTGATCTGGACCGGCACGATCTCGTCCTTGAAGTGGCCGGCCTGGGTCGCGGCGATCGCGCGCTGGTGGCTGTTGTAGGAGTATTCGTCGAGCTCATCCTTCGACAGGCCGTACTTCTCGGCCATCATCTCCGCGCCGGTGAACTGGCTGAACACGATGTTGGGATACTTCGCCTCGATGCCCGGGCTCTTGTAATGGCCGAAGCCGTTCTTGGCGGGCAGCGAGGAGGCGAGCCCCATCGGCACGCGGGTCATCGATTCCACGCCGGCCGCGATCACACAGTCCATGGTGCCAGACATCACGGCCTGCGCCGCGAAGTGCAGCGCCTGCTGCGAGGAGCCGCACTGGCGATCGATCGAGGTCGCGGGCACGCTCTCCGGCAGCTTCGAGGCCATCACAGCGTTGCGGGCGACGTTGGTGGACTGCTCGCCGGCCTGCATCACGCAGCCCATGATGACGTCCTCGACCTGCGCCGGGTCGACGCCGGTGCGGTCGACCAGCGCATCGAGCACGGTGGCGGCCAGATCGGCCGGATGCCAGCCGGCGAGACGCCCTCCCTTGCGGCCGCCCGCGGTGCGAGCGGCGGCGACGATATAGGCCTCGGCCATGTCTGATCTCCCTGATGTTTCTGGATTGCTCGGTCTTTAAGTTGGGCCGGATTTAAGGGGCGGCTCAGCATTTAGTCAATCAATCAATTAACTCTTGAGTGCAGCCCCGCCATGGGCTTATGTGCGGCCTCGATTTACCGTCGTGTCCAGACACAGAGCGGGACCAGAGCGCAGTTGAACACCAGCGTACCGACGAAACTCGCCGCGGGCAAAAATGCCACCGCCGACAAGCTATTGGTCGCAGCCAGCGAGCTGATGATCGAGCGCGCCTCGATCGAAGTCTCGCTGTCCGACATCGCCCAGAAGTCGGGGGTCAACGCGGCCTTGGTGAAATATCATTTCGGCAACAAGGACGGGCTGCTGCTGGCCCTGCTGGCGCGCGACGCCGCCACCGAGATGTCGCAGCTCGAATATCTGATCAGCCAGCCGATCACGCCGTCGGCGAAACTGCGCCTGCATATCGGCGGCATCATCCGTGCCTATCACCAGTTCCCCTATATGAACCGGCTGATCCATTATCTTCTGCACGAGAGCTCGCCCTCCGCCGCGAACGAGGTGTCGAAGTTCTTCGTCGCGCCGCTGTTGGATTTTCACCGCCGGCTGCTCGCGGAAGGCATCACGGCCGGCGAATTCCGCAAGATCGATCCGGTGCTGTTCTACACCAGCCTGATCGGCGCCTGCGATCACCTGTTCTTCGGCCGCCATGCGATGTCGCGCGCGGTCGGCGTCGGTCCGGTCACCGACGAGGTCTGCCGCGATTATATCAAGCACATGGAAGCCTTGATCTTCGGCGGCGTGCTCAATCCCGATAAGGAAACGGCAGCGATCGCCGCCGGATAACAAAGTTCGAAGTCTAGAGAAAAAACGCCCAAGGAAAGGTTGTTCCCATGCAGTTGAAAGATGTTGCCGTTCTCATCACCGGCGGTGGCTCGGGCCTCGGTGCCGCGACCGCGCGCGCCATGGCCGCCAAAGGCGCCAAGATCGGCGTGATCGATCAGAACAAGGAAAACGCCGAGAAGGTCGCCGCCGAAGTGAAGGGCGTTGCCCTGCACGCCGACGTCACCGACGAGGAAGCAATCAAGGCCGCGATCGCCAAGGCCGAAGCCGCGCACGGCATCGCGCGCGTGCTGATGAACTGCGCCGGCATCGGCGGCTCGCAGCGCATTATTGGCAAGGACGGAACGTACCCGCTGGCGAAATTCGTCCGCATCATCAATGTCAATCTGATCGGCACCTTCAACGTGCTCCGGCTGTTCGCCGAGCGCCTCGCCACCGCCGAGACGATCGGCGAGGAGCGCGGCGTCGTGATCAACACGGCTTCCGTTGCGGCCTATGAAGGCCAGATCGGCCAGATCGCCTATGCCGCCTCGAAGGGCGGTGTCGTCGGCCTCACGCTGCCGGCCGCGCGCGACCTCGCGAGCCTGAAGATCCGCGTCAACACCATCGCGCCGGGCCTGTTCTTGACGCCGCTGCTGATGGGTCTCAACGAAGAAGCGCGCAAGAGCCTCGGCGCCCAGGTGCCGCACCCGGCCCGCCTCGGCGATGCCTCGGAATACGGCAACCTCGCCGTCCACATCGTCGAAAATCCCATGCTCAACGGCGAGACCATCCGCCTCGACGGCGCCATCCGCATGGCGCCGCGCTAGCGCGCGCCCTGTCTCAACCCTCTCCCCTTGCGGGGGAGGGCGGCAGCGAAGGCTGCCGGGAGAGGGGTTCTCTCCGCGGCCACCCCTCTCTGAAGCGAACACGCGGCAACCACGCACATGCCCTCTCCCGCAAGGGGGGAGGGCGCATTAACCCGCACCGCATCTGCAGATGCAGGAGTGTGACGCGTGACAAATCCGCTGCTGATCGAACATCACGACGGAGTCGATTGGGTCACGCTCAATCGCCCCGAAAACTTGAACGCGCTCGATCCGTCGCTGATCGATGCGCTCAACGTCTATTTCCAGGGCTTGCAGCGCAATCGCGACACCCGGGTGGTGGTGCTGAAGGGCGCCGGCGCGAATTTCTGCGCCGGGCTCGACCTCAAGCACGCGATGGCGCGGCGCGGCGGGCAGACCGAGCCGCCGACCGTCGCTGACTCCCTCGACTCGCAACGCCGCATCGCCGACATCGTGATGCTGATGCGACGCGCTCCGCAGCCGATCATCGCGCTGGTGCAGGGTGCGGCCGCCGGTGGCGGCTTCGCGCTGGCGCTCGCGGCCGACATCCGTATCGCTGCGAAGAACGCGCGGATGAACTGCGCCTTCATCAAGCTCGGGCTCGGCGGCTGTGACATCGGCACCAGCTATTTCCTGCCGCGTCTCGTCGGCGTGTCGGTCGCGTCAGAGCTGATCCTGACCGGGCGCTTCATCAATGCCGATCGCGCGCTTGCCGTTGGTCTGGTGTCCGAAGTGGTCGAGGCCGCCGATCTCGATACCGCCGCCGATCCTTACGTCGATGCGATGATGACAGCGTCGCCGGTCGGTCTGCGCCTCTCGAAGGAATGCATCAACATGAGCGTCGATGCCGGTTCGATCGAGGCCGTGATTGCGATGGAGGATCGCAATCAGGTGCTGTGCAGCCGCTCGGAAGATTTTCAGGAAGGCATCAGGGCCTTCCTTGAGAAACGAAAGCCTGTCTATATCAAGCGCTGAGAACAGATCCTTAAAAGGACAAGAATTCCGGGAGACGCAAAATGGATGGAGACGCGGCGATGCTGACGAAACCCGCCTTCCGCAAGGTGGATTGGCTCGCACGTGACATCGCGGTCGAACGGCGCGACGACGGCACCGTCGTCCTGAAGTCGCGGATTCCGCTCCAACCTTGCGA
>CALRXG020000351.1:0-7952 GCA_943372075.1 Bordetella parapertussis | reverse complement strand
ACGCCGCCTCCAGCGCGAAATCGCATTTCGACTTGCGGCCGAAGCCGCCGCCGAGCAGCGTCACGTTGACGGTGACATTGTCCTCGGGAATGCCGAGCGTCTTGGCGACATCCTCGCGGGTGCCGCCGGGGCTCTGCACCGGCGCCCAGATCTCGGCCTTGTCGCCGGTCACATTGGCGACCGCGACCGGCGGCTCCATGCTGACATGGGCGAGATGCGGCAGGTAATATTCGCCGGTGACGACCTTGTCGGCGCTCTTCAGCGCCGCGTCGACATCGCCCTCCTTGCGCACCACGAGGCCGGGTTTTCGCGCGGCCTCCTCGAGCGAGGCACGATAGGTCACGGAGTCGTATTTGGCGTTGGCGCCGTCGTCCCAGACGATCTTCAGCGCATCGCGGCCCTTGATCGCCGCACCGGTGTTGCGCGCGATCACGGCCACGCCGCCGAGCGGCTGGAACTTGGACGGCCAGGGCCAGCCCTTGACCTCCATCACCTTCTCGACGCCCGGCACCTTCATCGCCGCACTATCGTCGAACGACTTGACCTTGCCGCCGGTGACCGGCGGGCGGGCGATGACGGCGTATTTCAGGCCGGGCAGGCGGATATCGGCGCCGTAATGCGCCTTGCCGGTGGTGATGTCGTGCAGATCGACGATCGAGACCTGGCCCTTGCCGAGATAGCGGAAGTCCTTCGGATCTTTCAGCTTGAGGTTCTTGATATCCGGCACCGGTTCCTTGGCGGCATCGGCGGCGAGATCGCCGAAGCCGATCTTGCGGCCGCTCGCGCCGTGCACGACCTCGTGGTTCTGCGCCTTCACCTCGCCGACCGGCACGCCCCATTTCTTGGCGGCGGCGGCTTCGAGCATCGCGCGCGCCGAGGCGCCGATCTGGCGCATCGGGATCAGGTAGTGCCGCGTAGAGCGCGAGCCGTCGGTGTCCTGGTTGCCGAACTTGACCTCGTCGCCATGCGCCTGCTGGACATGGACGCGCGACCAGTCGGCCTCCATCTCCTCGGCGACGATCAGGGGCAGGCTGGTGCGGACGCCGGTGCCCATCTCGGAGCGGTGCGCCAGGATGGTGACGACGCCGTCGGGTGCGATCGCGACGAACACGCGCGGATCGACCACGACGCCGTGCGGCATCTTGCCGGCGCCGGTCTCATAGGCGAACGCCTGCCGCGTCATCACCGGCGCGGCGAGCACGAAAGAGCCTGCGATGCCGAGCCCCTTGAGGATGCTGCGGCGCGACATGTTCTCGACCTTCGCATGCTTCTCGAAGCCGCGAAGCCTGTTCGGATTGGTGCGGATGTTCATGTCACACCCCCGTCGATGCGAGATGCACGGCGTTCTCGATCCGCTGGTAGCAGCCGCAGCGGCAGATATTGCCCGACATGGCCTCGCGGATCTGGTCGTGGTTGGGCTTCGGGTTCTCGTTCAGCAGCGCCGCCGCCTGCATGATCTGGCCGGCCTGGCAGTAGCCGCATTGCGGAACATTGACCTGGCGCCAGGCCTTCTGCACCGGATGGTCGCCGGTCGGATGCAGCCCCTCGATGGTGGTGACCTCGCGGCCGACGACATCGGAGACCGAGGTGATACAGGCGCGCACCGCCTGCTTGTCGACGATCACGGTGCAGGCGCCGCACAGCGCCTGGCCGCAGCCGAACTTGGTGCCGGTGAGGCCGGCTTCGTCACGCAGAAACCAGAGCAGCGAAAGATCCGGGTCGCCATCCCAATTCTGTTCCTGGCCGTTGATTTTTAGCTTGATCATGGTCTGTCCTCGCTCTGCCTAAGCTATTGACCGGTGCGGCGTGAGGTGACGGAACATCTTCCATTCGCCCGCGGCCGCGCTGATTGTTGTGTGCCAAGATGTCGGTGAGCCAATTTGATGTGCGCCGAAGGCTTGACGTCAAGCGCTTGACGTCGAGGGCTTGCGCTTTGTTCCAAGCACTCCTCTCGCTTCTCGGGCGCCGTGCCGGGCGCAGCATGGTGAATGGCCGCAATGTTAGCAGAGCAGGGCGCCGTGTGACTTCACAGGCAGGTGTTTCAGAGCGAGCGATTTTGCAGCTGCGGTTTGTCGAAAGCAGGGCCGTGCACGATGCGCAGATGACATCCGCAGGTGGCGATGTGCGCGACAGCCGCATCGTCGTACCGTGCGGGAGCTTCATGCCAGGCCCGTTGGGGGCCCCATTCGCGGCGAAACCGTCGCCCCGGCATGGTCAGCATGGATGACAAAATCCCCACCGCAATGCACAAGCCATCTTGCGGCGGGGGGATTTCAAGGCTATTGCCTTCCCTTCAACGCTCCCTTCGTCTAGCGGTTAGGACGCGGCCCTCTCAAGGCTGAAACAGGGGTTCGATTCCCCTAGGGAGCGCCAGCAAACTCAGGTACTTAGGTAGCCATCGGCCTCGTTCGTTGAATAATGGTTGAATAAGACGCTGGTGAACAGCGGCGAACGCTTGGGGAATTTGCCGCCGACATCAGCAGACCATTCTCGGCGCGATGCCTCACTGTGGCTGGCGCATTCGCGAAAATTTCCTCGTCGCCCTTGGTGTCCGGAAATATTCAAACCATCGCTGTCGTGCGCTGTCGTGCGCGAGCGCGCTCGGGTGCTCGCATTGACGTTGCTCGTTGCACAATCAACTCTTGTCCTGTCGAGCCTTGTGCGAATTGGAGAGCTACGTGAGATACAATCGACGAGAGAAAACTGGCGGTCAACAGTCACAAGTCAGTCTATTCGCTCCGAAAGCCGCAGAATCGAGCACGATGCCATTCGCCCAGCGGCTCACCTGCACGATTGACGATGCATGCGAAGTGACCGGCTTGGGACGTACGAAGCTTTATGAGTTGATAGGAGCTGGGCGTATCGTCACGACAACGATCGGACGTCGGCGACTAGTACTGGTGCGCTCACTTCTGGCGCTCCTTGACGCCAACATGTCGAACTAGTGGACGTGCGACTTAAGGAAACAACCTCAGCTAGGCTGAACTCGGTCCATTCCGCCTGTCGCAACTCGCCAGATCGCACAAAGACCAGCGGAGGCAGTTTCAGCGCATAAGCGATTGCACAAGAGTCGAGTTCATAAGGCATCATGACGTATTTGTGCGCTGGGTGGATGTAACGATCGCGAGAAGGAGGGTATGCGTGAAATCTGCACTCTTCTTGTGTCATGCCTCGACCGAATCCTGGGCACTGCAAACCCAAAAAGAACAGAAGAAAATAACATGACCGCAATCATACTGACCCGCGTCGATGAGTGCAGGCATATGGCGCGCTACTACAAGCTGGATATTAAGCCCACGCTGTTTGGCGAGTGCTCGCTTGTGAGAAGGTGGAGGCGCATTGGGCGTGCCGGCACTGTTCGGATCGAAACGTATTCGTCCCAAGGGCCGACATAGCTATGATTTCAAAATAGGCGCAAAGCAGAAGCGAGGCTATCGGTGAAACAGTCCGAAGTGAATTGGAGAGCCGGCATTTTCCATCCCCTACACTCCGGAACAATCGCCCAGGCTACCGGGCGGTGACCTGAGCATTTTGCTCGAACGTGATCCCAGTTAGGCCAATGTGTAGCCGATAGCCGCTGTGGGCAGCCACCATCACCATCACCAGCAGGGCTACCAGGGCCGCCAGTCGGTCTTTATTCAGTTTGCCCGGATCGTTTAAACCGTTCGGGGTCATAGTGTAGCTCTGCCTTTCCGGACATCACCTCTGGAACCAGCCGCAACGCGGCGTCGATTACCTGCGAGCGGTTCATGCCCAGCCGGCTGCACACCTCATCCAGTTGCTTGAGGCGTTCGTCCGAAAGTCGAACTGAAATCACGCGCTTGGTCATGTCCAAAACATACGGGCAATTCCTAAATGAAAGCTTAAGTATGTAATACGCCGTACGCGGACGGGACTTGCCGCCATCTGTTGCCGGGAGGACTCGGGTCACAGCTTTTTGCCCGCTCTGGCCGCAAAGCGGGTGGTCATCGCGGCTTCTTCGGCGCTATTGTGATTCGATGAGGTCGATCGCTAGCGAAGATTCAACGGTTTGTTGGGCTGTATCGCGGCATATTAGGGCCGCGCCCCTCCTGAGGATTTAGTCGTGCGAGATCGGGATGTCAGACAGGCTCTGCACCGAAAGGTGCTGAAAGAGCATCACGGCGACGCCGACACTTTGGTGCTCGACGAGTTGGGCCTGCGTCATGGCACCTGCCGGGTCGATATCGCCGTCGTAAATGGCTACCTGCACGGTTACGAGATCAAAAGCGATTCAGACACGCTGGAACGGCTTCCCGCCCAGATCGCCACTTATGGGCTCGTCCTGGACCGGGCGACGCTCGTTGTCGGCGAGCGCCATTTGGAGAAGGCGAAGCCGCTGATCCCGCAATGGTGGGGTATCAAGGTCGTGACGGCGGGACCGCGTGGCGGCATCAGCTTCGAGACTGCGCAGGCCTTTGCGCAGAACCCCACCATCGATCCGCTCGCCCTGGCCGAATTGCTCTGGCGACCGGAAGTCGTTGAAATCCTCCAGGAGCGCGGCGCACCGCCGGCTTTGCTCAGAAAACCGCGCGGCGTTCTCTACAAATACCTGGCCGAAACCGTCGACCTGCAGGAGCTTCGGCCGCTTATTCGGCAGCGACTGAAAGCGCGTGCGCGCTGGCGAGGTCATCGACCACCTTCGTCAGATGCCGGTTCGTCGACACCCACACCCACGTCGACAGATTTCCCGTCGTGACGGTGCCTGCCGCGCAGTCCGCGATATAGGCGTCGCCGGCCGAGAACGCGCGGCCACTGAAATAAGGCAGGGCAACCAGCGTCGCGCACATCTGCTGGTACTGGCCGAAGCCGTGGGTCCGTACCGGCGTCCCGCGGGCGACATGCCAGTGGTCGGTGATGGTGTAGCGCAGCTTCGCGAACGGCTTAATCATCCGCATGTCGAGCTCGACCAGGTCAGGGTGGGCGACGGCGTAGTCCCCGAAGGTCGGTATCCGCGTCTCGTGACCGATGGTTGCGATGAACGCGCGATAAGCCTGCCATTCATGGCGCGGCAGCAACTGGTACGGCGCGGCGATGTTCGCCACCGAGTTCGGGTAGGACGTGCCGGCGATGGTGACGGTGCGCCATTGGTTGAGCATGGGGACCCGGGCCATCAGCGTCTGCATGATCGTCACCATGATCGCGATCGGCACATAGGTCGGCGTGCCGAGATCGATCACCAGGTCGCATTCGCCATAGCCGTCCGCCATGGGGCGCAGCAGGTTCTCGATGTCGGCCTGGAGATTGTGCCGGTCGAAGTCGGGAAGGGACAGGCGCAGGCAGACGCCGCGCCGGTCCTGCCGGGAAACGGTGGCCACGGCCGCCAGGAATGCGGCGTCGTTTGCGAAACTGACGACCGGGATGGCCGCGCAGCCTTCGGCGCGGGCAGTCTCGAACAGAACCTCGACGCAGTGGCGTCCCCCAGCGCATCGGGTCGCCGCGGGCAGGTGCTTCAAGTCAACAAAGCAGGGCCGGGCCTGCCACTTGGATTTCAGGCGCTTGCCGAAGTCGCCCAGGTGGTCGTCTGCGCTCTCCTTGTTCCGCTGCGTCTCGAAGTCGAACCCGACCGGGGGGATTTCGAGGAGGGGGGTGATGCGGTCCTTGACCGGCCCCGCCAGGCGGCTGAGCGCCTGGTACTCTCCCATTTTCCATTTCAAAATTGGCACGTAATGGCGATGATTGAACACAAAGGCCTCCAGAATTGATTACAAAATGGCGTCACCACAATCAGGCTGGCATTTATGTAGACAATTTTGATGGAACTGTCAATCGGCTCCCCATTTTGTTGCGAAATTTTGACTGCGGTCCCAAAAAGCTCGCCATGAAGGGCCGGCCCACGATGGACGGTGCATCGCGGAATAGCTCGCATTTTCAACGGGCTAAATTGGGAAAAGAGGCCCGGAGCGGATGCTCGATCGGGCCTCTCTAAAAACTTGCGAGAGTATGCAAATGAGGACCCAAGCGGGCGTACGTCTAACCTCTAGCCTTTCGAGACATCCTGTCCCTGTAACGGCCGCTGGTTTCTCGATTGGGTCAAGCTGCGAACGGCTCCGTGCTCGAATAGCGGTCGATTATGAGCCAGCCAAGCTGGCCCCAGCGTCGACTTGGGGTAACGTCTCGCCATGAATTACAGCGAATACATTGTCTACATCGACGAAAGCGGCGATCACGGCCTCACCAACATCAACCCGGATCACCCGGTTTTCGCGCTCGCCTTTTGCGTGGTCGAAAAGGCCAAATACATCGAAAAGATCGTGCCGGCTTTCCAGCGGTTCAAATTCGACTTCTGGGGCCATGACAGCATAGTGCTGCACGGTCATGAAATCCGCAAGGCGACCGGCGATTTCAACATCCTGCTAAATCCTAACACGCGGGCATCGTTCATCGACCGGGTAACCCAGCTGATCGGCGACGCTGAATTCACACTCATTGCCGCGGTCATCGACAAGGCTAAGCACGTCAAGAAATACAGCGACCCGGCGGACCCCTACAGCATTGCCCTGGGCTTCTGCATGGAGCGCCTGCAGCGTTTCCTGATCGACAAGGGCCAGGCGAACGTCCAGACCCATTTGCAGGTCGAATGCCGTGGCAAGACCGAGGATGCGAAGCTGGAGCTGGAGTTTCGCAGGATCTGCGACGGTCAAAACGCCGTCGGCAAGATGCAGAACCTCGAAATCCGCTTCATGGACAAGAAGCACAACTCGACCGGCCTACAGTTGGCTGACCTTGTCGCACACCCCATTGGGCGCCACGTCATCAAGCCAGATCAGCCCAACCGGGCCTATGATGCCCTGAAGTCCAAATTTCGGGCGAGCCCTAACGGCAAGATCGAGGGCTACGGCTTGAAGATTTTCCCCTAGCCCAAAAAGCGAAGGGCCCCGGTGTTCACCGAGGCCCAGCGCCGATCGAGCATTCCCAATCCATTTGATCCCTAAATAGGACGTTTTGTCCTAAAAGTCAAGGTGTCCCCGAGACCCTTGCGTCTCCCCCGGGAGACCCCAAAATCTAGGCGGGGCGACTTTAAACACTTCCCCCCGGAAGACCGGCCCGCCCTCCAAAAAAGGATACGCATAATCACACGTCATTCCCATACGCCCATTGCAGCATTCCAATACGCATAGGGGGAGGGCTCCAGGGTCTCCCCGGCGAAGTTGCGCAACGGCGAAACACGCTCATATTGGCGGCAACACGTTGTTTCGGGAAAACACTATGTCGAACACAGTGCGGATTCCGACGAAGTCGCCCGGGTGTACCGATATGAAGTCGCCCGGGGATTCCGAGACGATGTCGCCCACCTCTCCGATTTGATCTCGCCCGGGGGCGAGGCGTTCTAGCTGCTGAGGTTCTCTGGCATTGGGCAAGCCGCACGGTCAACTGGAATCGCGGCTTGAGCTTGTTGTGTTTCTGTTGCGTTTGCTGTGGGCATGTGGGCAACGCCTTGGCGTTGTCCAAGCGCAGCGGCATGTCCACAGCGTCACGGGCTCAGGTCTTTCGGGCGGATTGCCGGGTTCGGCGCAGGCTCTCGCCAGTAAGGTCGAGCCGATGGGCATTGTGGACGAGGCGATCGAGCACGGCGTCGGCATAGGTAGGATCTCCAATGAGCACATGCCACTGGTCCACGGGGAGCTGGCTGGTGACGATGGTGGAACGATGACCATAGCGATCTTCGAGGATTTCCAGGAGGTCGTGACGGGCACCAGCGTCGAGCGGCTCGAGCCCCCAGTCATCGAGGATCAGCAGATCGACACGGCCGAGCCCGCGCAATAGGCGCGGATGGCGACCGTCGCCGCGCGCGAGAGCGAGGTCATCGAACAGCCGCGGAACACGTTGATAGAGCACGGAGCGATTGTCACGGCAGGCCTTGTGGCCGAGCGCCGAGGCGAGCCAGCTCTTGCCGACGCCGGCCGGGCCGCAGATCAGCAGGTTGGCATGGT
>CALRXG020000350.1:0-7968 GCA_943372075.1 Bordetella parapertussis | reverse complement strand
AAACTCCGACCCGCTCGATGAGCAGGTGGGCAATGTCGAGCTGATCAACTTCCTGCAGAAGCAGCCGGAGTGGCGCGACACCGCGGTCATCGTCACCTACGACGACTCCGACGGCTGGTACGACCACGCCTATGCCGTGCCGACCAGCGCCTCGTATGATCCGACCGCCGATCAGGTCAACGGTCCGGGCCAGTGCGGCCTCGGCGCGGGCAAGCAGACCCAGCCGAAGGGCCTCAACGGCCAGCCGGTGAACGGCCGCTGCGGGCCGGGCACGCGGGTGCCGTTCATCGTGATCTCGCCCTACGCCAAGCAGAACTTCGTCAGCCACACCCGGATCTCGCAGGCCTCCGTCGTGCGCTTCGTCGAAGACAACTGGCTGCATGGCAAGCGTCTTGGTGGCGGTTCGTTCGACGACAGCGTCGAATCGATCATGGACATGTTCGATTTCGATCACGGTCCCGATCATGGCGATCGGAACAAGCTGTTCCTCGACCCGACCGCGGGTACGGTCGTCGTCAGCCCGTCTGACGATCACCACCATCACTAACGCCCTGGGATCACGGGACGTCAGATGAACGGCCGCATCTTGTGGCTCCTCGGCGCCGGCCTGCTTTGCATGGCCGGCGCCGCTGCGGCAGTCGAAACGCAAGGGCTGGTGGGGACAAACCCCAATCCCGTGCAGCTCAGGCGTCCGCCGGTCGCGCCGCTTTCCGCGATGGCGCAACTCGGCCAGAAGATCTTTTACGACGCTTCGCTGTCCTCGTCGGGCGCATTGTCATGCGCATCCTGCCACAGCCCGGACCACGCCTACGGTCCGCCGGATGATGCCGCGGTGATGCATGGCGGGCCCGCGCTGTCCCGGCAGGGGACGCGCGCCGTTCCGTCGCTGACCTATCACGAGCGTCTCCCGAATTTCAGCATCGGCCCCGAGAAGGACGAGGACGACAACGTCGTCGACCTCGCGCAGATGGCCGCGCTCGGCCAGCAGGCCACGCGCGCCAAAAAGGTCGCCACCGGAACAGCGGCATCGGCGGTCAACATCGTTCCGCAGGGCGGCCTGTTCTGGGACGGCCGCGCCGATACGCTGCAGGACCAGGCGATCTTTCCGCTGCTCGACCCCAACGAGATGGACGGCGGCAGCATGGAGGTGGTGGCCGACAAGCTGAAGCAGGCGGACTATGCGCCGCGCTTTGCCGAACTGTTCGGCGCTCACATCTTCGAAAACCGGCGGCTGCTGGTCGCGGAGGCGATGTTCGCCGTCGCGCGCTATCAGGTGGAGGAGCCGAGCTTCCATCCCTACACCAGCAAGTTCGACTACTGGCTCGAGGGCAGGGCGCGGCTCAGCGAAGCCGAGTTGCGCGGCCTGCAACTGTTCAACGATCCCGACAAGGCCAATTGCGGCGGCTGCCACACGTCGGCGCCGACCCGTGACGGCCTGCCACCGCTGTTCACCGACCATCAATACGAGGCACTCGGCGCGCCGCGCAACGCCACGCTCGCCGGCAACCGCGATCCCAATTATTTCGATCTCGGGGTCTGCGGCCCGTATCGCACCGACATCGCCGAGCAGACGCAATATTGCGGCATGTTTCTGACGCCGACCTTGCGCAACACTGCAACGCGCCACGTGTTCTTCCACAATGGTGTGTTTCGCAGCCTGGAGCAGGTGCTGGATTTCTATAATTTCCGCGATACCAGTCCGGAGAAGGTGTATCCGCGCGCGGCCGACGGAACGGTGCGCAAATACGACGACCTGCCGGAGAAATATCACGCCAATGTCGACGTCAGCGATCCGCCGTTCGAGCGCCATCTGGGCGATACGCCCGCGATGACGGCGCAGGATGAAGCCGACATCATCGCCTTCCTGAAGACGTTGACCGACGGTTACCAGCCGGAGCGGTAGGTCGCTGCGGCCGTCCACCGCGGAACCGATACGTGAGTTGGCAGGTCCGCGCCATGCGCGCATAATGGGCGCATGAATGTTGTCGAAGGCAACGGTGCCAAAATCCCCGCGATCGGGCTCGGCACATGGGAGCTGCGCGGCCGGACCTGCGCCCGCATCGTCGAGCAGGCGTTGCGGCTCGGTTACCGTCACATCGACACCGCGCAGATCTACGACAATGAGCGCGAGGTCGGCGAGGGATTGCGCGCCTCCGGCATCAAGCGCGACGATGTGTTTCTGACCACCAAGGTCTGGACCACGCATTTCAAGCCGAAAGACCTCGAACGTTCCGCCAAGGAGAGCCTGGCGCGGCTGCGCATGACCGAGGTCGATCTGCTGCTGCTGCACTGGCCCAATCCGCAGGTGCCGCTCCCCGACACGCTCGGCGCGCTGGCGCGGGTCAGGCAGGCCGGGTTGGCGCGGCATATCGGCGTCTCGAACTTCAACGCGGCGCTGATCGCGGAGGCGGTGGCCGCATGCCCGGAGCCGCTTGCCTGCGACCAGGTCGAGTATCATCCCTATCTCGACCAGGCCGGTGTGATCGAGGCTTGCGCGGGCCATGGCATGGCGTTCGTGGCCTACAGCCCGATCGCGAAAGGGAGGATCAAGAACGATCGGGCGCTGGCGCGGATCGGTGCCCGCTATCGCAAGACCGCGGCCCAGGTCTGCCTGCGCTGGCTGGTGCAGCAGAATGTGTCGGCGATCCCGCGCACCTCGAAGCTCGAGCGGCTTCAGGAGAACCTGGACGTCTTCGGGTTCGAGCTGTCGGATGAGGACATGCACGAGATTTCGGCAATGTCCGGCGCTGGCTCACGATGATGGCCGATGAGGAATTGGGTCCTCATTCGAACATGATCTTTGGGAAAAGGCCCGGCACGGGGCGCAGATCATGCTATTGCCCGCTGGCCGATTGCGGTTCTGGACCGAATTGGGATTGAGGCAGGCAGGGCCCGGCCGGTATTGTCGCCGGCGGGGAGACATCACTGATGTGATCGAGCGGGATGAAGTTTCGGCCAAACGCGGACATGTTGGCATCGGTGTTCGTGCACCTGATGCTGCTTGCGCTGATTTTCCTGTATTCGGAGGTCCATCAGTTCGATCCGGTCGCCGCTGACACGGTGCCGGTCGAGATCGTGACGCCACAGGAGGTCGCCAACAGCGAGGCCGCGGCGGAGCCCGATCCGGTGCCGAGCCCGTCGCCGACCCCCGAGCTGCAATTGCCATCGCTCGACAAGCCGGTCGATTCCGCCAAGCCCGAACCAGCAGCGCAGGCACAAGCGCCGCAGAAGCAGCAGGCCGCGCCACAGCCGGCGCAGAAGCAGGCGGCACAGCCGTCGCCCAAGCCCAGCCCGTCGCCGCAACATGCCGCGGCTGAGCCGCCGCCCGCGCAGCCGGCGCCCCAGACGCCACCAATGCCCCAGCCGATGCCGCAGCAGCAGGCGGCGGCGTCACCGCCTGCCTATACGCAGCCGGAGCCCGACCTGTCGGTCAAATACAATGTGATGCTCGGCCTGCCGCCCGACATCTCCGTGAAGCCGCCCGCCGATGCGCCGTCGGGGCCCGGTGCCGGCAAGGACAATTTCGACGCCGCGGCCACCGAGCAGGCCGACGTCGGCTCCAGCGTGGCCGCTGAATTCCGCCGTCACCTGAAGACCTGCCTAAAACTCCCGGCGACGGTGAGCACGAGCGATGACGTCAGGATCAAGCTGCGGGTGTTCATGAAGCCCGATGGCAAGCTTGCCGCATCGCCCTTGCTGATCGAAGCCACCGCGTCGGAGAAGGGGCCGCTGCTGCTCAAGAGCGCGACCGAGGCGCTGCAGGCCTGCCAGCCCTATGCGATGCTGCCGCGGGATCGCTACGGCGAATGGAAGGTGCTCGACCTCGATTTCACGCCGCGCGATTTCGCGTCGTAGGGCGATACGTTATCTGCTCAGCCCGTAGTAGCGCCGATATTCGTCGAGGTGCTGTTGCGGTGCGAATCCATCGAAGTCTCCGGCTCGGCTGCTAGCCTGGAGTGCAGCAAGAAGCGCCTGTGCTTCAGGAGCGCTACTCGCGAGAAGGAATGCCTTGGTCTCTTCAAACCCGGCTCCGCAAACGAGCTGAATGTCGATGTAGCACGCCGCATCGAAAGAGGACATCTTGGCCTTGTAGATCAGGAGAGCGTCAGTTGGGATACCGGCCGAGAACAGCTGGATACACAAGAGTTTCAACGGCTCATTGCTATCCCGATCGCTGTCGGCGATCGCGGCTTCGACGAGCCGGCGGACCTCCGGTAGATCGGCTGCAACCGGATTGAGGCCAAAGCGGGCGAGTAAGTCATTTTCATCCATAGCGACACAAGCTGCGACGAACTGGGAGCGCGGTCAACAAACGGATCAATCCCTGGTCATCTGAGTCAGTGTGGTCGCGTTCGGTGCGCCCCCTAGGCTCAGCTGCCCATCGCCTGCCAGGCGTTCGAGGCGAACTGCCGGCGCCAGATCACGATCACGACCGCGGCCGTCGTGATGAACAGCACCCAGGGGCTGACGAACCAGCCGAGATAGCCGAGTGCGAAGAAGAACGCGCGCTGGCCGCGGTTGAAGTGCCGGCCTGCAGTTTCGAACAGCCGCGTGGTTCGGATCACATGGGCCTCCGCTTCCGGCGTGTCGCGCTGGCCGGCCGGCGGCATCGCGCCGAACAGGATCGCAACATAGTTGAACAGGCGATAAGCCCAGGCGAATTTGAAGAAGGTGTAGATGAAGATCAGGATCAGCCCGATGCACTTGACCTCCCACAAAGCGGGCGAGGGCGTCAGGTTGACCGGCAACGCACCGAGCACGGCGAGCGCATCATTGGTGGCACGCAGCAGCGCGAGCGCGCCGCCGATCGCGATCAGGCTGGTGGAAGCAAAGAACGCGGTGCCGTTCTGCAAGGAGGCCATGATCTGCATGTCGACCATCCGCGCCTCGCGGTGGAGCAGATTCCGCACCCAGATCTCGCGATAGACATGCATCCGCGCCGACAGGCTGTCGCGCCCATAGGCGGTGTGCTCCAGCGTGATGGCGTAGACCAGCCACTCCAGCGCAAAGAACCCGACGGCCAGGATGTCGACCCAATAGCCGGTCATGGTGCCTTCCTTCGTAAACGCGCGGTCGCCAATCCGCGCCGCGTTGCATCCCGCGTGATGTACAGGTTGAACGCGTGCAATGCACTATGGCAAACTGGCGTGACAACAGGATTCCCCGGACATGCTCAAGCTCGTCATCGGCAACAAGAACTATTCGTCATGGTCGATGCGGCCCTGGCTGGCGCTGCGCGCCAACAACATCCCGTTCGAAGAGGTCTTCATTCCGCTCTACACGGACCAGGCCGACAAGGATCGTATCCTCGCCGTCAGCAAGGCCGGCAAGGTGCCGACGCTGATCGACGGCGACGTCACGGTGTGGGACTCGCTGGCGATCATCGAATATCTCGCCGAGAAACTTCCCGAGGCGAGACTGTGGCCTGCGGACCGCGCCGCGCGCGCGCATGCCCGCGCGATCTCGGCCGAGATGCACTCCGGCTTCGTGCCGCTGCGCAGCGAGTGCGGCATGAACCTGCATCGCCCCGTCAGCGCTATCGCGCTGTCGGATGACGCGCGGGCCAATGTAGCGCGGATCCAGGATATCTGGGCCGAGTGTTACGCGCGCTATGGCAGGCAGGGACCGTTCCTGTTCGGCGCATTCTCCGGAGCCGACGCGATGTACGCCCCCGTGGTGCATCGCTTCCGCACCTACGCGATCCCGGTGAAGCCCGAGGCCCAGCACTATGTCGATGCCATGATGGCGCTGCCGGCGTTCCAGGAATGGACCCGGGATGGTCTGGCCGAGACGCTGCGGATCGAGCGATTCGAGACCGTCTGAGCGCTGTTGCGCTGCCGAATTGTGACAGCGGCGGCAAAGATCGCGGCTTGACGCCGCGGGGCCAAAGGCGTCGAATCCCAAAGACCGGTTTTGCAAGTCGTGAAAGGACTTAGACCATGGGCATACTCGATTCCCTGGAGAATTCGCCGGAGCTGAAAAGCATGCTTGGCCAGCTCGGGGCGGCAGTCATCCCCGCGGTGCTCGGTGAGGTCATGGGCAATGGCGGGCAGGGCGGCTTGTCCGCGATCGTTGCCAAGCTCGAGCAGGCCGGGCTCGGCGACCAGGTCAAATCCTGGATCGGTACCGGCCAGAACCTGCCGATCACGGCCGAGCAGCTCCAGCAGGTGCTGGGCAGCGACACGGTGAAGCAGCTCGCGGCCAGGTTCAACATTCCGGTCGACCAGCTGTCCCAGGTGCTGGCCCAGGCGCTTCCCGGTGCGGTCGACAGCGCGAGCCCGAATGGCAAGCTGCCGCATACCGCCTGAGCCGGTGGAACCGGGTTCCAGGTGAACCCGGCGGGCAATTTCTGGCTGGCACGCAAATTGCTGCCTATCGCCCTGAAAAACCTGCAAAATCGCACCTTCGCCATGCCCCAATCTTGCTGGATTTGGGGCAGGGCAATGTGCTAGCTTGCCGCAGGGTTCTCAAAATGCCGGCCGGAGCTATCGGGACTGTCAGCCCAGCCAGCAATCTCTAAGAAAATGGAGAGGGCGTTGAAGCACAAGTACTCGATTGGCGAGATCGTCTATTTTACTGCCAGCAACGTGGCGCGCCCAGCCGCGAGCGGCACATATCAAGTGATCCGCCTGCTGCCGACCGACGGCGACGACTGCCAGTACCGTATCAAGAGCTCGACCGAAGCTTTCGAACGCGTGGCCAAGGAGAGTCAGCTCGCGCTGTCCTGATCGTTTGTGCGCAAGCTGGTGGCTGAGCGTGGTTCCGCGCCGCCGCCGTCAAAAGGCCCCGTTCGCAGACCCATTGTGCTGTAGGCCGGATACCGGGATGGCGGTGTTCGCCGTTGTCGGTTGTGCTTAGGTTGCGTTGAGGGACATCGCGCATGAATTGGGCTTCCTCGCTGGATGAAATCTGGCGCTCGCCGACCTTTCCGATGTGGCTGACGCTGGCTGCAGCGGGCTTTTTTGGAATCGTCGTGCTGGTGACGCTGCTGCGTGCGGAGAAGTCCGTGGCCAACGGCGCGCTGACCGTCATCACGCTGCTATCGATCGCCGTTGCGGTCGCCGCGACGATCCGGGGCTTTGCGCCAGGCGGGCAGGCGGCAGCCCAGGCCGAGACGCGGACGGCGCAATTGACCGGCCAGACGGTGCCGGCACTGGCCTGCATCGATGACCTCGCCGGAGATGCCGTGCTCAATGCCTGTGAGAAGGTACTGTTCGGCACGTCCGACTCGGCCGCGGCGGCGGTCAGCTACGCGGCCGCGCAGATCTCGCGCCTGACGGCGTATGGCGACCTCGCAACCGCCGAGCGCACCACCACCACCGAATTGCAGGCGCTGCGCCGAGCCGTCGAGCATGACCGCTACGGGCTGATGGCCTATGCGCTGATGGCGCGCGACCGCTGTACGCCGACCGCGTGCCCGGCGTTCCGCTCGCTTGGCGACAATCATCAGATCATCGCCAACATGAACGAGCGCACCTACGAGAACCTGATCACGCGCTATGCGGCATCCTGGAGCGCGCCGACCGGAGCCGCGCCTTCGGCTGCCGGCCTGGTCGCGGCGTTGCCGCCGTCGATGCCCACGGGCAAGCCGACCAACGCGGAGTTTCCGAGCTCGGCGAACACGCCGCCGGTCAGCATCATGACGCCGGAACCGGCGAAGCCGGCTGCCGCTGCACCGCCGCCGGCCGCGCGTGCAGCCGCTGCTGCGCCCAGGCGGGCCCCTGTCGCGAAGCGCCCGGTCCAGATTGCACCTGCGCCTGCCGCGCCACCAGCGGCTGCGAGCGCGCCGGCAGCTGCGAGCCAAGATTAGCGTCAAGACGGGCGATGACGGCGGCTCGGGCCGCCGCCACCGCGCCGTTTCGCGGGTAAGTCCCGATATCCACTGGCGCCTGGATCGCTCTCTTTCCAAAGCGCGCGCCGGCCGCTACATCCGCGGGATGCCGCTTCATCTCATCAAGCTCGCCGTCG
>CALRXG020000349.1:0-7978 GCA_943372075.1 Bordetella parapertussis | reverse complement strand
ACTTGGCCTTCTTGGCCTTGACGGGCTTTTCCGACTTCGCCTTCTTGACCTTCTTGCCGCCGCCCTTGGCCGCGCGCTCGTCGATCAGCGCGATCGCCTCGGCGAGCGTAACCTCGTCGGGCGTACGATCGCTCGGGATCGTGGCGTTGACGCCACCCGCCGCAACATAAGCGCCGTAGCGGCCGTTCTTCAGCGCGACCGCGCCGAGCGTCGGATGATCGCCAAGCGGCTTGCCGGGGTCGGCACCGAAGCGGCGGCCGCTCGGGCCCTTGGCGATCTTCTCCGCGATCAGGGTCACGGCGCGGTTCAAGCCGATGTCGAACACCTCGTCGCCGGCCTCGAGGCTGGCATAGGTCTTCTCGTGCTTCACGAACGGCCCGAACCGGCCGAGGCCGGCCACGATCGGCTCTCCTGTCTCCGGATGCTTGCCGATCTCGCGCGGCAGCGACAGCAGCTTCAGCGCCAGTTCGAGGTCGACATCGGCAGGCGAGGTGCCTTTCGGAATGCCTGCGCGCTTCGGCTTCTCGCCTTCGGCGTAGTCCTTCTGCTCGCCGAGCTGGATGTAGGGGCCGAAGCGGCCGGCCTTCACCGTGACGTCGAAGCCGGTGTCGGGATCGGTGCCGAGCACACGGTCGGCGCTCTCGGCGCTGTCGGCCGCGAGTGGGCGGGTGTAGCGGCATTCCGGATAGTTCGAGCAGCCGACGAAGGCGCCGAACTTGCCGGCCTTCAGGTTGAGCCGGCCGGTACCGCAGGTCGGACATTGCCGGATGTCGCCGCCATCCGCGCGCGGCGGATAGATGTGCGGCCCGAGCATCTCGTCGAGCGCGTCGAGCACCTCGGCGACGCGAAGGTCCTTGATGTCGTTGACCGCGCCGATGAAGCCGCGCCAGAAATCCTGCAGCACCTGCTGCCAGGCGATCTCGTTGTTGGAGATGCGGTCGAGCTGCTCCTCGAGATCGGCGGTGAAATCGTATTCGACATAGCGTGAGAAGAAGTTCTCCAGGAACGCGACCACGACGCGGCCCTTGTCCTCGCCATGCAGCCGCTTCTTCTCCAGCTTGACGTAGCCGCGGTCCTTCAGCACCTGCAGGATCGAAGCGTAGGTCGAGGGACGGCCGATGCCGAGCTCTTCCATCCGCTTGACCAAAGATGCTTCCGAGAAGCGCGGCGGCGGCTCGGTAAAGTGCTGGGTGACGGCGAGGCTCTGGCGCTTGACGGCTTCGCCCTCGCTCAGTGCGGGCAGGCGGCGCGAATCCTCATCTTCCTCGTCGTCGCGGCTTTCCTGGTACAGCGCGAGGAAGCCGTCGAACTTGATGACCTGGCCGGAGGCGCGCAGCTCCAGCACGCGGGAACCGGCCTTGGCCTCGATGTCGACGGTGGTGCGTTCGAGCTCGGCCGACTCCATCTGGCTCGCGATGGTGCGCTTCCAGATCAGTTCGTAGAGCCGCGCCTGATCGGCATCGAGCCTGCGGCCGATCGTGGCCGGACGGCGCGACAGATCGGTCGGGCGGATCGCTTCGTGCGCTTCCTGGGCGTTCTTGGCCTTGGCCTGATACTGACGTGGGCTGTCCGGCACATAGGCATTGCCGTAGTCCTCGCCGATTACCTTGCGTGCCTGCGTGATCGCCTCGGGCGCAATCTGCACGCCGTCGGTTCGCATATAGGTGATGAGGCCGGTGGTCTCGCCGCCGATGTCGATGCCCTCATAGAGCCGCTGCGCGATGCGCATGGTGTGCGCCGGTGCGAAGCCGAGCTTGCGGCTCGCTTCCTGCTGCAAGGTCGAGGTGGTGAACGGCGCTTGCGGATTGCGCCGCGCCGGCTTGGCCTCGACGGTCGCAACCTTGAACAGCGCGGCCTCGATCGCCTTCTTGAAGTCCTCGGCTTCCGCGCCGGAGCCGATGTCGAGCCGCGCGATCTTCTTGCCGTCGGCGCCGACCAGGCGCGCCTCGAAGGCTTCGCCGCGCGGCGTCAGCAGCGTCGCCACCAGCGACCAGTACTCCCGCGGGACGAACTTCTCGATTTCGAGCTCGCGGTCGCAGACCAGCCGCAGCGCGACCGACTGCACGCGGCCGGCGGAGCGGGCGCCGGGCAGCTTGCGCCACAGCACCGGGGAGAGGGTGAAGCCGACCAGATAGTCCAGCGCGCGGCGCGCCATGTAGGCGTCGACCAGCGCGCCATCGATCTGGCGCGGCGCCTTCATCGCTTCGGAGACGGCCTGCTTGGTGATGGCATTGAACACCACGCGCTCGACCTTCTGGTCCTTCAGCGCGCGCTTCTCCTTCATCACCTCCAGCACGTGCCAGGAGATCGCTTCGCCCTCGCGATCAGGGTCGGTTGCGAGGATCAGGCGGTCGGCACCCTTGAGCGCCTTGGCGATGTCGTTGAGCCGACCCGCGGCCTTGGCATCAACCTCCCAGATCATCTGGAAATTGGCATCCGGATCGACCGAACCGTTCTTGGCCGGGAGGTCACGGACATGGCCAAACGACGCCAGGACCTCGTAGGAGGACCCCAGATATTTGTTGATCGTCTTGGCCTTGGCCGGCGACTCCACAATGACGATATTCATGTCATTCCAATAGCTTACGGGAAAATCTGAAGGCGGGTTCCGCTAGACTCGCGGCCCGCCGTGTCGGGGCGAACATGGGTGCTGGGGCGGTCGCTGTCAAATCGCCAGATATTGAAGGGAGAGCTCAAGCTGTGGAGTTCCTATCCCGAGGGTTGAAAAATACGTCCTAGAGTTGCGGTCGGAAACGGCGTATCTGTCTCTATATATAGGGTGGGAATCGGAATAGGCCTTTTGAGCAGCACAGGGGGCGGCCGGAAGCGCAAGGCGGCCGGCGGGCGGCGACCGGCGGGCGACGAGACAACCGGGGACGACGCTCCGGACGACGCCCTGATCCTGATCGGCGCCGCGGCGACCGAACTCGCCAAGCTCGCCCAGCGCCACAAATTCGAAGTCCTCGACCGTCTGTTCGCAATGGCCCGGCTGGAGGCCGACGAGCAGTTGCGCGCCCGCAGCCGGCGGAAGTTGTCGTGAGGGATGAGAGAGCCGGCCTCTTGCGCAGCGCTCCCTCCATTCGTCGTCCAGGCGAAAGCCAGCACCCTAGCCACCCATTCGGCGAATGAGCGGGATCGTAGCCCGTCATTCCGGGGGCTCGCGAAGCGAGGGCCGGGATCCATTCATCCACGGAACGTCGGCTTGATGGATTCCGGGCTCGACGCTGCGCGTCGCCCCGGAATGACGAAAGGAGAGGGGCCGCCCTATGCAGTCACGACACCGCGCGCCGCGCCGTCTTCCGTGCAGGCCGCGGCTTCAGCGTCGTGTCGGCGGCACCCAGCACGCGACCGTCCTGCGAATAGAGCGCGAGTTTTTTCACCGGCTTGCCCCTGGCACGGTCAACCATGATGGTTGCGATCTCGTCCGGATGCTCGTCGAATTCCTCGCTCCATTGCCGGAGCGCCACCAGGATCGGGAAGATGCCGTGGCCCTTCGGCGTCAGCACATATTCCTGATAGGCGCTGCCGTCGGAGGCGGGGACCGTCTTCAGGATGCCGCGCTCGACCAGCGTGCGTAGCCGGGTCGCGAGGATGTTCTTGGCCAGGCCGAGGCTTGCCTGGAATTCGCCGAAGCGGCGGCGGCCGAGGCTGGCGTCGCGGATGATCAGGAGCGACCACCAGTCGCCGAACACGTCGAGCGCGCGTGCCACCGGGCAACTGTCGCCTGCAAGACTGGTTCGCTTCACCGACTGTCTCCCGGATTTTGAGCCATCACGGCCTTGTGTGGTTGCAATATTAAACTTGATGCCTTAGCTAGGCAACGAAGTTTAATAATGCAACCATGCTGGAGGCGGACATGAGACTGGCGAACAAGACGGCGTTGATCACCGGCGGCAACAGCGGCATCGGACTTGCGACGGCAAAGCTGTTCGTGGCCGAGGGCGCAAAGGTCGTCGTCACCGGGCGCAACAAGGAGACGCTCGCAGCGGCGGCGAGGGAACTCGGGCCGAATGCGCTCGCGGTGGTGGCCGATGCCACCGATGTCGCGGCGCTGGAGGCCGCGGTGAAGCAGGGCGCGGACAAATTCGGCAAATACGACGTGCTGTTCGCCAATGCCGGCATTCCCGGCCAGACGCCGGTCGGCGGCACCACGCTGGCGGCATTCGAGAACGTGATCCGCACCAATCTCACCGGCGTGTTCTTCACCGTGCAGGCGGTTGCGCCCTATCTCAACGACGGCGCGTCGATCATCCTCAATGGCTCAGTGATCTCGGTGCTCGGCAATCCCGGCTATTCGGCTTATGCTGCGAGCAAGGCCGGTGTGCGGGCGATGGCGCGGGTGATGGCATCGGAACTGTCACCGCGCGGGATCCGCGTCAATGTGGTCGCGCCGGGCGCGGTACGCACGCCGATCTGGGGCGCGGCAATCGCAACGCCCGAGGCCGAGAAGGCCTTCGAGCAGCGCATCGGCAAGACCACGCCGCTGGGACGGATCGGCGAGCCGGATCATATCTCGAAGACCGTGCTGTTCCTGGCGTCGGATGATGCCGCGCATGTGCAGGGGCAGGAACTGTTCATTGACGGCGGCGCAACGGCATCGCCTGCCGGCGCGCCAATCTATCGCGGCTAAATTGTTTCTCATTGTAAGCATCGGCCGGTGTGAAAGGGATCACACCGGCCGATTTCGTGCGCGACTATCATCGCGCGCATTGAACCTTTGACGTGTTCCCGGGACTCCCGAATAGGGCCGGGATTTTTTGACCACGGAATCATTTTGGAGGGCCGTCATGCCCAAGGCAGCTCGCATCGCGACCCCGATCAAGGCGACATCCACGCCCGAGTCCGAAAGCTCGGATATGGCAGAGTTTGTCACCGTCGCGCTGTTTTCCGGCATTGGCCTGTTGATCTCGCTCGTCGCCGTCATTCTCGGCATTCAGGGCGCGTGGTTCTGAACCCATCCGCCTGAACGCCTGCGGCAAGCAGGGATCGCTTCGTATTGTCTGGCATCATGCTCTAGCGGCTGTTGTCCTTGGTGGCCGAGAGCGTCTTGAGGGCCGACAAGGTCTGCCGCAGCCCGCGATCGAGGCGCTTGTCGCGGCGGATCACGACCGCGAGCCGGCGATAGAGCTTTGGTGACAGCGAGCGGACGATCAGGTCGCGCGGCCTGGCCTCGGCGGGAACCGCCATGCCGGGCAGGATTGCGCAGCCAAGGCCGGCGCGCACCATCTCCTTGATCGCCTCGACGCTGCCGAGCGACATCAACGGTTTCAGCGAAACGCCGCCGCGCGCCAGCCACTCGTCCGCGGTGCGCCGCGTGTTGCCGCCGGGCTCGAACAGCAGAACCGGCCTCGTCGCCAGCACCTCCGGCGTGATCCGCGCCGGCAGCTTCATGTCGCGCGGCGCGATCAGCACGAACTCGTCGTTCATCACAGGGGTGACCTCGAAGCTGCGACCCGACACCGGCAGCGTGACCAGCGCGATGTCGATGGTGTTGTCCTCGACGGCGCGCGCGATCTCCGCGGTGTTCCCGGTCGTGACGGTAATCTCGAGCGAGGGCAACGCGGCTCGCAGCTCCCTGAGGATCGGCGGCAGCAGGAAGATGCAGGCAGTCGCCCCGGTGCCGAGCCGCACGCGCCCTGCCGTTCCCGTGGTCTGCTGTGCGACGGCATCGACCGCCGCCGTCACCGCCGCGTTGATCTGTTGCGCGTGCGAGAGCAGGGCGACGCCGGCGGCGGTCGGCCTGGCCTTGCGTCCGACCCGCTCGATCAAGGTCGCACCGAGGCTGCGCTCGAGCTGGCGGACTTGCAGGCTCACCGCGGGCTGGGTGAGTTGCAGCCGCTCCGCCGCGGCAGAGAAGCTGCCACAATCGATCACGACGGCGAAGCTGTCGAGGTAGTCGAGGTTGAGGTTCTTCATCAAAGCATCTCTTATGCTTCGCATAATTGATCAAAGCTTCACTTATATAAGCCTCAGGCGCATGGTCGGGCAACCGACGGCAAGATCGGGAGCGGGCATTGTCCGGCCTCAAGTCCATTGGCGGCATCATCGTCGAACTGGGGCGCTATCTCGCGGTCGCGCCACATTCGCGCATTCGCCGCCGGCAGGCATTGCGCGACCTCGACGATCGCCTGCTGGCGGATGTCGGGCTGTCGCGCAGCGACGTCGAGATGAGCCCGTGGTACCCACAGCGAGCACCGACGCAACGATGCACAGGCATGATGCCGCAAGACGAGAGTGCAAGCATGAAGGACAGCGAACACAACGTGATCCGCGACGCCACCGAGCGCGATATGGCGGAGGTGCAGCGCATTTACGCGCACCACGTGCTCAAGGGGCTCGCGACCTTCGAGGAAGTTCCGCCGACGCTCGAGGAGATGCTCGGGCGCCGCGCGGCCGTGCGGGCCGCGGGACTGCCCTATCTCGTAGCCGATGTCGGCGGGCGTGTGGCCGGCTACTCCTACGCGACATCGTACCGGCCGCGGCCAGCCTATCGACACACCATCGAAGACTCGGTCTACGTGAGCGATGGGCTGCATGGCCGCGGTATCGGCGTGGCGCTGCTTCAGGCCTTGATCGCGCACACCGAGGCCGGACCGTGGCGGCAGATGATCGCCGTGATCGGCAACAGCGGCAACGCCGGCTCGATCGCGCTGCACCGGCGCATGGGCTTCGAGATGGTCGGAACGCTCAGGTCGGTCGGCTTCAAGCTCGGGCAGTGGGTCGACACCGTGCTGATGCAGCGATCGCTAGGACCGGGTGCCGCGACGCTTCCCAACGAGAGGGACCGGTCGCGGTGATCGCCCGCCGCGTCGTCGTTGCCCTCGGGCTTGCGCAACTGATCTCGTGGGGCGCGACCTATTATCTGATCGGCGGCTTCGGCGAGCAGATCGCGGCGGATCTCGGCTGGAGCCGCGACATCGTCTATGGCGGGTTCGCCGCGGCGCTGCTGGTGATGGGCGTCACGTCACCGCTTGCGGGACGGTGGGTCGACAGAAGTGGTGGCCGCGAGGTCATGGTCGCGGGCGCCGTGATCAATGCGCTCGGCTGTGCGGGTCTCGCGGTCTCGTACCAGATCGGTGTCTATTTCGCGTCGTGGATCGTGCTCGGCCTTGGCATGCGGCTGACGCTGTATGACGCGGCGTTCGCGGCGCTGGCACGGATTGGCGGTCCGGAGGCGCGCCGCGCGATGTCCGGGATCACCTTGCTCGGTGGCTTGGCTGCGACGGTGTTCTGGCCGCTCGGCCACATGCTCTCGGAACAGTTCGGCTGGCGCATCGCAGTGCTGGCCTATGCCGGCTTCGCGCTGCTGACGATCCCGCTGCATCTGCTGATTCCGAATGAGCGTTTCGCCGGCGTGCAGGGTTCCGTATCGGTTGCTCCCAAGCCACCGCTTGCTGTTGGCCGCGAGCGGCTTGCGATGGCGGGCGGGCTCTACGCGGTGATCATGACCGGCGCCAATTTCCTGAATGCCGGCATGTCCGCGCACATGATCGCGGTGCTCTCCGGTCTCGGGCTCACAGTCACGGTGGCGGTCTGGATCGCGACGCTGCGAGGCATTGGGCAATCCGCCGCGCGTCTCTGCGAGGTGCTGTTTGGCCGGCGGGTCGATCCGCCCGCGCTCAATCTGGCCGCCTGCCTGATCATGCCGCTGTCCTTTATCGCCGGGCTGTTCAGCGGCTCGTCGAACGGAATGGCGATCGCCTTCGCGCTGCTCTACGGCGGCTGCAACGGCATTCTGACCATCACCAGGGGAACGCTGCCGCTGATCCTGTTCGATCATCGCAGCTATGGCACGCTGGTCGGCCGGCTCGTGGTTCCGAGCTTCATCCTGCCGGCAGCGGCGCCGTTGCTTTATGCGGTCGTGATCGACCGGTTCGGTGATGCCAGTGCGCTCTATCTCTCCACCGGCCTTGCAGTGGTGACACTTGGCGCGGCTGTCATGCTGAAGCTGCTGTTTGGAAGGGTTCCTTGAAGCCGG
>CALRXG020000348.1:0-8014 GCA_943372075.1 Bordetella parapertussis | reverse complement strand
CTTGCGGAGTTCGAACGCGTTCAAAGCGACGCCCGTGCCGAACAGGAATCTCGTGAAGTGGAATTCGTGGAATTTCCCGTCGGTATCTTTCAGACGGATCGGATCAAATTCCACATGCTCGAAGTCGGTGAGACCGGCGGCCGTGGCGGCCTCGCTATTGAAGCAGCGGTGGCAAAGCCGTTTGTATCCGACTTCCATCGAGCCGTATTCGACAACCGCGAAGCCCGGGACCAGACGGCCGCAGCCTTCGCATTTTATTCTCCGCATGGCGCCTCAACTTCCGGCCGCGATGAATGTGGCATCGTGCCATAACAGGTGTCTTTGGCAGGTCGCTCAGGGCGGCGACCTACCCATCGTCCATGATCTCAGCTTCATCGCCCGAGCCACCCTCGTCGCCGGCGATGTCCTCGTTCTCGTCTGCGGCAAGCACGGGGATGGTGCCAGCCAGCAGCTTGTCCTTGCTGAGCAGACCGGCGTCTTCGAGCGCCTCCATGTCGGGCAGGTCGCGCAAGGTGTCGAAGCCGTAGTGCGACAGAAAACCCTTCGTCGTGACGTAGCTGTAGGGCGCGCCGGGTTGCGGGCTGCGGGGACCGGCGGCGATGAATCCGAGCGCCCGCAGGTGGCCGATGGTGTCGCGGCTGACCTCTTTGCCGAACAACTGCCCGAGTTCGCCGCGCGTGATCGGCTGGAAGTAGGCGATGCACATCAGGATGAGGTTCTCGGAGTCCGAGAGCGGTTTCGTCTCGGCGCCGAGCCCCGTTGCAAAGCGGATGGCGTCGGCGAAGTTCTTTCGGGTGCGGTGCTGGAAGCCGCCGGCGACGCAGACCAGCTCATAGGGTCGGCCGCGCAGTTCGTCGCGGATGTCGTCGATCAGGAGATCGATATTGCAGTCGCGGCCGACGACGCGGGCGAGGACCTCACGGGTCACCGGCTCCGGCGAAGCAAAAATGACCGCCTCGACGCGCCCCACCCATGTGCGCCAGCGCAGGTCCGGCGGCAGGTCCGCCAACTCGACGTCAAGAGCCTCCGGTGATCGCGGCCGCCATCCCATGACCTAAAGTCCGTACAGGCGAAACGTCGGCCGGCCGGTCAGCTCGCGCACGCCACCAAGGGCGATGAGGCGCTCGAACAGCCGCCGGCTCGACCGGTCGCTTGCCGCCTTGCCGGTCCTGGCCGCCTGCGCATCCTCGCCGAGCAGGATCGCCACCGTCATATCGGCGTCCTTGCCGCGCAGTTGCGGCGCCACCTTCAAGAGCTTTTCAGCGCGCCGCGAGAGATCGCTGTAGAGGTCGGCCGCGACGGCGCCACCACGTGCATAGGCGAGATCGCAGGCCGTGCGCCAAGGACTGTCGCCATCAACGTGCGCCGTCGCCAGGCGGAGGTCGCCGCGCTGGAGATGGGCCGCGAGCAGCGGCACGGGCGCGCGCCATCCGAGCTTGTGGGCAAGGACAGCGTCGGCGAGCCACAGCGCCAGCGGCCGGCAGTCCGGCCGAAAGCGCAGGCTGGTGGCTGCCACCGCTGCCGCGGCTGCAACCGCGCTGCCCTGCCCTTTGATCTGATCCCTCGCAAAAGCGACGGTATCGAGTAGGCCGTCGTCGAAGCGATGCGCCAGCAGCGCGCCAAGACTGACCGCCCAGTTGTCCGGCGGCATAGCACTGCTCTCGCCGAGCCAGCGCCATGCTTTGAGGATCCGGCCGGCCGGACCGGGATCGTCGGTTTCGCGCCGAAGATACCAATGATCGCGCAGCGCCGCCTCGTCTTCCGTCCGCCCCTCCTGGCGCGCCAGAACCGCGGCGCAGCTAAGTGCGAGGCGCTGACGCCACAGCATGCGGAGCAGATGTTCGTGACAGGCGATTGGATGCAGGGCGGCGAGCGCCGCCCCGGCGAGAAAGTCCGGATCTTGAACGGCTTGCGTGGATGCCGGCAACCGCGCCCAGCCTGGAAAGACCGGAAAGACAGGCGGTGGATCGTGTGTGATTCGCGCGCGCGCGGCCATATTCAAGCATAAGTCACGCGGCGCTTTATACCAGTACAACTGCTATAAAACGCCGCGCCTGTCGACAATTTAAAATGAATGAGAACCTTGCTTTATCGTTCGTTTTGCTCATTATAGAGAGAATGCCCCATAGTGCCGCCCAGACCTCGGAAATTCGTACTTCGGAAAGCTCCGCGCCGCATGGGAGCCCGGCAGCAGCCGTCGATCTTTCGGCCGCCGACACGTCGGCCGAGATTCAGGGCGGCCTCCCCTCCCCTCTTCCGGCCGCAGAATCCGGCCTGCCGGTCCATCTCGAGCGGCTCGCCGACCGGGCCCGGGACTATGTCGAGGCGGCAAGCTCTGCCAACACCCGCCGCGCCTACGCCTCCGATTGGCGGCATTTTTCCACCTGGTGCCGCCGGCAGGCGGTCGAACTGTTTCCGCCTGACGCGCAGGTTGTCGGGCTTTACATCACGGCCTGCGCCTCGGGCACGGCGACCGGCGATAAGAGGCCGAACTCGGTGTCGACGATCGAGCGCCGGCTGTCCTCGCTCGCCTGGAACTATGCCCAGCGCGGTCAGCCGCTCGACCGCCAGGACCGGCATATCGCGTCCGTTATGGCCGGCATCCGCAACACCCACGCCGCGCCGCCCCGGCAGAAGGAGGCGGTCTTGCCTGAGGATCTGATCGCGATGCTGGAGACGCTCGACCGCGGCGCGTTGCGGGGCTTGCGTGACCGCGCCATGCTGCTCCTGGGCTTTACCGGCGGCTTGCGCCGCTCCGAGATCGTTGGCCTGGATTGCGGCCGCGACCAGACCGAGGACGGCCGCGGCTGGGTCGAGATTCTCGACAAGGGCGTGCTCGTCACCCTGCGCGGCAAGACCGGCTGGCGCCAGGTTGAGATCGGCCGCGGCTCGGCCGACGCAACCTGTCCAGTCGTCGCCTTGGCGACGTGGCTCAAATTTGCCCGCATTGGCCATGGGCCGCTGTTCCGCCGCGTTCGGGGCGAAGGCAAGGATGTGGGACCGGATCGGCTCAACGACCAAGAGGTGGCGCGTCTGGTCAAGCGGGCCGCGCTCGCCGCCGGCGTTCGCGGCGATTTGCCGGAAGGCGAGCGGGAGCAGAAATTTGCTGGCCATTCGCTCCGTGCGGGCCTGGCCTCCTCGGCCGAGGTTGAGGAGCGTTATGTGCAGAAACAGCTAGGGCACGCGTCGGCCGAAATGACTCGGCGTTATCAGCGCCGGCGGGATCGTTTCCGCGTCAATTTGACCAAAGCAGCCGGGCTGTGATGGTCCCGCGCCTGCGGCGGTTTGAAGTGCTTAGGTGAAAATCGAGAGGTCGTTTTTTACCTAAGCGCTTCAATTGAAATCGCTAAGTAAAACCAACAGCGAGCGGCCCGGCGATCTGGGGCCAGGGCAGCGGATCCGGGATCTGGTAGCCGGAAGGCAAGGGCTTGATAACCTTAACGGGAATCGGTGCAACGGAAGCTATCATGAACATAGCTTCCGTCATAGCGGTGCCTTTTTCCGCACCTTCTCACTATCGATAACTATCCCTTATCGATAGTCATGGACGGCACCGCGCAAATCAGCGATTCTGAGCGCCCTCAGCCCGGCAAATCACCCCGCCGGGGCTCCGATCGACGAGAGGACACGACCGCTGCCAGCCCCCTCCCCTCCTCCGAACGGGCTCGCTGGGCGCGTCAGACGTCGTGGCGCTGATCGACATCCGTGTCGGCCGAGCTCAAGGCTCGTCGTAGAGATTGTCGCGAAAAGCCTTGGCCGGCTCCGGCTCAAGCTCGGCGTTAAGGTGCTCGAAGCCGGGTGCCATTTCGCTGGCCTCAATCGCGGCAATGTCCTCCTCGGTCAGATCGACGGTCCGAACGGCCCGACGATTGCGCCCGGTAGTACTGGCTTCGTCGGCCGGCGCCGGCCGCGGCTGGTTTTGTTTCGCGTGACCGCCCATGACGCTTCCCTCCGTTCGCCCCCGATACTAGCGCAAGGACGTCTTCCCCGCACACCGCCCGTTGAAAATCGCCGCGATTCGCCATATAGTCACGATAGTCATTATGGTCACAGGAGCAAGTCATGACAATCCCCCGAAAAACCCCTGCTCACGAATCGGATCACTGGACGGTCGCTGGCGCCAAGGCGCGTCTCTCCGAAGTGATCGAGCGCGCCCAGAGCGACCCGCAGATCATCACCCGCCACGGCAAGCCGAGCGTCGTCATCGTCTCGGCCGAGGAATGGTCGCGCAAGACCGTCCGCAAGGGCACGCTGGCCGAGTTCCTGATGGCCTCGCCGCTGCGCGACGCCGATCTCGACCTCGACCGGGTCCGCGACCAGCCGCGCGACCTCGATCTATGAATGTCCTGCTCGACACCAACGTGCTCTCGGAGGTTCGCCGGCCGGCGCCGGACTCCAAGGTGCTCGCATGGCTCGATACGATCGACGAGGACCGGGCCTTCATCAGCGTGGCGTCGATCGCCGAGCTCCGGCGCGGCATCGCCCTGATGGACGATGGCCGCCGCCGGGACGCGCTGACCGCCTGGCTCGCGGAGGATCTGCCGGCGCGCTTCGCCGGGCGGATCCTGCCGATTGATCCGGGGATCGCCGAACGCTGGGGCGATCTGATGGCGCAGGCCCGCCGCAGCGGCTTTGCGCTTTCGGTGATGGACGGGTTTTTTGCCGCCACCGCTCTTGACCGCGAGTTGGTGCTGGCGACCCGCAACACCAAGGATTTTGCGCCGCTGGGCTTGCCATTGCTGAACCCCTGGATCGATGAAGGAGCGCCGGCATGACCACCCCTGCCCGCCTCCCGGATGCCGCCTCGCTCGAAACCGTCCTGGCCGGGCTCAATCCGGCCTCGGCCGACGCCGACCTCTTCCCGGCGCTGGCTGCCGCCTTGCCGGGCTTTGCCTTCGGGTTCGCCCCCGTCGACGACGATTACTGGCGCGACACAAGGTCGGTCCTCCAGCCGGACGGCACGCGGCTCGGCGAATTACGGCCGTGGATGACGGCCGAAATTGCCAAGGACGGCGGCGACATCAAGGCGGTCTGGTCGCGCCTGAAAGAGACCGATCTGCAGATCACGGAGTGGCGCGGCTCCGGCGCCTTTGTGTCGGCACCGACCGGGCCGGGCGCGGCCGACTATCTTCAGATAGCGCTCGGCCGCGAGATCGAATGGCGCGCCGGCCCGATCGTCAACCCGGACTATCGACCCTGGGGAGAATCGGAACTGCTCGATCCGAGCTGGCCTCGGACCGATCAGCTTCCGGACTCCGATCGCCTGTCCGGCCCGGTCTACCGGCTCCTCGGCCGCGCCGGCGGCGCGGTGATACACGTCCGCAGTTTCCTCGATCGCTGCGGCCGCGTTGAACGGGAGAAGCGGGAGGCCAAGCGGCCCGAATTGGAGCGGCGTGTCATTCGCGAAAGCGGGCCGAGCGGAACGCGCGAGACGCCGTTCTTGGAGGCGGTTCCGGACTATTTTGGCTTTGTCCCAAGAGAGCTGCGGTTCTTTCAGGACTGGGAGGAATCGAGCGCCAGGCCGCAGCGCGTCTTCGCCCATTGGGCGCTCGACGCCCGCGACTATACGCACAAGGACGAGCGCGATGTCGGCTTCATCCCGCGGCCATTGAAGCCACCAAAGGAACGGCTGCTCATGACGCCCAAAGCTTCGGTTCACCTTCTGATGGACCGGATCGAGGCCGTGGACCGCGCGATCGGCCTGCCCTTCGGCTGGTTCTTCCTGATGACCCACGGCCACTGGGTTGACCCCGATGTCGGACGCGCCATCGCTGAGGGCCTGAAGGCCCAGCGCGTCCGCCTGCCCGACCCTGACGCCCGCGTGCTATTGCGCTGGGCAGATCGAAGCTACGGCTTCTGACGGAGCGCCGCCGATGGACGACATCACTTCCCGCGTGCTGGTCTCCGACCCCGAAGCCCGGCGCGCCCTGCAGCTCGACGCGCTCTCGGCAATCTTGCCGATGGAGCGGCGCGATCGGCTCGCCGAGCTCCTGACCGACGACGACGTCGCGACCCTGAAACATCTCGCGCGCGAGGGCATGGGCGAAAATACCCTGCGGGCGCTCGCCTCCGATTTGGCTTACCTCGAGGGCTGGGCGAGGGCCGCGACCGGAGCACCGCTGCCGTGGCCGGCGCCGGAAAGCCTGGCCCTGAAGTACGTGGCGCATCACCTCTGGGATCCTTCCGCGCGCGAAACCGACCCGCAACACGGCATGCCGGCCGAGGTCGCGGCAGAGCTGCGAGCGGCGTTGCTACTTCGCACTGAGGGACCGCACGCGCCATCGACGGTCAAGCGCCGGCTGGCGAACTGGGGGACGCTGCATCGCTGGAAAGGGCAGGAGGGTCCGTTCCACGCCCCCAGTCTTCGCGCGGCCTTACGGCTCGCGGTCCGGGCCAGCGTCCGGCCGCGCCAGCGCAAGAGCAAGCGGGCGGTGACCCGCGACGTGCTCGACCGGCTGCTCGCGACATGTTGCTCCGACCGGCTCGTCGACACCCGCGATCTGGCGATCCTGCTCCTCGCGTTCGCCTCGGGCGGACGCCGACGGAGCGAGGTGGCGCGACTCCGGGTCGAGCAGATCACCGACGAGCCCGCGGTGCCGCTCGACCCCAAGGATCCGCATTCCCCAACTTTGCCGTGCGTGGCGATCCAGCTCGGCCGGACCAAAACCGGGGTCGCGGACGAGGCGGGCAGGGTGTTTTTGGTCGGTCCGCCGGTCGAAGCATTGCGCGAATGGCTCGAGCGTGCCGATATCGGCAAGGGGCCGATCTTCCGCGCTATCGACCGTTGGGAGGCCTTGGAGGAGCGGGCGTTGACACCGCAATCGGTCAACCTCATCGTCAAGCGGCGCTGTGCGATAGCGGGTCTCGAGCCGCGGGAGTTTTCCGCGCACGGGCTACGGTCAGGATATCTGACGGAAGCGGCCCGCCAGGGGGTGGCCTTGCAAGAAGCGATGCAGCAATCGCAGCACCGGTCGGTGCAGCAGGCGGCGAGCTACTACAATGACGCCGAGCGAGCCCAGGGCAGGGCATCTCGCCTATATTCGGTAGAGAGGTGAGGCCCCGGAGCGGCCAAAGAACGTTGTCAGCAGACAACGTCCCGTCTGAAGTCGGATGTTGTCTGCTGACAACAAATGCTGTCGACCTCGCGTGACCTATCGGACGTTAAGGTCTCGTTAACCCTTAATTTGTTGCGGCGACTCGGGAATTGTGTCTTCTCTCAAGACGGACAAATACCGTCTGACGCAGAGAAACCGTCTTGAGTCGCCATAATGAGCATCGTTGACGAGGAAAATGAGACGGCGAGCGCGCGGATCACGCGACACGCGGGCATCCTCTCGGGTCAGCTCCGTTCGCTGAGCACCACGCTATTCCCTCCAGCAGCCAGCAAATCACTCCGCTCTTTCACCTCAGGCGAGGTCGCCAAAATCGTCCGCGTATCGGACGGATATCTCAGGCAGCTCTCGTTGGACGGCCTAGGCCCGATCCCCTCTACCGGTCATGGCGGGCGGCGGTCTTACACACTGGCGCAAATAAATGAGCTGCGCGCCTACCTTGCCGAGGCGCGTCCGCGGGAACGGCTTGAGTTTTTTCCGCGCCGCCGGGACGACGAAAAGTTGCAGATCATCACCGTTGCGAACTTCAAGGGTGGCTCAGCGAAGACGACAACAGCTCTGTATCTTTCTCAGTATCTCGCACTGGCGGGCTTTCGGGTACTGGCTCTCGATCTCGACCCCCAGGCCTCTCTCTCGGCCATGTTCGGCTATCAACCCGAATTTGATATCGGCCCAAACGAGACGATCTATGGGGCCATCCGTTACGACGATCAGCGCCGGCCCCTGCGTGAGGTTGTTCGCCCCACATATTTCGAAGGAATTGGCTTGGTGCCAGGAAATCTCGAACTCATGGAGTTCGAGCACCATACGCCCCGAGCGATGATCGAGCGTCGGGAGCGGGGACATGACCTATTCTTCCGTCGATTGGCTTCCGCGATTGATCAAGTGGCAGACGATTATGA
>CALRXG020000347.1:0-8024 GCA_943372075.1 Bordetella parapertussis | reverse complement strand
GGCGACGCGTTTCCAGCTGCGCAACAAGGACGTGCTCTATGCCTCGAACGCGGCGTCGGTCGAAGACGCCAAGGTGATGCAGCATATCCGGCTCGTGACCGCGACGGTGAACGATCCGATCGTGGCCGCCTACAATGCGACGCTGTTGCGCAACTCGATCAAGTTCGCGGTGCCGGCGCAGACCGCCCTTCAATGATCGACGCATCGCGCCGGGTCGCAGGCGATGGCGCGACGTGCGGCAATGTTATCCATGGATCCCGACGATTGACATTGGTCCGGCGGGGCGTGCCCCGGGGGCGATCGCAAGGCTATTTAATTGGCGCGGTAACCTCCACTATGCTAACTAACTGTTAGTCGTCGTCTGGGAGATAACCGTGTTCACATTCGAGCGATCCGACTGCTTTTCCGCGTCCGGTCAGATGTTGGCGCTCGCGGCGGGCGGCGCTGCGATGGCGCTGGCCCCCGGTGAAGCATGCCGGCTCCTCCGGACGGTTGGTGCGGGCGCCGGCAATACAGCTATTCCAACCCTTACTCCCTGAGCGGGCTTGCGATTGCCGATGGCGAACCCTTTGCAGCAATGCGTTTCGGTGACGGTGGCGCGACGTATCCCGGGATCATTGGAGCGCGCGAGGGCAGGGTCCGTCCTGCCGCCGCGGCGATAGGACGAGATGCTTCAGCGCAACCAGATTCCGCCGTCTCTCGATCTGAGAAATCGCCCGGCCGAACTGCCGTCGCTCGCGGATACGTTCGACGCCTTCATCTCCTATCTGCTGCGGCAGTACTGGATCATCCTCGGGACCGCCGCGCTCTGCCTGTTCGGCGGCATCTGCTACCTGATGACGGCCGCGCCGAGCTATACCGCGCTGGCCACGATGATCATGGACACGCGCAAATTCCAGGTCATGCAGCAACAATCGCCGGTCACTGACGCGCCGGTCGATTCCTCCGCGGTCGAGAGCCAGGTCGAGATCTTGAAGTCCGAGAACGTGGCGCTCGCGGTGATCCGGGACCTCAAGCTCGCCGACGATCCCGAATTCGTCGGCTCCAGGACGGGGGCGGCAGGTGCGGTGCTGGATTTCGTGTCAGGCCTGTTTACACGCCGCGCGCCGCTCTCCGAATTCGACCGCACCCGTCGCGCGGTCCGTACCTTCCAGAAGCAGCTCGACGTCCGTCGCCGCGGCATGACCTATGTGATCGAGATCAGCTTCCGTTCGCTCGATCCCGAGCGTGCCGCGCAGATCGCCAATGCCGTCGCCGACGCCTACATCGTCGATCAGCTCGACTCCAAGTATCAGGCGACGCGTCGTGCCAGCGTCTGGCTACAGGACCGTATCCAGGAGCTGCGCTCGCAGGCATCCAATGCCGAGCGCGCGGTGCTCGACTACAAGAAGGCCAACAACATCGTCACCTCCAGCGGCAAGCTGCTCGACGAACAACAGCTCGGCGAGCTCAACACGCAGCTGGTCCAGGTGAAATCGCAGGTCGCCGATGCCAAGGCCAAGCTCGACCGCATCGAGGCGGTGGTGAAGGCCGGCGCACCGGATGCGACGGTCGCCGATACCCTGAACAACCAGGTCATCACCAAGCTGCGCTCGCAATATCTCGAGCTTGCCAATCGCGAGGCCGACTGGTCGTCGCGCTATGGCTACAACCATCTGGCCGCGGTCAATCTGCGCAACCAGATGCGCGAGATCCAGTCATCGATGATGGACGAGCTGAAGCGGCTCGCGGAGAGCTACAAGAGCGACTATGCGATCGCCCTGCAGCGCCAGAACGAGATCGAGCGCGCGGTCAATGAATCAGTGTCGCAGTCACAGTCCACCAACCAGGCGCAGGTTACGCTACGCGAGCTGCAGAGCTCGGCGCAAACCTATCGCTCGCTCTACGACAATTTCCTGCAGCGCTACATGGAGAACGTGCAGCAGCAGTCGTTCCCGGTCAGCGAGGCTCGGGTGATCACCCGCGCCTCGCGCCCGCTCAGCAAGAGCCATCCGCAGACCCTGGTCGTGCTGGCAATCTCCACGCTCGGCGGCCTGATTGCCGGGCTCGGGCTCGGGGTGTTGCGCGACCTCTATGACTGGGTGTTTCGCACCGCCGACATGGTCGAGGAGATCCTCGACACCGATTGCGTCGCCATCGTTCCGCGCGTGCCGCCGGGCCAGATCAAGGCCGCGGTTGCCGCAGGCCGGCCCAATCTTCAGTCAGGCCCGCGCTCGATCCAGCGCGGCGACGAGCCGGTGCTGTGGGCTGCGGTCGATGCGCCATTCTCGCGGTTTGCCGAGGCGATCCGTTCGATCAAGGTCAACGCCGACCTCAACGTCACCAAGCCGTCGAAGATCCTCGGCCTGACCTCGGCGCTGCCGAATGAAGGCAAGTCGACATTGGCGTTCGTATTCGCGCAGCTGGTCGCGCAGAGCGGCGCGCGCGTGCTGCTGGTCGATTGCGACCTGCGTAATCCCTCGCTGAGCCGCAAGGTCGCCGCGACCGCCGAGCGCGGCATTCTGGATGTGCTGTCGAACAACGCGACGCTGCAAGACACGGTGTGGCGCGATCCCGAGACCGGTCTTGCCTTCCTGCCGGGCGCGACGCGATCGCGCATCGCGCATTCGCATGACGTGCTGGCCTCCGACCAGATGAAAGACTTCATCGACCGGGCCCGCGGCCACTACGACTACGTGATCGTCGACTTCCCGCCGCTCACGCCGGTGGTCGATGTGCGCACCACCGCGCATTTCGTCGATTCCTTCATCTTCATCGTGGAGTGGGGCAAGACCCAGGTGCAGGTGGTCGAGCGCGCGCTGCGCAGCGCCCGCGCGGTCAACGAGAACCTGCTTGGCGTCGTGCTCAACAAGGCCGATATCGCCGCGATGAGCCGCTACAGCGGCTATGGCGGCAAGAACTACTACTACAATTCGCACTATGGGCGATACGGCTACACCGAGTGAGAGACCCGAGGCGATAGCCAGACCATGACGATGGAATTCAGTGTCGGACAGCACAACGCGCATTATGAGGGCGTCTATTCGGCGCGCGAGCGCGGCTGGCGGCGCGTCTGCGCGGTCGACAAGGCCGATCACATCGCCGGCCTGCTCGGTGCGTCGGACGCCGCGGTCGGCAGTGTGCTCGAGGTCGGTTGCGGCACCGGCGCCGTGCTGGCACGGCTGTCGGCGATCGGCATCGGCCGCGACTTCACCGGCATCGACGTCATCGATCCCGCGACCAATCTGGAGACCGACGGCGCGGCCGCAGCACCGTTTCACTGGTCGATCTATGACGGTGCGACGATTCCGTTCGCCGACGGATCGTTCGATCTGGTGTATGCCAGCCACGTGCTGGAACACGTGCCGGAGCCGCGCGCATTCCTGCGCGAATTGGCTCGGGTCGCGCGGAGCTTCGTCTATGTCGAGGTGCCGTGCGAGCTGCACGCGCGGACCAACCGCCGGGCGCTGCAGTCAACGCTCGATATCGGCCACATCAATTTCTATACGCCCGACACGTTCCGCTTGGTGCTGGAAACCGCGGGGCTCGCGGTCGCGGGCATTGGCATCTATGACCACAGCCTGGCGGTACATGGATTCCATTCGTCGCAAGCGAAGGGGCTTGCCAAGAGCATCGTGCGCAAGACGTTGTTGACGCTCGGCCCTGGTCTCGCGACCCGGCTGGCGACTTATCATTGCGGGGCACTCTGCCGGCGCGATGCGGCGGCCGCGTTGGCGCGGGACCGTTAAGCCATGGCGCCGCGCGTGGTCGTCTTCAACAACATGATCACTCCCTATACCAACCGGCTCTACAATGAGCTGGTCGACCGTGGACTGGATCTCGCCGTGCTGTCCTGCACCGCGCAGGAGGCCGATCGATCCTGGGCCGGATCGTTCGAACCGCGTTACACCGCGCGCACCGTGCCCGGCCTGTCGATCCCCCTGTCGCGATCGCGTCATACCCATGTCAATTTCGGGATCGGGCGCGCCTTAGGCGCGCTCGCGCCGGACCTGCTGTTCGTCAATGGCCTCTATCCCTCGATGCTGACCGGTGCGGCATGGGCGCGCGCCAACGGCAGGGCATTGGCGCTGACCATCGACGGCTGGCGCGAGACGATGCCCGATACCGCCTATCATCGCCTGGCGCGGCCCTGGCTGTTGCGCCATTGCGACGCTGTGGTGTGCTGCAGCGACAAGGGCAGGGACTATTTTCGCGGCGAGGGCGTGCGCGACGACGACCTGTTCGTGGTGCCGCTGGTGCCGGCGTGGGATCCGCCGGAAGATGTGCCCGCGTTCGACGAGCGGCCGTTTCACCTGCTTTGGTGCGCCCGCATCAACGACGATGCCAAGAATGCGATCTTCTTCGAGAACGTTGCGATCGCGCTCGGCCGGACCTTGCCCGGGCTGAGCGTTCGGGTGGTCGGGTCCGGTGCGGCCGAGCGGCGCATGCTGGCGCGGCTTGGCGCTGCCGGCATCGACGTCGCGCACGACGGCTACGTGCCGTGGCAGGCGATATCGGGGGTCTATCAGCAGTCGCGATTGCTGTTGCTGCCGTCGCTCCTGGAGCCATGGGGCCTGGTGTGCAACGAGGCCCTGCAGTGCGGGGTCCCGTGCCTGGTGTCGCCGCATGTCGGAGCCGGTGGCGAATTGGTGCGTGACGGCGACAACGGCTATGTCCGCGCGCTGGACGAGCAGGCGTGGGTCGATGCGGCGCGCGCCGTGCTGGAAGATCCCGCGCGCTGGGCGGTGATGTCGCGGAGGGCCCGGCAAAGCGTGCAGGCGAGTGCGCTCGCGGACGCGGCCCTGCGTTTCGAGGCCGCGGTCGATCATGCCCTGGGTGCGCCAGACTTGCGGGAAGCTGCGCAATGATCGGGCGATGGCTGTCGCGTACCGATGTCTTTCTGCACGCCTATCTGGTGATGGTGCTCGGCTGCGTCTATTTCCTGTTCAATTTCATCGAAGGCATCTCGTTCGCCGAGAGAGCCGGTGAATCCACCCTGTTCCGCGGCGCATGGCTGCTGCTCTACGTTCTGCTGATATTGCATGTCGCGGTCGATCGGAAGCGTTTCGGCGTGCTGCTGCTGCACTCGCATCTCTACCTGGCGTTCGTATCTGTCGCGGTCGTATCGTTGGCCGTGAGTACCGATGCCGCCGGTTCGTCGGTCAAATTCGCGATGTATCTCATGACCACGCTGTTCGCGGCGTGGGTCGTGATCCGCTGTCCGGTCGATCGTCTCGTCGACATCCTGTTCCGGATCGGGGTCGCCGTGCTGATCGTTCACGTCGTGCTGTTTCCGGTGATCGGCTCGCAATGGGACTATGATCCGCTGCATCGGCCGACGGTGCTCGGGACCCAGGCCTATGCGGGCATTTTTGGCCACAAGAATCTCGCCGGCGCCATTTTCGGGCTCATGGCGCTGATCTGTTTCGTGCGCATGCTGGCGGGGCCGCGGTGGCAATTCGGCTGGTCGCTGCTCGCCATGGCCTGCCATTGCGTTGCGCTTGCTGCGGCCGGCTCGGCTGGGCCGCTGATCAGCATGACGACGACGATCGCGGTGACTTTCGGGCTGTTGCTGGTGGTGCTCGGGCGCAGGGGCGCGGCGTCGATCTATTGGCTCGGGCTCGCTGCGCTCGCGCTGGCCGCATACGTCGTGCCGAGCGATGAGTTGTATGGCCTGGTCGGCCGCAGCGACAACCTGACCGGACGCTCGTTTCTCTGGTCGGTGTGGCCGCATTTCTTCTGGCAGCATCCCTGGCTCGGTTATGGGTTTTCCGGGTTCTTCAACGAACTGCCGAACGCGCCCGTGAACGAGCTGACGCGGATGGCGCCCTGGAACACCGAGTTCGGCTCGTTCGAGAACTCCTATCTCGATGCCTTTCTTCAGTTCGGCTTGCTCGGCGGGGCGCTCTATGTGCTGCTGCTGGCGCGGGCGTTGTGGAACACCATCGTCTTCACGTTCGAGCGGCAGGGGACGTACTGGATCGCGCCCTTCGCGATGCTGTTGTTCGTGGTGATCGCATCAGCCAATGACTCGAGCCAGTTGCTGCACAATTATTTCGGCTGCGTGCTGGTGTTCTGGTGCTATTTCGGCCCACAGGCCAGGTGGCGGGAGGCGCCGCAGCGGGTGTTCGCCATGCGCGCGAGTGAAGCATGACGGCATTGACCGACAGGCCGGACCAAGTGGCCGCCGCAACAGGCGACGACGGTGTGCTGCACCGACCGTTGCGCTGGCTGCGGCGCGTGGGGGGCAATGTGGGGCTCGGCCTGGTCGACCAGGCGTTGCTCAGCGGCGCGGCGTTCCTGCTGACGATCGTGCTGGCCAATGTGCTCGATATCAGTTCGTTTGGTCGGTTCAGCGTCGCCTGGTCGTTCTCGATCCTGGTCGAGGCGGTGGTCTTGCGCGGTCTGTTCGACGATGGGCTGCCGGCCACAGCGCATCGCATTCCGAAATCGCAATGGCCGCAGCTTCGGCTCGGACTGTATTTGTCGGCCCTGCTGGTCTCGGCGACGCTCGGCCTGCTGCTTTCGATCGCGGGCGTGGCACTCGCCGCTGCGGGCAACGACGCGGGCGGACTGATGATCGCGACCGGGCTCGCAATCCCGGCGGTTCGCCTGCAAGGCATGTTCCGCCGCATATCCTATCTCGACGGGCGGTTGCCGCGCGCCGTGATGTCATCGTTCGTCTACTGCGCGGCGCTTGCGGTCTCGGCCGGGCTGATGATCGGTCTCAGGCTCACCGGCGCGGCTGCGGCGATGGCATGCATCGCGATCTCGGCTGTGGTCGCCGGCAGTCTGCTGCTGGCCTACACGAGCGAACTGGCATGGCCACAACGTCGGATATTTCGAGGCTCACTGCGACGGCTGGTCGGGAACGGGCGCTGGTTCGTGGCGACATCGCTGACCTACTGGATCGGCAGCATCGGCTTGATCCCGGTTTGCGGCGTTCTGATCGGGCTGCAAGCCAGCGCGTCGCTGCGGATCCTGCTCCTGCTGTTCGCGCCGCTCAGCCAGTTCTGCGCGACGATGTTCTCGGTTCGATTGCCGGAAATCGCTGCCGAACTGCGCGCCGGCAGGCGCGGTGCGGTGGCCGCTGCGGCCCGCGAGAATGCCCTGTTGCTCGGATCGATCGCGGCCGCCTATGGCGCGCTGGTGGTGCTGTTCGGACAACGTATCCTGGCGCTCGTGATTCATGGCCAAGGCTATGAGATCGGTATCGGCGGTCTCGGCCTGATGGCCGTTGCGATGGGGCTCGATGCGGTATGGCTCGGCCTCGCGTTGCCGCTGTTCGCGACCGGCAGGCCGCAGCGATTCATGCTGAGCCGGATCGCCGGCCTCGTTGCGCTGTGCGGTGTCCTGCCGCTGGCGGCCGTGGCCTGGCAGGTGACGGGCGCCGTTGCGGCGATGGTCGCCTCCAGCGCGGCGTCGGTGTTCGTCGTGGTGTGGACCAGCGTGGTGCGGGAGCGGCGATGACCGACGAGGCGCATGGCCGCTCGCTGCCGAAGCTGCATATCGGTGCCTTTAACTGCGGCATCGAGGGCTGGATCAACACGGACATCACGATGCATCTGTGGATCGCGAAGCTGCCATTCGCGGCCAAGGCGCTGCATCTCGCCGGCCTGCTCAGCGATGCCCGCTATGCCGAGCACCGCCAGGGCAGGTTCGACGGGCTCCGCCATATGGATCTGACCAGGCCGCTGCCGTTTGCGGACCGCAGCCTATCGGCGGTGTTCAGCGCGCATGTCTTCGAGCACCTGTTTCCCGACGAGGTCGAGCGGCTGTCGCGTGAGATCGCTCGCGTGCTGGCGCCCGGCGGGGTGTGCCGCATCGTGGTGCCCGATATGGAACGGATCGTCGCGCTCTATGATCCGGCCGCGCCGCAGGCTTTCCTCAAGGGGGTATTCGAGATCGAGCGTCGGGGCGAAGTGGCCTTCGCGCATCACTGGGGCTTTACCCGTGCATCGCTCGCGGCGTTGTTCAGTGCGGCGGGCTGCTCGCAGACCTACACACGAGCCTATCGTGAAGGCGTCTGTCCCGACATCGACCGG
>CALRXG020000346.1:0-8051 GCA_943372075.1 Bordetella parapertussis | reverse complement strand
TCGGCCTCACCCTGCCCCCGGTGGTGCGCTGGCTCGGCCTCGCCCAGGACGGCCGCAGCGAGCACATTGCCGAGCACGAGCAGGAGATCACCGCACGGCGCGAGGCGCTGAACGCCGCGCTGAAGTCGCTCGACGCCATCACCGACGATCGCGAGCTGTCAGACGAGGTGATCAAGCTGCTGCGCTCGCGGCACGAGATCCGCATCAACCAGCTGCCCGACTCGCTCGACCCCGACAAGCACGACGTCTCCGCCACCGGCACCGAACTGACGCGGGAGCTGATCTCCTCCGAGCGCAAGTTCATCCATATGCTGCTGCGCGACGGCAAGATCACCGACGAAACCAGACGCCGCATCGAGCGTGACCTCGATCTGGAGGAAGCGAGCCTGTCCAACCGCGAGTATCGGAGGATTCCGCTATAGGTTCCGTCATTGCGAGGAGCGCAGCGACCAAGCAATCCATGCCACGGCACGTGGTGAGATGGATTGCTTCGCTGCGCTCGCAATGACGACAGCGGTGGCTACTCCGCCGCAGCATTCTGCCCGGGACCGCCGACGAAGCCCGCCGGATCGCCGAACCGTTCGACCATCACGGCGGTGAGATCCTTGGTCTTGCTGGTGACGCAGGCGCCGGAGCGCACGGTGTAGCGATCCTGGTGCGCCGCATGCGGCGGCGCCTCGCCCTTTTGCAGCGCACGAGCTGTTTCCATCACCAGCTTGCGGAAATGCATGATGCCGAGGTCGGTCGGGCCGAGATGCTCGCGGGTGCGATCGGCGATTGGGCCCTGGCTGTCCTGCACCGCGGCGTCCTGCTCGGAGACGCCCTTGATGCCGGTGTAGCTCCTGGTCCGCTGTAGCTTGCGGTCGATCAGATAGTCGTTCTTCTTATTACGCAGCGGCACGTAGTTCTCGTCGACCACCGCCATCACGCCGTTGCCGTTGGCGTAGCCCTCGCGCTCCGCTTCCGTCAGCGGCCGGTCGGGATTCCAGGCATAGGTGTAGATCCAGCAATTGGTGTCGGTGACCGGCACGAAGGTCTGGCCGAACATGTTTTCGCCCGGCATCGAGCTTGGCGCATAGGAGTGGAACGGCATCAGGAACTGGGCGATACGCCAGTAGATGTTGTCGCTGCCGGTGAGCCGCCCGCCCGCGACGGTCAGCCCCGCCTCGTGCGGATTGATCTTGATCACCGGCCGCGGATCCTCGGCGATCCAGCGCATGTGGTCGGTCGCGACCCGCGTCAGCGGATTGATGAAATGCCGCTTGATGTCGAGGATCTCGTTCTCCTCCTTCTCGAAGGAGAGATGCGCGAAGGTGAAATGCGCGGTGTCGATCGAGCCTTCCACCGCCTGTACCCAGTTGCAGTCCTGCCACTTCTTGGTGACGAAGCGGTGCGAGGCCGGCAGCAGCGCCATCTCCAGCGCCGGCAATTCCGGCATCTGATCGGCCGGGCCCATATAGGCCCAGATCATGTCGCCCCATTCGCGCACCGGATACGATTTGATGCGGATCAGGTCCTTGGCGTTGAGGTCCGGATACGACGTCGGCATGTCGACGCAGCGGCCATCGGTGTCGAATTTCCAGCCGTGATAGACGCAGCGGATACCGCATTCCTCATTGCGACCGAGCCATAGATTGGCGCCGCGATGAGGACAGTACTGGTCGATGACGCCGACCACGCCTCTGGAGTCGCGGAAGGCGAGCAGCTCCTCGCCCATGACCACGATCTTCTTCGGATCGCTATCCGGCTCCGGCAGCTCTTCCGACAGCAGCACCGGGATCCAGAACCGGCGCAGCAATTCGCCCATCCCGGTCCCCTCACCCGACTCGGTGAGGAATTTGTTGTCTTTGGCGCGAAGCATCGACGACCTCCCGATTTTTTTGTTTGCGTAGGATGGGTAGAGCAAACCCATCGCTTGTATCGACGTGGCGAGATAATGGGCTTCGCTGCGCTTTACCCATCCTGCGCGCCCCTCAAACCGGCCGCTCGCCCTTCACGGTGACGCGGGTGCCGGCGCGGGTGTGCGGCCAGTAATCCCACATCGCACGATGCTGGGCACAGCGATTGTCCCAGAACGCGATCGCGTTCTCGGTCCAACGGAAGCGGCACTGGAACAGCGGGTTCTCGGCGTGCTGATAGAGATAGGCCAGCATCGCGTCGCTCTCGTCGCGCGGGACGCCGATGATGAAGCGGGTGAAGCCGCGATTGACGTAGAGCGATTTCTTGCCGGTCACCGGATGGGTGCGAACGATCGGATGCTCGGCGCGCGGATATTCGCGCTTGTCGGCGACGCCGTAATTGGCATACAGGCCACGATAAGTCTGCTCGCCGTCATGCAGCGCGGTCAATCCGTCGAGATAGGCCTTCATGCGGTCCGACAGCGCCTCATAAGCGGCGTACATGTTGGCGAACAGCGTGTCGCCGCCGCGCGGCGGGCATTGCTTGATGTAGAGGATCGAGCCCATCGGCGGCTCGAGATCGCAGGACACGTCGGTGTGCCAGCCCTCGCCATTGGCGCGTGGCGAATCCTTGTCGGCATAGATCCTCATCAGCGCCGGATCGCCCTCATTGGGCGCGGCCGGATGCACGTGCAGCTCGCCGAACTTGCGGCCGAAGGCCAGGTGCTGATCGGGGCTGATGTGCTGGTCGCGGAAGAAGATGACGAGGTTTTCAGCGAGCGCGCGATGGATTTCGTCCATCTGATGGTTGGAGCGCGCGTCGTCGCCGACCAGCTTGCCGATATCGACGCCGGAGATTTCCGCGCCGATGATCGGCGTCAGCTTCTCGACGCCGATGGTCTCGTAGGGCTCGGATTCACCTGTGACGTGCCGATAACGCGGGCCCTGTTTGCCGGACAGCGAGCTCATGGGCGTTCTCCCAATCATTCTTGATTGGGAGCATGGTAGCGCTCATCGACGGAAGCGCAATCTCCACCGCAAACATATCTGTCGTCCCGGACAAGCGCAGCGCCGATCCGGGACCCATCACCACAGGATTGGGTTTGGCGAAGGCTCGCACCCCCATCTCGCGCCACAACCACGGCCTGTGGTTATGGGTCCCGGCCTTCGCCGGGACGACGGTGGCGTGTATTGCGAGAGTAGCAGCTTACTCCGCCGCGCCCGCGCTCTCCGGCACCTTGGCGCCCGCGCCATACTTCTGGTCGATATAGTCGATCACCAGCGCCTTGAAGTCGGCGGCGATGCCCGGACCGCGCAGGGTGCGGAACTTCTTGCCGTCGACGAATACAGGCGCGGCCGGCGCTTCGCCGGTGCCGGGCAGCGAGATGCCGATATTGGCATGCTTGGATTCGCCGGGGCCGTTGACGATGCAGCCCATCACCGCGACGTTGAGCTCTTCGACGCCCGGATACCTGGTCTTCCAGGCCGGCATCTCGTCGCGGATGAAATCCTGGATCGAGCGCGCCAGCTCCTGGAACGTGGTCGAGGTGGTGCGGCCGCAGCCCGGGCAGGCCGCAACCAGCGGCACGAAGGTGCGGAAGCCCATGGTCTGCAGCAATTCCTGCGCGACCTGAACCTCGAGCGTGCGATCGCCGCCGGGCTCCGGCGTCAGCGAGATGCGGATGGTGTCGCCGATGCCCTGCTGCAGCAGGATGCCGAGCGCGGCCGACGAGGCGACGATGCCCTTCGAGCCCATGCCGGCCTCGGTGAGGCCGAGATGGATCGCATAATCCGAGCGCCGTGCCAGCTCCTGATAGACCGCGATCAGATCCTGCACGGCGGAGACCTTCGCCGACAGGATCATCTTGTTCTTCGGCATGCCGAGTTCTTGGGCGCGGGCCGCCGACAGCAGCGCCGACTGCACCATCGCCTCGCGCGTCACCGCGCGGGCGTCGCGCGGGTTCGGCGACGCGGTGTTCTCGTCCATCAGCTTGGTGAGCAGCTCCTGGTCGAGCGAGCCCCAATTGGCGCCGATGCGCACCGGCTTGTCGTTCTTGTTGGCGATCTCGATGATGTCGGCGAACTGGGTGTCGCGCTTGTTCTTGAAGCCGACATTGCCGGGATTGATGCGGTACTTGTCGAGCGCCTCGGCGCAGGCCGGATACTCGGCGAGCAGCTTGTGGCCGATATAGTGGAAGTCGCCGATCAAGGGCGTGGTGATGCCGCGCTTGCGCAGGCCGTCACGGATGTGCGGCACGGCGGCGGCAGCTTCCTCGCGGTCGACCGTAATGCGCACCATCTCGGAGCCGGCGCGGCTGAGCGCTGCGACCTGGGCGATGGTGCCGTCGATGTCGGCGGTGTCGGTGTTGGTCATCGACTGCACGACGATCGGGGCGCCGCCACCGACGGCGACGTTGCCGACCATGACCTGCGTGGTGTGGTGCCGCGGCTGAGGACCTGCAACGTCGTCTTGCGGCAAAATCTCGGGCTTGTTCATGGCGTCTCGAATATCAGGTTTCGGTGACATTCACCAAGGGGGCGATGGGCCCTGCGCAGGGCAGGCCAAACGGACATGTTTCGGAGTGAATTCAACAGCTTATGCCGCCGATTGAGGCCAAACGCAAGCCATGCGGCGGCGGCGTGCATGGTCAGCTATATTGGACCGAATTGGGGTGAATCAAAGGGCAAAGTGACAGCTTTTCATGTGATCCGGAGCATCTTAGCATTGCATTAAGAACCTGCCGGGAGGGCATGACATGGCCGGCCACAACGAGCTGATCACCACGGCGGAACTTGCCGATATCCTGACCCGGCCCGAGCTCCGCCTGTTCGACTGCACGAGCTATCTGGAGCCGGCCCCCGCCGGGAGTGCCGCACCTTATATTGTCGTCTCGGGCCGCCAGACCTTCGAGGCCGGGCACATTCCGGGCGCGAATTTCCTCGATCTGCAGGCCGAATTCTCTGATCCCCGGACCGAGCTGCGCTTCATGATGCCTCCGACGGCCCAGCTCGAGGCCGCGTTCGGCCGCCACGGCATCTCGGCGGGCAGCCACGTGGTGCTCTATTCGATCGGGACCGCGATGTGGGCGACGCGGTTCTGGTGGATGCTGCATTCGCTCGGCTTCGCGGGCGCCGCAGTGCTCGACGGCGGCATCGACAAATGGACCGCCGAGGGACGCGACATCGAGACCGGACTGGCCGGCGGCTATCCGCCGGCGACGTTTCCGGCGCGTCCGAAGGACGGGATGTTCGTCGACAAGCACGACGTGCTCGCCGCGACCGGCGAGCGCGACACCGTCATCGTCAATGCGCTCGGCCCGCAATTCTACAAGGGGCTGGAGCCAAGCCGTTATGGCAGGCCCGGCCGCATCCCCGGCAGCGTCAGCGTGCCGGCGGCAAGTTTGATCGATCCCAAGCACAAGACGTTCATGCCGCTGGCCGACGCCGAGGCAACCTTCGCCGCGCAAGGCATCACCAAAGACAAGCGCGTCATCGCCTATTGCGGCGGCGGCATCTCGGCGACCATCGACCTGTTCCAGCTGCACCGGCTCGGCTACGACAATCTCACGCTGTATGACGGCTCGATGGGCGAATGGGCGAAGGATGCGGCGTTGCCGATCGAGGTGGGTTAGAGGGGACGCGCACAGCACCCTCCCCGCGTCGTCATTCCGGGGCGTGCGCAGCACGAGCCCGGAATCCATTGGGCCGCATTATTTGTGGATGAATGGATTCCGGACTCTCGCTACGCGAGCCCCGGAATGACGGAGGCTCACGCCGGCACGTTCGGGTCCGGCGTCACCTTCGGGTCCGGCTTGTTGACCAGATAAAGCCCAGCGATCACCAGCAGCGCCGCGACGCCGAACACCGGGGTCAGCGTGTCGTGCATGATGAAATAGGCCGCGACCACGCCGAACAGCGGCGTGATGAAGGTGAAGGCCGACAGCTTGCTCGCCGAATAGGACTTCACCATCGCAAACCAGATCACGAAGGTGCAGCCCACTACCCAGACCGCCTGATAGGCGAGCAGCGAGATCGACAGCGCGCTCGGCACATGCGCGATGCGCTCGCCCGCGATCCAGGCGGCAAGTCCGAGGATCGGGATCGAGATCGCAACCTGGTAGCCGAGCGCCTTTTCCGGCGCGGCCTTGCGCAGACTGGTGCCCTTGGCGACCAGCGTGGTCGCGGCCCACAGCGCGCCGCCGCCGACCACCATGAGATCGCCGAGCAGCACCTTGGCATCGACATTGGGCTGCGGCACGCCGATCGCGAGCGCGACGCCGGCGAAGCTCAGCGCCAGCCCGCTCCATTGCACGGTCGAGAGACGCTCGCCGAGGAACTGGTGCGAGCCGAGCGCGACGAAGAACGGCGCGGTGTAGAGGAACACCGAGGCGCGCGAGGCCGAGGTGAAGACCAGCCCGGTGAAGATCAGCACGAACTCGCAGCCGAACATCAGGCCGGCGACGATGCCGGGCACCAGCGTGCCGTCGCGCTCGAAGAATTTGACGCCGCGCAAGTGGCCGACGATCAGCATCACCGGCAGCGCGCCCGAGGAGCGGATCAGCGCCTGCAACATCGGCGGCACGTCAGGCAGCGCGAGCTTGACCGCGAGCTGGTTGAAGCCCCAGCTCACGCACAGCATCAGCATCAATGCGATGGCGCCGGGCGGCAGCCCATGGCCGACGCTGACGGGTCGCGTGACGTGGGCTGTGATCGCTTGGGTCGACATGTTTCCTCGCGGACCGGCCTATCGGCCTGTTGTTGTCAGTATTCGCGTGTCGCTGGATCGTCATCGCGAGCGCAGCGAAGCAATCCATTTCACCACTTGCCGAGGCATGGATTGCTTCGGCGCTTCGCTCCTCGCAATGACGGGGAAAGGTGATGGATCATTTCTGGCAATGCGCGCAGGTGCCGGCGATCTCGACCACCGAGAGCTTCGGGATGAATCCCGAGGCCCGCGCCGCCGCGGTCAGGCTTTGCGCGACCGGAGCGGCCGGAATCTCGCCGACCGAGCCGCAATGGTCGCAGATCAGGAACGCGACCATCGAGGTCTCGTCATGGTCGTGGGCGCAGGCGAGGAAGGCGTTGCGGCTCTCGATGCGGTGCACGAGGCCGTTTTCCATCAGGAAGTCGAGCGCGCGGTAGACGGTAATCGGTGCCGGTCGCGGCATCGTCTTGGCCAGCTCGTCAATCACCTCATAGGCGCCGAGCGGGCGATGGCTCGACAGCAGCGCCTGCAGCACGTGGCGGCGGATCGGGGTGAATTTCTGGCCGCGGCGCGCGCAGACTTGCTCGGCATGCGCCATCGCGTCCGCGGCGCAGCGGCCGTGATCATGATCGGGGGCAGGAAATGTCGGCTTGGCGAGGCTCATTGCCCCAATATGTAGCATTTTTGCGCCCGTTCCCATAGCCCGAGCCGGACCTTGAGATCGGCCTTGCAGCCATGTGTGCAATGCGGGGCAGCCCCCCGTTTACCCGGCATGAAGAATTCATAAGCAAGCTTATTATATCCCAAGCTTATGGAGGCAGAATCGATGCGCGGTTCCGTGGACGCGAACTTCATGTTTACGCTGGGCGAGTTGTTCCGGCTGATCCGCGTTTATGCGGACAAGGAAGCCGCGCGCTATGGCATCACCCGAGCGCAATGGGCCGTGCTGTCCAAGGTGGAACGGCAGGAAGGTCTGAAGCAGACCGAGCTCGCCGAACTGCTCGAGGTACAGCCGATCACGCTGACCCGGCTGATCGACAAGCTCTGCGACAATGGCTGGATCGAACGCCGCAACGACGAGAACGACCGCCGCGTCAACCGCCTCTATCTGAAGAAGGCCGCCCGCCCGCTGCTCGGCAAGCTCGCCGGCCTGCGCTCCGAACTCACCGCGACCGCGCTCGAGGGCATCAGCCCGGCTGATGCGCATCGCCTGCTCACCCAACTGGAATCGATCAAGGAAAACGTTCGCAATGCCATCCAAAACCCAGCCAGCGAGCCCTCCCGAAAGGAACAGCGCTATGGCTGAACCCGTCCTCAAGCTCGCGCCCGAGCAGAAGAGCAATCCGGGCGCCCCCGCGCCGGAGCAGACCGGCACGGCGCCGCGCCGCGGCCTGATGGGCGGCCTGCGGCGCTATCGGCGCACGCTGCTGCTTGTGGTGCTCCCGATC
>CALRXG020000345.1:0-8061 GCA_943372075.1 Bordetella parapertussis | reverse complement strand
GCGGCGAGTTTCGTCCCTGTCTCACTTTTCGTGACCCGATCAGCGTCGATCTGTCAGCAGATTGACGACGTTTCGGGCTTGCAATGTTTCTTGGCTGAAATCGGAGACGACTGCGTCGCCACCGACCAAAAGGACGAGTTCTGGCCGTTCGTTGAATGCGGGACCGCAAACCATGACACCGATATCCCGATTGGACGATTCGCGTCGCACCATCCGGATGCTGGCCGCGAGGTCGTCCAGCTTCTTGTCGCTGTTGGCAAAGAATTCGACGACGTCGAACCACTGCGTCCGTATTGTTGCGATAAAGGCCGCGTCCGAGGAGTCGGGCTCTATCCAGGTATCCCATCCCTCGCGGCGAAAGAATTCGCCGGCAAGCACGAGCCCAAACATCATGTGCCCGATGTCATGCTTTTCGCCGGGGCCGGGGGTGAGGAGCGCTCGCAATCCTGCCGACTTCACGCCCGCGTCGCCGCAGAAGGCGGGACTGAAGTCACGCAACAACTGCTGCATCCGCCAAAGGGCGAGAGTGATGTCGGCAAAATCCCACTCGTCTGTCATCCAGAGGTGACGAAGATGCCGTGCGGCCGGTACCAGCAGATCGAGATAGACGGCCTCAAGCGGTACGCCACGCTCGCGACAGGCTTGAATATGATCGGCAGCTCGTGTGCTTTCCGGACCCAGCATCAATTCGGCGAAGTCGGCGATGTGCGCCTGATCGGCCGCTGCCTTGGATGGCTCGTTCGGGTGACGATGACCGTGCGCCATCACGAGGCGGGGAATGATCTCGGCCTCGACGGTGCGATTGAGATGGGAAAATGTCGTGCCTCGGATAACCAGAGGCGGGGGAGAGCGCAACAAGCCTGTTTCAAATCTTGCCCGACCCGGCGGGACGCCGAATCCAGATGGAGGAGGGGCAGTCTCATTGAGCTCGGTCATCGCGATGCCTCCCTGGCATTTGAACGGAAACGAGCTGGATCGTCAAGTTATATTGACGTCAGTTTTTATTGACACTCGTTTTTTTGAGGTCTAGCCTCCGTTGTGTCGGGCTCGCAATCCGGGGTTTAGCGATGCACCAGCTCAAGGCCATTCGATCTGAAAGCAGCGTTGACGGCCGAGAAGTTGTGCTGATGTCCCGCGTCCCGCAGGCATCGTCACCCGACAGATGGATTGTCAAACAATCTTTACAATTGTTGTGGTGCAAACTTCACATTCGGCACCAACCCAACGCTTTGGGGATGCGCCCGCTTCATCTGCGGGACGGCTATCCCCCGGATCGAACCCCCGCCACAACCACTCTACTCTCCGGAGGAGAAGCGGCGTCGCGACGAGACGCCGTGGACCACGGTGCAAGGCGTGCTGGCGCCAATTCAGGTCCTGGCTTTCCTGATCAGTCTCGTGCTCGTCGCGCGTTATCTCGTGACCGGCGAGGGCTATTGGAGCGCGACTTGCTCCGTCGTGGTCAAAACGCTCCTGCTCTACACCATCATGATCACGGGCTCGATCTGGGAGCGCGTTGTGTTCGGCCGTTATCTGTTTGCCCCTGCGTTCTTTTGGGAAGACGTCTTCAGCATCCTCGTGCTGGCGCTGCACACCGCCTATCTCGTCGCCCTGATCGGCCAGATCGGAAGCCCGCAGCAGCAAATGCTGCTCGTGCTGGCGGCCTATGCATCTTACGCGGTCAACGCCACTCAATTCCTGCTCAAGCTGCGCACCGCGCGGCATCAGCATAGCAATCAGTCCGCTCAACTCCTTGCTGAGGGCGCCCCATGAACCTGCGTGCGCAGCCCTGCGTGGCGGCCAAATCGAATGCTGGCGATAACGTGCTCCGGGAGCGGGGCCAGCGCGAAGTGTTTTGCGGGCTGACCGGAATTGTCTGGCTGCATCGCAAGATTCAGGATGCGTTCTTTCTCGTCGTGGGATCACGTACCTGCGCCCACCTCATTCAGTCAGCCGCCGGTGTCATGATCTTCGCGGAGCCGCGCTTTGCGACCGCGATCATGGAAGAGCGGGATCTGGCCGGTTTAGTCGACGCAAACGACGAGCTCGATCGTGTCGTCGCGCAAATTCTGGCGCGTCGCCCGGACATCAAGCTCCTGTTTCTGGTCGGCTCCTGTCCCTCGGAAGTGATCAAGCTCGACCTGTCGCGGGCGGCGTTGCGGTTGTCGCAAAAATTCCTGCCGGATGTTCGCGTGCTCAATTATTCCGGTAGCGGCATCGAAACGACCTTCACCCAAGGCGAGGACGCGTGCCTTGCGTCGCTCGTGCCGGTTATGCCGGCTACCGTGGCGGCGCGGCCGTCTTTGTTGATCGTGGGTGCGCTCGCCGATGTCGTCGAAGATCAGTTCCGGCGGCTGTTTACCGCACTCGGAGTTTCGTCGGTGGCATTCTTGCCGCCTCGACGCGCCACCGAGCTCCCTGCGGTTGGAGAGAATACATTGTTCTTGCTGGCGCAGCCCTTTCTCGGCGAGACCGCGCGCGCGCTGGAACAACGTGGTTGCCGCCATGTGGCGGCGCCGTTTCCGCTGGGGGTCGAAGGCACCACCGGTTGGCTGCGGGCTGCCGCCGATGCGTTCGGCATCGATTCCGAGCATTTCGAGGTGGTGACGCGCGCCTTGCGCGAGCGGGGCCAGCGCGCCGTTGCGCGTTACAGGTCCACGCTCGCCGGCAAGCGCGTTTTTCTGTTCCCGGATTCGCAGCTCGAGATTCCGCTGGCGCGATTTCTTGCAAGTGAGCTCGACATGACTGTAGTGGAAGTTGGTACGCCCTATCTGCATCGCGAACATCTTCGTGCGGACCTCGCGCGGCTTCCGCAGAGTGTCTTGCTCAGCGAGGGGCAGGATGTCGACCGGCAACTGGATCGCTGCCGTGAGGCGCGGCCCGATCTCGTTGTCTGCGGTCTCGGCCTTGCCAATCCGCTCGAGGCGGAAGGCATCGCAACTAAATGGTCGATCGAGTTGATCTTCACGCCGATCCAGGGCTTCGAGCAGGCCGGTGATCTGGCTGAACTGTTTGCGCGGCCCATGATACGCCGCGCAAGCCTGGTGGCTTAAGATGCAACTGACGGTGTGGACATATGAAGGGCCTCCGCATGTCGGCGCGATGCGGGTCGCGACCGCGATGCGTGGTGTTCATTACGTGCTGCACGCCCCGCAGGGGGATACCTACGCCGACCTGCTCTTCACCATGATTGAGCGCCGCGACAGACGCCCGCCGGTCACCTACACCACGTTTCAGGCGCGCGATCTTGGGGGGGACACGGCACAGCTGCTGCAATCGGCAGTGCGTGATGCGTTCGCACGCTTCGCTCCGGATGCCATACTGGTAGGCGCCTCCTGCACCGCAGAGCTGATCCAGGACGATCCGAGTGGTCTGGCTCAAGCTTTGCAGCTCCCCATCCCTGTCGTTCCTCTGGAGCTACCGTCGTATCAGCGCAAGGAGAACTGGGGCGCATCCGAAACTTTCTACGGGCTGGCACGCGCACTTGCCAAAGCTCCCCGCACAGGTGACCCCCGCCTTAAGAGGGAGCGAGGCGCGGGCCCGGTCTGCAATCTGCTTGGTCCTACCGCGCTCGGGTTCCGTCATCGTGACGACCTCGCGGAAGTGACCAGGCAGGTTGTAGACCTCGGCGTCGATATTGGGGTCGTCGCGCCCTGGAATGCGACACCGGCAGATATCGCGCGGCTTGGCGAGGCCGATTTCAACATCGTGCTCTATCCCGAGATCGCAGCCACGACCGCGCAATGGCTGCAACGTATGTTCGGGCAGCCCTTTACCAAGACGATTCCGATCGGGGTGGGCGCGACACGTGCCTTCATTGCAGAAGTTGCCGATCTCGCTGGCGTCGATCCGTCGCCGGCGTTGGCACGAGCGGAAACTCGACTTCCCTGGTATTCGCGTTCCGTCGATTCCACCTATCTTACCGGCAAGCGCGTGTTCATATTCGGCGATGCCACCCACGCAGTGGCTGCAGCTCGCGTCGCGTCAGGCGAGTTGGGCTTCGATGTTGTTGGTCTCGGCACCTATAGCCGGGAGTTCGCTCGCGAGGTTCGCGATGCTGCCGCGACATACGGCATCGAACCGCTGATTACCGACGACTATCTCGAAGTCGAGGCCAAAGTCGGCGAGCTGCAGCCCGAGCTTGTGCTGGGTACCCAGATGGAGCGGCACATCGCCAAGCGTCTCGGCATTCCCTGTGCCGTGATCTCGGCCCCGAGCCATGTGCAGGACTTCCCTGCGCGCTATTCGCCGCAGATGGGCTTCGAGGGTGCGAACGTGATTTTCGACACCTGGGTGCATCCGTTGATGATGGGTTTGGAGGAGCATCTTCTCGGCATGTTCCGCGAAGATCGAGAGTTCAGCGACACGACGCCGTCGCATCTTGGTCATCGGCCGTCTGAACCGGCCGTCCCGATCCGGCTTTCAAGGCCAGCCGCGCGTAACGGCGACATCGTTTGGGCCGCAGAGGCCGAGCAAGAGCTGCACAAGATCCCTTTCTTTGTCCGCGGCAAAGCGCGCCGCAATACCGAACGTTTCGCGCAAGAGCGAAGCGTCGAACTGATCACGCTCGAGACCTTGTACGATGCCAAAGCGCATTTCGGCCGATGAACGCACGCCCATTCGGGTCGTGATCGTGACGATGGACAGCCATCTGGCATCCGCCGCGTCGCGGGCACGCGCCGCCTTGCGTAAGGAATTGCCGGGACTCGATCTCGCCATCCACGCGGCCGACGAGTGGAACTGTGATCCAGCCGCCCTCGATCGTTGCCGCGAGGACATCGCCAAGGGAGATATCGTGGTCGCGACCATGCTCTTCCTTGACGAACATATCCAGGCCGTGATGCCGGCGCTGTTGGCGAGACGCGATCACTGCGACGCGATGATCGGCTGCCTCTCGGCCGGTGAGGTCGTGCGGCTCACACGGCTCGGCAAATTGATCATGTCGGGATCGACCGGCGGCATCCTTGCCATGCTCAAGCGGCTGCGAGGCGGCACTAAGACCGGCGGTTCAAGCGGACAGGGCCAGATGAAGATGCTGCGGCAGATGCCTCGTCTGCTGCGCTTCATTCCCGGCACCGCACAGGATCTGCGCGCCTACTTCCTTACGCTGCAATACTGGCTTGCGGGATCCGAGCAGAACTTCGCCAACTTGATCCGTTTCCTGATCAACCGATACGCCGATGGCGCTCGTTCCGGATTGCGTGGCAGGTTGAAGCCGCAGGATCCCGCCATTTATCCCGAGCTTGGCCTCTATCATCATCGGCTTGCCACGCGGATCGTTACCCGCCTCGAACAATTGCCTCGCCATTCGACGCCGCTTGGGCGCGTCGGCGTCCTCTTGATGCGTTCCTACCTGCTCGCCGGCAACACGGCGCATTATGATTGTGTGCTGGAAGCTCTCGAAGCCAGGGGGCTCGCGGTTGTTCCGGCCTTCGCCAGCGGGCTCGATGCGCGACCGGCGATCGAGCACTATTTCATGAAGGACAGCGCCGCGAATGTGGACGTGATCGTGTCCTTGACCGGATTTTCGCTTGTGGGCGGCCCCGCCTATAACGATTCCCGCGCTGCCGAGGCCGTGCTTGCAAGCCTTGACGTCCCCTACATCGCAGCACATCCACTCGAGTTCCAGACCGTTGAGCAATGGCAGGGTGACCCGCGCGGGCTCACCCCGGTGGAGGCGACCATGATGGTCGCAATTCCCGAGCTCGACGGCGCGACCGCCCCGATGACGTTCGGTGGCCGCTCCTCGTTGGTCGACGCTGGGCGCGACATGGCCGCGCTGCCCGAGCGCGCCGCGATGCTGGCGGCACGTACAGCGAAACTGGTAGCACTGCGCAAGTCGGCGCGTGCCGAACGCCGCATTGCGATCGTGCTGTTCAATTTCCCGCCCAACGGCGGTAACGCCGGGACCGCAGCCTATCTGTCGGTGTTCGAATCGCTGCATAATACGATGCGGGCGCTCAAGGCGGAGGGTTATGCGATCGAGGTTCCGCCGACCGTCGCCGATCTTCGAGCTCGCGTGCTACAGGGAAATGCCGCGCGCTTCGGAACGGACGCAAATGTCGTCGCAAGGATTCCAGTCGATCATCATGTCCGTAGCCAGCGCTGGCTTGCCGATATCGAGCAGCAATGGGGCGCCGCGCCGGGACGACATCAGACTGACGGCGGCCATATTTTCGTTCTTGGCGAGCGGTTCGGAAATCTGGTCGTGGGATTGCAGCCCGCGTTTGGATATGAAGGTGATCCGATGCGGCTGCTGTTCGAGCGCAGCTTTGCGCCGACGCACGCCTTCGCGGCGTTCTATCGCTGGGTCCGGGAGGACTTCGACGCGCATGCGGTGCTGCATTTCGGCACACACGGGGCGCTGGAATTCATGCCGGGCAAGCAGGCCGGGATGTCCGGGGAGTGCTGGCCGGATCGCCTGATCGGCGACCTGCCCAACCTCTATCTCTATGCCTGCAACAATCCGTCGGAAGGCGCGCTTGCCAAGCGGCGAGCCGCCGCCACGCTGATCAGCTATCTCACGCCCTCCGTTGCCCATGCCGGCCTCTACAAGGGTCTCGCCGATCTGAAGTCGTCGCTTGACAGTTGGAGAGCGATTGGACCGGATGCCACCGAGCTGCAACGCTGCGACGCGGTCGCGCTGATTCAGGCCCAGGCGGCCACGGTTGATCTGGCTGAAGCCGCACCTGCATGGGGCCAGGATGCAGCGAACCGAATATCGGCTCTCGGCGCGAAAGTGCTGGAGTGCGAGTATTCGCTGATCCCACATGGTCTGCATGTCGTCGGCGTACCGCCGACGGCAGCGGAGCGGGCCGAGCTGCTCGACGCAGCAGGCATCGCAGAGGTCAAGAGGGGGGCCGTCGATGCGCTGCTGGCGAATGATCACGAGACGCCGGCGATCGTTCACGCGCTTGATGGCGGCTATATCCGACCTGCGCCCGGTGGCGATCTGTTGCGGAACTCGGAGATCTTGCCGACCGGCCGCAACGTCCACGGTTTCGACCCGTTCCGTATCCCGAGCGGCTTCGCTGTCCTTGACGGTGCTCGTCAGATCGAGCGGCTGCTCGCGCGTCATGCCAGTGAGGGCAATGGCCTCCCTGAAACCGTTGCGCTCGTGCTTTGGGGGACTGACAACCTCAAGACGGAAGGCGGTCCGATCGCACAGGCGCTTTGGCTGTTGGGCGCTGAACCGCGCCATGACAGTTATGGCCGGCTCGCGGGTGCGCAGCTTGTACCGCTCGAGAGACTTGGGCGACCACGCATCGACGTCGTCATCACTCTATCCGGGATATTCCGGGATTTGATGCCGCTGCAGACCAAGCTGTTGGCCGAGGCCGCGCTGCTTGCGGCAGGTGCCGACGAGCCAGTCGAGCAAAATTTTGTTCGCAAGCATGCGCTGGCGTTTCAGCACGAGCACGGCGGTGAACTTAGCGAAGCCGCGTTGCGCGTGTTCGGCAACGCCGAAGGGGCTTACGGCGCCAACGTCAACCATCTGATCGATTGCGGTGCATGGACAGACGAGCAGGAGCTCGCTGATGTCTACACGCGCCGGAAAGGCTTTGCCTACGGCGTCGACGGTCGGCCGGTGCGGCGCGACGCGTTGCTCGGTCATGTGCTCGCAGGCGTCGATGCCGCTTATCAGAACGTCGATTCGGTCGAACTCGGCGTAACGACCGTCGACCATTACTTCGATACGCTCGGCGGGATCAGCCGTGCCGTCAAGCGGGCGCGCGGGGAGGCGGCACCGGTCTATATCGGCGATCAAACCCGCGGCGAAGGCGCTGTCCGAACCCTTTGCGAACAAGTCGCGCTGGAAACCCGCACCCGCACGCTTAACCCCAAATGGTATGAGGCGTTGCTGGCCCACGGCTATGAGGGCGTTCGGCAGATAGAGTCCCACGTCACCAACACGGTCGGCTGGTCCGCGACCACGGGGCAGGTTGCGCCCTGGGTCTATCAGCAGATCACGACGACCTACGTCCTGGACGAAGCAATGCGCGAGCGCCTGGCCGCGCTGAACCCGGCTGCGTCCGCCAAGATTGCCAATCGCCTTATCGAAGC
>CALRXG020000344.1:0-8061 GCA_943372075.1 Bordetella parapertussis | reverse complement strand
GTCCGCACCGAGGCAGAGCCGGACAGTGGAATCTGCAAAAGAAAGAACCGATCGAGGCAACCGGGATTGATCGCGACCGATCCGCCATACGCGACATAGTTGATCGAGAAGCCATCGAAGCGGGCACAATTGTGATGCGCGGAGAAATCGCGTTCGGAATGATCAACCGGTGTCAGATCGTGCGGGCAGAAGATGCGGCCGATCGCTTCGGCCGCGTCGTCGACGCGCGCCGGCGCGACGCGCGCGAAATCCGCGAGCCGTGCCGAAACCTCGTTGCCCACAGCAGTCACGCCGACCGTCCGGAGTTGTTTGAGGTCTAAAATATTGGCGAGCCTAGAGCATTCGCCGGCAAAGGGGAACGCTGTTTTGTCGCGCAAACTGCCCGATCTGAGCGCAGGCGGCTGCGGTGGCATTGGGCACCCGTCAGCCAAATCGGTGCTTCCGCATTGCAGCATGATCGCGCCGGCTGCGGATTCGTTTATCGGCTAGACAGCGCTGCTGGCTGGCGACAGGCTCCGGGTCCGCAATGCACATCAAAACTGGAGAAGCTGACATGGGCACGCTCGAGAAAGGCATTACTCGTACCGGCACCGGCTACGGCGGCAAGAGCTGGAATATCCTGGGCCAGGTCTACTATCCGAAAGCGGTCACCGACTCGACCTTCGCGTTCGAGACCAACAGCGATCCCGGCCAGTTCGTGCCGGTGCACATCCATCCGACCCAGGAGGAGTTCATCCTGGTGCAGGAAGGCGTGCTCGACCTCAAGCTCGACGGCGTCTGGGTGCAGGCCAAGGCCGGTGACCTCGTGCGTCTGCCGCGCGGCATTCCGCACGGCTATTTCAACAAGTCCGACAAGCCGGCGCGGGCGCTGTTCTGGGTGTCGCCGATGCAGAAGCTCGAGGCGCTGTTCGAGAAGCTGGACAATCTGCAGGACCCCGCCGAGGTGGTGCGGATCTCCGCCGAGCACGAGGTGGACTTCCTGCCGCCGGAAGCCAACGACTAGCGCAGCAAACGACATCATCGCGCGCGAGGTGGATCGCCGGAGCTGGCTCCGGCGATGACGGGGACGCGTGCGCCGACGAAATTGGATCTGTTCATTCATCTCGGAGCGGTTTCATGGTCAAGCAGAAGCATGTGTGCGTCATCGGTGCCGGCATTTCCGGGCTCGCCGCCGGCAAGGCCTTTGCCGGGCGCGGCCACAAGGTGACCATCATCGAGCGCAGCGGAGATCTCGGCGGGGTCTGGGAGCCGGCGCGCTCCTATCCTGACGTGCAGACCCAGAGCCCGAAGGAGCTCTATCGCTACACCGACAAGGCGATGCCGGAGGCCTATCCGGAATGGCCGAAGGGTCCCCAGGTCCACGCTTACTTGCGTGACTATGCGCATAGCCACGGGCTCGACGGCGCGATGCGGTTCGACACCAAGGTCGAGGCCATGCAGCGCCGCGCCGACGGCAGGCCGGGCTGGACGCTGACGCTGCGCTCGACCGACGGCGCCACCGGCCGTGAGGATTTCGACTTCGTCGCAGTCTGTACCGGACAGTTCAACGAACCGCAGACCCTGCCGCTGGCGGGCGAGGACGGCTTCAAGGCGCAGGGCGGCGAGGTCCTGCATTCGTCGCAATACAGCGATCCGACCTTGGCCAAGGGACGCAAGGTCGTCGTGCTCGGTGGCTCCAAATCGGCGACCGACATCGCGGTGAACGCGGTCAATTCGGGCGCCAGCGAAGTCACCATCGTGTTTCGCGAGCCGGTATGGCGGATACCGTACTTCGTCGGCGGCCTCGTCAACTTCAAGCGCATCCTCTACATCCGCGCGCAGGAGCAGATGTTCGCGAGCTGGGGCATCGGCCCGATGGGCCGTCTCGCGCATGTCGTCGCAAAGCCGTTCGTCTGGGCGAACTGGCGCGGGCTCGAGAGCATGCTGAAGATGCAGCTCAAGCTGAAGCAGTGCGGCATGGTGCCGAAGGAGCGGATCGAGGACGGCGTCAACTGCTCGGTGCCGATCGCGACACCCGGCTTCTACCCGATGGTGGCGGATGGCCGCATTAAGGCGGTGCAGGGCACCTTCGATCATTACGAGGGCAAGACCATCGTGATGAGCGGCGGCCAGCATGTCGCGGCGGACGTCGCCGTGCTTGCGATCGGCTACAAGCTCGGTGTGCCGTTCCTGCCCGAGGAGTACCGGAAGAAGCTGGTGGAAGCCGACGGGCAGTACCGGCTCTACCGGCTGATTGCCAATCCCGATCTGCCCGACATGGGGTTCGTCGGCTTCAATTCGAGCTTCTGCACCGTGCTGTGCGCGGATCTCGCCGCGAACTGGCTGGTGCGCTATGCCGACGGCCAGCTCGCGCGGCAACCGAGCGTAACCGAGATGCACGACAACATCGCGATGATGCTCAATTTCAAGCGCGTCGAGCGGCCGGCAGCGGGCGTCTATGGCGGGCTGTGCGTCGCACCCTACCACTTCAAGCATTTCGACGAGCTGTTGGCCGACATCGGCACCAAGGCCTCGCGCCGCAACCCGCTCGTCGAAAAGTTCACGCCGCCGGACGCGGACGCCTATGCGCGCTTCCTCGCCACCGCGCCGGAGTACAAGGCGGTGGCGTAGCCGCCGCCACGGGAAGACCTAGTCGCGGCCGGCATCCATGAAGGCCTGGGCCAGGCGCTCCGGGTTGGAGAAGCACAGCTCGTGGCTGCCCGGCACCTGGACCAGGCGGAACAGCCCGAGCTTCTGCGACAGCCGCGGATGCCAGGGCAGGCCGTGCGGCATTGCGGTGTCTTCCGTGCAGTTGACGTAGGATTTCCCGATCGGCATGTCGGCCGGATTGGTCCGCAGCGCGATCTTGTCCTGGAAGGTCTTCAGCGGGTGCGGATTCAGCTTGTCGTAGGCGCGCTGCGCGAGCTCGAGATCGGCGTCGTTGATGAAGGCCTCGCGCCAGACCGGGAACGGCAGCACCACCGAGCCGTCGCCGCGCTCGGCATGGATGGCGTCGAACAGGCCGACATAGTGCGGCGGCACCATGTCGTTGAGGCACTCGCCATTGTTCGGCACGAACGCGTTCCAGTAGACCAGCCGGCGGATGCGATCCCCTGCTGCGTCGGCGACGCCGGTGATGACCATGCCGCCATAGCTGTGACCGACCAGCACGATGTCCTTGAGGTCATGTTCGGCGAGATAGTCCACGATCGACTGGATCGCCTCGGCAAGCCCGGAGTCCTTGCTGTCGCCGGGGCGGTTACCCCTGATGGTCGGCGTGTGAACGACGTGACCGGACTTGCGGACGATCGCCGCAACCGGCTCGAACTCGGCACCGGTATGCCAGGCGCCATGGACGAGAACAAAGGTCGACATGTTGTACCTCCCTGCGTGGTTTGGTTAGATCGATCGCGGCGTCCGGGATGGCCCGGGATACGCGCGGGTTTCCTGCGGCTCCTGATGGATATTGACCCGGACCCCGGGAACGCGCTTGGCTGTAACCGAACCGGACTGGGCTCGGAGTGAACTGATGCAGCAATTTGCCGCCGCGGATCGCTCGCGCGGGCTGAGCTGGGATACCGCGGACACCAGGCCGGGTCAGCAGTTCGCCTATTATCGCGAGGCGATCTGCCAGGCCTTCATGAACCTGACGCCGGAGCCGCCGGCGACGCCGGGTTTCCTGGCCCGGGTCGAGACCGTTGGGCTCGGCAACGGCGCGGTCAACCGGGTCAGCTTCCCCGAACATGTCGTGCGGCGCTCGGCTAACGACATCGCCTCATCCAGCCGGCGCTGCTACTACCTCAATCTGAAGCTCGCCGGCCGTTGCCGCATCCAGCAGGCGGGGCGAGAGATCAGCCTGTCGCCGGGGCAGGTCGGTATCTTCGACAGCGGGCAGCGCTTCGCGCTGCTGCACGACCGCGGCCCCGCGCTGCAGGTCGCCTCGTTCTGGGTGCCGGCCGAGGCGCTGGACGAACGGCTGCCGTCGGCGCCGGATGTCGCGCCGGCGCGGGTGTCGGATGATCCATTCGTCGGTCACCTCATCGCCGAGACCGCGCAGGTGCTGAATGCGTCGGCGCTCCGCGCCTCGGATGCGGACAATGCGCTGTTGTTCGGCGTGCTGCTCGACCTCGTCGCGCTCAGCCTGTCGCGCAGCAGCCGCGCGGGCGTTGCCGAGAACGCGGGTCTTGCCGATGCAACCTGGCTCGCGCTGCGCCGCGCCGTCGATCGCCGGCTGCGCGAGCCTGGTCTGGGCGTTGCCGCCATCGCGGCCGGCATCGGCATCAGCGAGCGCTATGTCCATAAATTGTTCGAGCGGGCCGGCACCACATTCGCCAGCTATCTGATGGATCGCCGCCTCGACGGCGCGGCGCGCGACCTGAAGGACCCCGCGATCGCCGGGCGCGCGATCGGCGACATCGCATTCGACTGGGGCTTCTCCGACCTGTCGCATTTCACCCGGCGCTTCAGGCATCGCTTCGGCTGCACGCCGCGCGACTGGCGCCGCGGCTGAGCAACGTTCGGAAGCAGCCATGGCTCGATCATTCACTACTCGATCATTCACCTATCAGGTCAGCCCGATGCGCGTCGTATTCGGGACCGGCACGGTCGCCCAGCTGGCCGACGAACTCGATCGGCTCGGCATCAGGCGCGCGCTGGTGCTGGCGAGCCGGCGGCAGCAGGCCGAGCTCAGCGATCTCGCTGCCCTGACCGGCGGCCGAATGGCCGGGGTGTTCGACGGCGCGGTGGTCCACACCCCGGTCGCGGTCACCGAACGCGCGATGGAGACGGTCCGCGAGCTCGCGCCCGATGGCGTGGTCGCAATCGGCGCGGGCGCCGCCACCGGCCTGAGCAAGGCGATCGCGCTGCGCACCGATCTGCCGCAACTGATCGTGCCGACCAGTTATGCCGGCTCCGAGATGACGCCGGTGCTCGGCCAGACCGTGGACGGCGTCAAGACCACGCAGTCGTCGCCGAAGATCCTGCCCGAGGCCGTGATCTACGACGTCGACCTGACGCTCTCGATGCCGGCGAAATTCTCCGCGATATCAGGCCTCAACGCGATCGCCCATGCGGCCGAGGCGCTCTACGCGCGCGACGGCAACCCGATCACCTCGCTGATGGCGGAGGAGGCGATCGCGAAGCTCGCCTCCTCGCTGCCGGAGGTGATCGACCGGCCGCGCGATCTCGATGCGCGCTCGGACGCGCTCTATGGCGCGTGGCTGTGCGCAGTCTGTCTCGGCACCGTCGGCATGGCGCTGCATCACAAGCTCTGCCATACGGTGGGCGCGCTGTTCGACCTGCCGCATGCAGAGACCCATGCCGTGCTGCTGCAGCACACCATCGCCTACAACATGCCGGCCGCGCCCGATGCGATCGGTCGCGCTGCGAAGGCGCTCGGAGCAGCTGACGCCGCCGATGGCCTGTTCGATCTGTCGGCAAAACTCGGCGCACCGCGCTCGCTCGCCGAGATCGGCATGCCCGAGGACGGCATCGCCAAGGCCGCCGCGCTCGCCACCAAAAATCCCTACTGCAATCCGCGGCCGATCGAGGCGGCCGGCATCGCCGATCTGCTCAGGCGGGCATGGGCCGGTGCGCGGCCGCAGGCCGGATGATCAGACGCCGATCGCGTTGCGCGCGATGACGTCGCGATAGAACGCCGCGCTCAGTTTCGGCACACGGGCCTGGGTCTCGAAATCCACCCGGTACACGCCGAAGCGCTTCTCATAGCCGAAGATCCATTCGAAATTGTCCATCAGGCTCCACAGGAAATAGCCATGGACCGGGACGCCGTCGGCGGTCGCGCGCTGCAACTGGGCGAGGTAGTTGCGCAGGAACATGATGCGGTCGAGGTCGTAGACCTGCCCGTCGGGCTGCAGCTTGTCCTCGCCGGAGGTGCCGTTCTCGCTGATATAGATGCTTTTGATGTTCCACAGCTTGGCAGCGATCCGCGGCGCCCAATAGATCGTCTCCGGCGCGATCCGCAGCCAATCCGAATTCATATGCGGGAACGAGGCCGGCATCGGCAGCGGCTTCCAGCCCGGCGCGCTGTCGGTGGCGAGGACATAGCAGTGCGGGGCGTAGATGTTGAGCCCGACGAAATCGTTGGGCTGCGCGATGATCTTCAATTCCTCGGCGGTGAATTTGGGCGCGTCAGCGCCGGCATATTGCAGGAAGGCCTCGGTGTATTTGCCTTCGAGGAGCACGCCGAGGAAGCCCGCATTGAGCTCGCGCGTCGCGATCTCGGTGGCGCGGATGTTCTCCGGCGTGTTGATCGCGGGCACGCAGGCTGTGATGTTCTCGGCCGGCCCGACCCGCGTGCCGGCACGTCCCTTGGCGTGGATCGCCTGCACGGCAAGGCCATGCGCCAGCGCGACATGGTGGCGCGCCTGGTTCACTTCGGCTGCCGGCAGCTTCAATCCCGGCGCGTCGACGCCGAGCGCATAGCCGAACGGCAGGAAACGTCCGACCTCGTTGAGGGTGAAGATGTTCTTGACCCGGTCGGTCAAGCGCTGGGCCACATAGCCCGCGTAATCGCCGAACGCCTTCGCGGTGTCGCGCGAGCGCCAGCCGCCGACGCGATCCTGCAACGCCTGCGGCAGGTCCCAGTGATAAAGCGTTGCGTAAGGCTCGATGCCGCTCGCGAGCAGTTCGTCGACCAGGCGGTTGTAGAAGTCGAGGCCCTTCGGATTCGGTGTGCCGCTCCCATCGGGAAACACCCGCGGCCAGGCGATCGAGAACCGATAGGCCTTGGCGCCGAGCTCCTTGATCAGGCGGACGTCGTCCTTGTATCGGTGATAGTGGTCGTTGGCGCGATCGCCGGTCGAACCATCCTCGATCTTGCCCGATGTGTGGGTGAATGTGTCCCAGATCGACGGGCCGCGGCCATCCTCGTTGACCGCGCCCTCGACTTGATAGGACGAGGTCGCGGTGCCCCAGACGAAGCTCGCGGGAAAGTTCGCGCCGTCGGGCCGCGGAGTGCGGTTCGCTGCTTGCGCTGGGGCCGACAGGCCCAGCGCCGAGAGGCCTGCAAGGCCCGCAAACTGCCGGCGCGAGAATTTTTCGAACATGGTTGTCTCCGGTCGCCGGCCGTTGCGGCTGGAATGCCAGCTGCAGGTTAACCTTCCACCCGGACGTAGAGCAACACGGGCCGAGAGGCCGAGGCGGCGCGGGTCAATGGCTGCGCGCCGCTACCATGTCAATGTCGCGGAGTTGTCAGTTTTGCGGCGACAATTTCTCTACTAGATTGCCTGCGACGTCCTTCCGCGATGAGATCTGAAAATCCCGAAATCCCGGTGAGCCGCGCGCGATGAACAAGCCTGCAACGATTGTCCGAGCCGCGCTGCTGCGTCGTCTTGCCACGGCGATCAGCTTACTGCTGGCCGCGGTCGCGGCCGCGCAGGCCGAGCAAACATATTCGTTCGACCGTACACCGGGAAAGCTGCCGAAGACGGTTGTGCCGCTGCATTACGCGATTCAGCTTTCGCCCGATCTCAGCAGCCTGACATTGCACGGTAACGAAATCATCGACATCGAGGTGAGGACGCCGACCGCGCAGGTGACGCTGAACGCGGTCAACACGACGTTCGAGATCGCCAGCGTCGACGGGACCCAGACTGCTGACGTCGCGACCGACGCGGCCGCGCAGACGGCGACTTTCAGCTTCGCCCAGCCGCTCGCTGCGGGCCGGCACAGGCTCATGATCGCGTTCACGGCGCAGATCAACAAGTTTGGAACGGGGCTGTTTGCGGTCGACTACCCGACCAAGGCCGGAACAAAGCGGCTGATCTCGAGTAAGCTGGAACCCGCCGATGCACGGCGAATCTTTCCGTGCTGGGACGAACCGGCGTTCAAAGCGAGCTTCGAGCTGGCCGTGATAATCCCGAAGAATCTTCTGGCGGTCGGCAACATGCCGGTCACGGAAGAGCAGCCGCTTGCCGACGATTCCAAGATCGTCGCGTTCGCGCCGACGCCCAAGATGTCGACCTATCTCTTCGAGCTTACAATCGGCGATCTCGAACGGGTCACCGCTGATGCCGGCGGCGTCACCGTCGGCGTGGTGACGACGGCAGGCAAGAGCGGGCA
>CALRXG020000343.1:0-8083 GCA_943372075.1 Bordetella parapertussis | reverse complement strand
GAGCGTGGTCGCGCCGACGCGCAGATTGATCCGCTCCGCCTGGGCGCGCGTGACGATCTCGATCTGCTTCGCGCCGACTTCTACGGTCACCGTGTCGAAGAAAGCCTCGCTGGTCGGCGCAAAGCCGAGCTTGCGCAGGCCGGCGGCGAGCACGGTGGCGCGGCGGTGCACCCCGCGTGCGATATGGGTGAGGCCCTCGGGGCCGTGATAGACCGCATACATCGAGGCGATCACGGCGAGCAGCACCTGCGCGGTGCAGATGTTGGAGGTCGCCTTCTCGCGGCGGATATGCTGCTCGCGGGTCTGCAATGCCAGCCGATAGGCCGGCGCACCGCGCGAATCCACCGACAGGCCGACGATGCGGCCAGGCAGCGAGCGCTTCAGCGTGTCGCGCACCGCCATGTAGGCGGCGTGTGGCCCGCCATAGCCCATCGGCACGCCGAACCGCTGCGCCGATCCGATCGCGATGTCGGCGCCGAGTTCGCCGGGCGAGGCCAACAGCGTCAGCGACAACAGGTCCGCGGCAACGATCGCAAGCGCACCCTTGGCGCGCAGCGATGCGATCGCCGGGCGCAGGTCGCGCACTGCGCCCGATGTGCCCGGATATTGCAGCAGCGCGCCGAGCACGTCGGCCTTGTCGAGCTCGGTCAGAGGATCGCCGACCACCAGCGCCCAGCCCAACGGAGCTGCGCGCGTGCGCATCACGGCGAGCGTCTGCGGATGCACCTCCTTGTCGACGAAGAACACCTTCGCCTTGACCTGCGAGTGGCGCTCGGCGAGCGCCATCGCTTCCGCTGCCGCCGTCGCCTCATCGAGCAGCGAGGCGTTGGCGACGTCGAGCCCGGTGAGGTCGCAGATCATGGTCTGGAAGTTGAACAGCGCTTCGAGCCGGCCCTGGCTGATCTCCGGCTGATACGGCGTGTACGCCGTGTACCAAGCCGGGTTCTCCAGGATGTTGCGCTGGATCACCGGAGGCAGGATGGTGCCGGAATAGCCTTGGCCGATCAGCGACGTGAAGGTCTGGTTCTGCGCGGCGAGCTCGCTCATATGGGCGAGCGCCTCGGTCTCGCTCAGCGCGCGGCCGAGATCGAGCGGCGCCTTCTGAAGGATCGAGGCCGGCAGCGTCTCGTTCATCAGCGCCTGCAGGCTCGCGGCGCCGACCGTCTCCAGCATCGCGTTGATGTCGCGCGGCGATGGTCCGATGTGTCGGCGGACGAAATCGGTGGCGGCTTCGTTGATCGGCTTGAAGGGCGCATTCATGGCGTGGTCCTCATTGTCAGCCGTCATACCCCGCGAATGCGGGGTATCCAGTACGCCGGGACGTCAGCGATTAAGCTGAAGGGGCGCGGCGTATTGGATCGCCCGGTCCAAGTGCGCAATTGCGCACAAGGCCGGGGCGATGACAGTGAGTGCGTGGTCGCAATCTGCTTCATTCTCTCAGGCGGTGTGCGCGGCGTAGGCGGCCTCGTCCATCAGGCCACCGAGTTCGCCCTTGTCCGATATCTTCAGCTTGAAGAACCAGGCCTTGCCGCCGGCATCCGAGTTGACCAGCGCGGGCTCGGCGGCCAGGTCCTCGTTGACCTCGATCACCTCGCCGGTAATCGGCGCGTAGACGTCGGAGGCAGCCTTGACGGATTCGACGACGGCGGCAGCCTCGGCCTTCTTCAGGCTGCGGCCGACCTTGGGCAGTTCGACGAACACGACGTCGCCGAGCTGCGATTGCGCGTAATCGGTGATTCCGATCGTGGCGACGTCGCCTTCGATGCGGAGCCATTCGTGGTCGGACGTGTACAGCGTCGTCATGGAGATCCTCGTGTTCAGCGTTTGTAGGTGTTGGGGACGAAGGGCGTGGCGGCGACTCTCAGCGGCAGCCGCTGGCCGCGCACTTCGGCGAAAACGGTGGTGTCGAGAGCAGAAAGGGACGTGGGCAAATAGCCCATCGCAACCGGCGCATTGAGGCTCGGGCCGAAGCCGCCCGAGGTCACCTTGCCGATTGGCTCGATCGAGGTCGGGTCGGCGAACAGCGCCGCGCCTTCGCGCACCGGCGCGCGGCCCTCTGGCCTGAGGCCGACGCGGCGGCGCGATGCGCCTTGTGCGAATTGGGTGAGGATCTTGTCGGCGCCGGGGAAGCCGCCGGCGCGGGCGCCGCCGCTGCGGCGGACCTTCTGCACCGACCATTCCAGCGCGCCCTCGACCGGCGTCGTCGTGGTGTCGATGTCATGGCCGTAGAGGCAAAGCCCGGCCTCGAGCCGCAGGCTGTCGCGCGCGCCGAGGCCGATCGGCAGCACGTCGGGATTGCCGAGCAGCGCAGTAACCAGCGCTTCAGCCTTGTCGGCCGGCACGGAGATTTCAAAGCCGTCCTCGCCGGTATAGCCGGAGCGGGAGACGAAACAGTCGATATCGGCGACGCGGCGCGGGCCGGCGTCCATGAATTTCATCGAACTGACATCTGCACAAAGTTTCGCCAGTGCCGATTCGGCCTTCGGGCCTTGCAGCGCAATCAGCGCGCGGTCGGCCAGCGATACGATCTCGCAGGCTTCGGAGAGATGCGCGCGCAGATGCGCCTCGTCCTCTTTCTTGCAGGCGGCATTGACCACCAGGAACAAATGATCGCCGAAATTCGCGACCATCAGGTCGTCGAGCAGGCCGCCGTCATTGTTGGTGAATTGCGCGTAGCGCTGCCGTCCCGGCGCGATGCCGACAACGTCCTGCGGCACCAGTTTTTCCAGTGCCAGCGCGGCGTCGCCGACCTTGCCGGATCTGGCCTTCAGCGTGAGCTGCCCCATGTGGGACACGTCGAACAGGCCGGCATCCTTGCGGGTGTGCAGATGCTCCTTCAGCACGCCGGCCGTGTATTGTACCGGCATGTCGTAGCCGGCGAACGGCACCATCTTGGCGCCGCGCGCCAGATGCAGCGCGTGCAGCGGGGTCTGTTTCAGTGCTGAGTTTTCGCGCGCAAGCATCACAGGGCCCTCGCGGTTCCCGCGGGGACCTATTTCCCCTTGAGAAACCTGCAGAAAGCCCCATCTGTCGCTGTGCCTGAGAGTATTATCCCGTCGGCGGACGCAATCGGGGAAACCCCAGCGCCTCTTTCCAGATGTCAGACGTCACGCGGTCCTTTTGCCTGAGAGTTTCCGGGGCGGTTGCTCCTTCGGCGCCGGCGGTAAGGCCGGTCTCTCCCGACGTGACTTAGGTAGAGGTAGGTAGAAAACACGGCGCCACCAGGACTGTCAACGCAGCCGCAACAACTATCCAACGGGGTTTGTGCTATCGCGGCAAGCCCATGATCCGCCTGCACAGTTTCTGGACACCGCAGCTGGCAATGTCTAAAAGCGTTCGGCCGGAAAATGACGCCTCTTTGCGGCTGGCCGGCCCCTTTTTCCGATTGGATGAACATGAGCAGCGTCAACGATATCAGGTCGACATTTCTGAACTTCTTCAAGGAGAACGGCCACGAGATCGTGGCGTCGTCGCCGCTGGTTCCGCGCAACGACCCGACCCTGATGTTCACCAACGCCGGCATGGTGCAGTTCAAGAACGTCTTTACCGGCGTCGAGAAACGCGGCTATCAGCGCGCCACGACGTCGCAGAAATGCGTGCGCGCCGGCGGCAAGCATAACGACCTCGACAATGTCGGGTACACCGCGCGCCATCTCACCTTTTTCGAGATGCTCGGCAATTTCTCGTTCGGCGACTACTTCAAGGAGCGCGCGATCGAGCTCGCTTGGAATCTGATCACCAAGGATTTCGGGCTCAAGAAAGACAAGCTGCTCGTCACAGTCTACCACACCGACGACGAGGCGGCCGACCACTGGAAGAAGATCGCGGGCTTCTCGGACGACCGTATCATCCGTATCCCGACCTCGGACAATTTCTGGGCGATGGGCGACACCGGCCCGTGCGGTCCGTGCTCCGAGATTTTCATCGACCGCGGCGAGCACATCTGGGGCGGGCCTCCGGGCAGCCCGGAGGAGGACGGCGACCGCTTCCTCGAATTCTGGAACCTGGTGTTCATGCAGTACGAGCAGGTGACGAAGGAGGAGCGCGTGGCGTTGCCGCGTCCCTCGATCGACACCGGCATGGGTCTGGAGCGCATGGCCTGCATCCTGCAGGGCGTCGAGAGCGTGTTCGAGACCGATCTGTTCCGCCATTTGATCGACGCGACTGCGTCAGCCCTCGGCCATGGGCCGAACGAGCAGAACGTGGCGTCGTACCGGGTGATCGCCGACCATCTGCGCTCGTCGGCATTCCTGATCGCCGACGGCGTGCTGCCGTCGAACGAGGGCCGCGGCTATGTGCTGCGCCGGATCATGCGCCGCGCGATGCGCCATGCGCAGCTGCTCGGCGCGAGCGAGCCGCTGATGCATCGCCTGGTCTGGGCGCTGGTCCGCGAGATGGGCCAGGCCTATCCGGATCTGGTGCGCGCGGAGAAGCTGATCGAGGAGACGCTGCAACTGGAAGAAACCCGCTTCCGCAAGACGCTGGTGCGCGGCCTGTCGATCCTCGACGAGAAGAGCGCCGGCCTCAGGAAGGGGGATATGTTCGACGGCGACACCGCGTTCACGCTGTACGACACCTACGGCTTCCCGCTGGACCTGACGCAGGACGCGCTGAAGTCGCGCGGCATCAGCGTCGACCAGGCATCATTCACCGACGCGATGAACCGCCAGCGCGAAAAGGCGCGCGCCTCCTGGGCAGGCTCCGGCGAGGCGGCGACCGAGGCCATCTGGTTCCCGTTGCGCGAGAAGCTCGGAGCGACCGAATTCCTCGGCTACGAGACCGAGAGCGCGGAAGGCGTGGTGACAGCGCTGGTCAAGGATGGCGCCGAGGTCGATGGCCTCAAGGCCGGCGAGAGCGGCGCGATCGTGCTGAACCAGACCCCGTTCTACGCGGAGTCGGGCGGCCAGGTCGGCGATATCGGCGTACTGACGGGCGAGGGCGTCAAATTCCGCGTCACCGACATGCAGAAGAAGGCCGGCGATCTGTTCGTGCATGTCGGCACGGTGGAGCAGGGCACGTTGAACGTCGGCACCGCCCTGCAGCTCGAGGTCGACCACGCCAGGCGTTCGTCGATCCGCGCCAACCACTCGGCGACGCATCTGCTGCACGAGGCGCTGCGCCAGGTGCTCGGCGATCACATCGCACAGCGCGGCTCGCTGGTCGCGCCCGATCGCCTGCGGTTCGATTTCGTGCATCCGAAGCCGATCACGGCGGAAGAGCTCGCCCGGGTCGAGGACATCGCCAACGACGTCGTGCTGGAGAATGACGAGGTCACCACCCGCATCATGGGTGTCGACGATGCCCGCGAGGCCGGGGCGCGCGCGCTGTTCGGCGAAAAATATGGCGACGAGGTCCGCGTCGTCTCGATGGGCAAGAGCGCCCGCGAGCACGGCCAGAATGCGCTCGGCTGGTCGGTCGAGCTGTGCGGCGGCACCCATGTCCGCCGCACCGGCGACATCGGCCTGATCTCGGTGACCGGCGAGAGCGCGGTGGCGTCCGGCGTTCGCCGCATCGAGGCGCTGACCGGGCGCCACGCGCGCAAGCACGCCAACGACACCATGATGCTGGCCAAGACCGCGGCGCAGGAGCTGCGCACCACGGTGGAGGACGTGCCGACGCGCATCGCCGCGCTGATGGAGGAGCGCAAGAAGCTCGAGCGCGACCTGTCGGATGCCCGCAAGAAGCTCGCGATGGGCGGCGGCGGTGCATCGAACGGAGCCGCCTCGGGCGTCCGCGAGGTCGGCAATGTCAAGCTGCTGGCGCGCGCGGTCGAGGGCGTCGAGACCAAGGATCTGAAGAGCCTGGTCGACGACGGCAAGAAGCAGATCGGCTCCGGCGTGGTCGCAATCGTCGGCGTCACCGAGGACGGCAAGGCCGGCATCGTGGTGGGCGTCACCGCCGACCTGACCTCGCGCTTCAACGCGGTCGAACTGGTGCGCAAGGGCTCCGAGGTGCTCGGCGGCAAGGGCGGCGGCGGCCGTCCCGACATGGCGCAGGCCGGTGGTCCCGACGGCGCCAAGGCCGATGCCGCGCTGTCGGCGATCGAGCAAGCGATGGCTGGCGCCTGACGGAGAGGCTGATCGTGGCGACGGCTCCGCTCAAGCCCACGATTGGCAATCACGGGCTGCGAGGCCGTCTCTACGAGCTGCTCGAGCAGGATCATCTGCCACAGTCGGGCGGCTCGCGATTTGTCCGGATTGTCGTCGCGATCATCACCGTCGATGTGCTGGCGGCGATCCTGGCGTCGGTGCCGGAGTTCGATGCGCGGTTTGGGTGGCTGTTCACGGCGATCGAAATCGCCGCCGTCGTCGCCTTCGCACTGGAATACGCCGCGCGGCTCTGGAGCGTGGTTGGCCGTTCGCTGCGCGACATGACGCCGCTGCAGGCGCGGCTGGAATACGCCTTCTCCGCGCTCGGCGTGATCGACCTGCTCGCCTTCCTGCCGTCGGCGATTGCGCTCGCCGTCAACGACAAGACCGCGCTGGTTCTGTTCGGCATGCTGCCGTTCCTGAAGCTGGTACGGTACTCGACTGCGATGCGCTCGCTGCTGGCGGCGCTGCATGCCGAACGCCGCACGCTGTTCGGCTGCGTCGTGATCCTGACCGGCGCGGTGCTGCTGTTCGCCTCGCTGCTCTATGCCATCGAGCACAGGGTGCAGCCGGACAAGTTCGGCACCATGCCGCAGGCGATGTGGTGGGCGATCGTGACGCTCGGCACCGTCGGCTATGGCGACGTTGTTCCGGTGACGCCGCTCGGCCGGATGGTCACCGTGGTCGCGATCGTGGTCGGCTTTGCGATGATCGCGCTGCCGGTCGCGATCATCTCGACCGCGTTCGCCGACGAGGTCCGGCGCCGCGACTTCGTCGTGACCTGGGGCATGCTGGCGCGGGTGCCGCTGTTCTCGCATCTCGGCGCCGCCGATATCGCCGACATCATGCGGCTGTTGCGCTCGCAGACCATCGAGGCCGGCGAGATCCTGGTGCGGCGCGGGGACGCGGCATCATCGATGTATTTCATCACCGCCGGCGAGGTCGAGATCGACCTGCCGAGCCAGCGGGTGCGGCTGGCCGACGGTACGTTCTTCGGCGAGATCGCGCTGCTCAGGCGGACCAACCGCTCCGGCACGGTGACGGCGACGCGCAAGTCCAAGCTGCTGGTGCTCGATGCGCAGGATTTCCATGCCCTGATCGAGCGCATGCCGGCGCTCGCAGCCCATGTCCGCGAGACGGCGGAGGCGCGGCTCGCCGATCCGCTCGCGGCGGGTGGCGATCTGGCCGTCGCCGAAATTGCCCAGGCGCCGCACGAGAGCGACGGCGGCTTCCGCGACTAATTGCGCTGCAGGAAGACGTAGTCGGCGGAGTAGGCCGCGCTCTTCAGCGCGCCGGCCTTGTCGCAGGCGCCGCTGAGTTGGCCGCCCGAGGTATTGATCCGCTGCACGGTGGTGACGTTGCCGAGCAGGCCAGCGCCGCGGTGCGAGATCACCTCGAGCTTCAGCCAGGGAATGTCCGCGGGTGTGGTGCCGGGAGCGTTGCCGGTGGCGCGGGCGGTCACCGCGCTGCCGTCGACATGCTCCCAGTTCGGACCGGCATAATGCCGGCCGACGGTCCGACCATCGGCGATCAGGGTGGCGATCGGCTCGCGGAATGACCAGGCAAGCTTGCCGTCGGTGACCGGCTTACATTCATAGACCTGAGCGCCCTCGGCATGGACGGTCAGGACCGGGGATTCACCCGGCGCAGCGACTGCGTCGGGCAGAGGATCGGCGGCAACCGCCGCCGACCCGATCATGAGCAATGATGCGAGCATTCCGACTTTGAGCAGGGTCATGGTCGCGCTCGCATCATTTGTCAGGGCACGATGGCCGTCAGGCCGACATGGCCTTACCGAGGTTTTCGGCAACCTTGTCGAGGAAGCCGGTGGTCGACAGCCAGCGCTGATCGGCGCCGACCAGCAACGCAAGGTCCTTGGTCATGTAGCCGTCCTCGACGGTCGCGACGCAGACCTTCTCCAGGGTGGTGGCGAACTTCGCCAGTTCCGGGTTGTTGTCGAGTTTGGCGCGGTGGGCGAGGCCACGGGTCCAGGC
>CALRXG020000342.1:0-8109 GCA_943372075.1 Bordetella parapertussis | reverse complement strand
ACGTCGCGACGCTGACCATGGACGTCGACGAGAACGCCGGCCTGTTCGAGGGCTATCAGCTCAAGCTCAATTCCTACGATCTCGGCGTCGACATCGAGCTCGCCGACGCCGTGCAGCGGCTGCGCTTCGAGCATCCCGAGGTGAAGGTCGTCGTGATGCGCTCGGGCAAGAACCGGGTGTTCTGCGCCGGCGCCAATATCCGCATGCTGGCGGGTTCGACCCACGCCCACAAGGTCAATTTCTGCAAGTTCACCAACGAGACCCGCAACGGCCTGGAGGACTCCAGCGAGAATTCCGGCCAGAGCTTCATCACCGTCGTCAACGGCACCGCGGCCGGCGGCGGCTATGAGCTGGCGCTCGCCACCGACCACATCATGATGGCCGATGACGGCGCCGCCGCGGTCGCGCTGCCGGAAGTGCCGCTGCTCGCGGTGCTGCCGGGCACCGGCGGCCTCACCCGCGTCGTCGACAAGCGCAAGGTGCGCCGCGACCACGCCGACTTCTTCTGCACCATCGAGGAAGGCATCAAGGGCAAGCGCGCGGTGTCGTGGCGGCTGGTCGACGAGATCGCGCCGAACTCCAAGCTCGAAGGCAAGCTCACCGAGCGCGTCAAGGAGTTCGCCGCGAAGTCGAAGCGCAATGGCGAGGGTCGTGGCATCGCACTGGCGCCGTTGACCCGCACCATCGACGACAGCGCGATCCGCTACGGCTTCGTCAGCGTCGATATCGATCGCGCCGCGCGCATCGCCACCATCTCGATCAAGGCGCCGGAGACCACAGCTCCCGCCGATATCGACGGCATGATCGCCCAGGGCGCGGCGTTCTGGCCACTGCAGGTTGCCCGCGAGCTCGATGATGCGATCCTGCATCTGCGCATCAACGAGCTTGAGATCGCGATGCTGGTGTTCAAGAGCCACGGCGACCGCGCCAATGTCGTGTCCCATGACGCGTTCCTGGAGGCCAACAAAGCGCACTGGCTGGTCAATGAGGTCAGGCATTACTGGAAGCGCGTGCTCAAACGCATCGACGTCACCTCGCGCACGCTGGTGACGCTGGTCGAGCCCGGCTCCTGCTTCGTCGGCACCTTGGCCGAGCTCGTGTTTGCCGCCGACCGCTCCTACATGCTGATCGGCCAGAAGCAGGGCGACAACCGCCCGCCGCCGGCGATCGAGCTGACGACAATGAATTTCGGGCCCTATCCGATGAGCCACGGCCTGACGCGCTTGCAATCGCGTTTCCAGGCCGATCCGTCGGACCTGGAGCGGGCGCAGGCGGCGATCGGCAAGGCGCTCGATGCCGACGAGGCCGAGGAGCTCGGCCTCGTCACCTTCGCGCTCGACGACATCGACTGGGACGACGAGGTCCGCGTGTTCTTCGAGGAACGCACCTCGTTCTCGCCCGACGGCCTCACCGGCATGGAAGCCAATCTGCGCTTCGTCGGGCCGGAGACCATGGAATCGAAGATCTTCTCCCGCCTCACCGCGTGGCAGAACTGGATCTTCCAGCGGCCCAACGCGGTCGGTGAAGACGGCGCGCTGCGCCGCTACGGCACCGGCCAGAAGGCACAATTCGACATGACGCGAGTTTAAGGGAGCACGGCCATGAACATGAACATCATGAACGTCGATTACTCGACCAAGATTCCGAACAATGTGAATCTCGCCGAGGACCGCCAGGTGCTGAAGGCGCTTGAGGGCTGGCACCCCGGTTACATGGACTGGTGGAAGGACATGGGGCCGGATGGCTTCCAGGAGTCGCTGGTCTATCTGCGCACCGCCTATTCGGTCGATCCCCGCGGCTGGGCCAAGTTCGACTACGTGCGGATGCCTGAATATCGCTGGGGCATTCTGCTTGCTCCCCAGGAGGAAAATCGCGTCATTCCGTTTGGCGAAGATTTTGGCAAACCAGCGTGGCAGGAAGTCCCCGGCGAGCATCGCGCGATGCTGCGCCGCCTGATCGTGATCCAGGGCGACACTGAACCTGCCTCGGTCGAGCAGCAGCGTCATCTCGGCAAGACCGCGCCGTCGCTCTACGACATGCGCAATCTGTTCCAGGTTAATGTCGAGGAAGGCCGCCATCTCTGGGCGATGGTCTACCTCTTGCAGAAATACTTCGGCCGCGACGGCCGCGAGGAGGCCGACGATCTGCTGCGCCGCCGCTCGGGCGATGCGGATAGCCCACGCATGCTCGGCGCCTTCAACGAGGCGACGCCGGACTGGCTGTCGTTCTTCATGTTCACCTACTTCACCGACCGCGACGGCAAGATGCAGCTGCACTCGCTGGCGCAGTCGGGCTTCGATCCGCTGTCGCGCACCTGCCGCTTCATGCTGACCGAGGAAGCCCACCACATGTTCGTCGGCGAGACCGGCATCACCCGGGTCGTGCAGCGCACCTGCGATGCGATGAACGAAGCCGGTATCACCGATCCCTTCGACATCGCCAGGATCCGCGCGCTCGGCGTGATCGACCTGCCGACCATCCAGAAGAAGCTGAACCTGCATTATTCGCTGTCGCTCGATCTGTTCGGTTCCGAAGTCTCGACCAACGCGGCGAACGCCTTCAACGCCGGCATCAAGGGCCGCTACAAGGAAACCACGATCGAGGACGATCACCAGCTCAAGAATTCGACCTATCCGGTCATGAAGATGGTGGACGGCCAGATCAAGCTGGTCGACGAGCCGGCGCTGACCGCGCTCAACATGCGGCTGCGCGACGACTACACGCAGGATTGCGTCAAGGGCATGCTGCGCTGGAACAAGGTGATCTCGACCGCGGGCATCGACTACAAGCTGACGGTGCCGAACACTGCCTTCCACCGCCAGATCGGCGAGTTCAAGGACGTCCATGCGACCCCGGACGGCCTGCTGATCGACGACGCCACCTGGGCGAGCCGCAAGAACGACTGGCTGCCGTCGACCGCCGACGGCGACTTCATCGCCTCGCTGATGAAGCCGGTGACCGAACCCGGCGAGTTCGCCTCCTGGATCTCGGCGCCGAAGGTCGGCATCGACAACAAGCCGGGCGACTTCGAATATGTGAGGATCGAGAGCTGATCTTCATCTAGCGGTTCCTCTCCTCCCGGAGGGGCCGAAAAGGGGTGAGCCGAACAAGGTCCTGGCTCGCCCCTTTTCTTTTGGTCAAGGGGCGCTTGAACTGGCGAATCCAGGAGCGAGACCAAACTCGAGCCCGGGTCAATGGTCCAAGTCCTGCCGCAAGGTATCGTGCGAAGCCGGCCTCAATCCTCACCTGAAAACTCATCGGGCCACATCTGCGCGCCGTGAAGAACGCGCAAGATGCGAACAGTCTCACCGTCGACCTGGTATGCCGCGACATAAGGGGTGCGTGGGATGACCAGCTCGCGCGTACCCACGACACGTCCGGGCCGGCCACTGTCAGGAAAGTCGAGCAAGCGTCGCGCAGCATCGGCAATTCGTTCGTCAACGTGAACCGCCGCGACGGGACTCTCGGCTTCGATGTAACTGAAAATGTCGTCGCGATCGGACAACGCCAAGCGCGACCAGACCAGTTTCACCGTTTATGCCCGGTCGCTTTTCGAAGTGCAGCGGTACGGCGTCGCGCGAAATGTGCCTCGACCTCTGAATTATCGACATCGGGCCTGGTATCCGCCAGCGCCTGACGCACCTTCTCACGAAACCAGCTGTCATAGGCCTGGCTGTTGCTCACCAGCTCCAGCGGCAGCATCCCTTCGTTGGCTGTGCGCGTCAGCAGGATCCGCACGGCGTCGGATACCGTGAGACCCATGTTCTCGAGAACCGCGGTGGCCTTCTCCTTTACATCCGCATCAATGCGCGTTTGGACCAGGGCGTTCGAAGCCATGGCGACCTCCTTGTTCGCCATCAATGTAATGCATTTGCATGACACGCGCCAGAGGCGCCATGACCCCTTGAAGTGGAGCTGAATACGGCTGCCAAAACGGCCTCGTCTCTCGGCAAGGCCGTTGCGCGATCAAGAAAGGACACCTCGCTACGAGCGAGGCGCCCCATGTTGGGAGCGCGGTTTGATGCGCGAGAGAGGCGCAGCAGCTACCCCGCGATCTCCAATCCCGCGGTCGCGTAGACCACGCCGCCATCGACAGCGATGGTGTTGCCGACAACATAGTCGCCGGCGCGCGAGGCGAGGTAGATCGCGGTGCCCGCCATGTCCTCGTCGCTGCCGACCCGCCGCGACGGGACGCGCTGCGCCACCTCGTCGGCGTGGTCGCGCGCGGCGCGGTTCATGTCCGACTTGAAGGCGCCCGGCGCGATCGCGGTGACGTTGATGTTGTCCTTGATCAGCCGCGTCGCCATCCGGCGCGTCAGATGGATCACCGCGGCCTTGCTTGCGGCATAGGAGTACGTCTCCATCGGGTTGACGAAGATGCCGTCGATCGAGGCGATGTTGATCACCTTGCCCGGCCTGTCATGCGACGCCGCGGCGCGCAGCGGCTTGGCCAGCGCCTTGGTCAGGAAGAAGATCGACTTGACGTTGAGGTTCATCACCTTGTCCCAGCCGCTTTCCGGGAATTCGTCGAAATCCGCGCCCCATGCGGCGCCGGCATTGTTGACCAGGATGTCGAGCTTCGGCTCGCGCTTGATGATCTCGGCCGCGAGCTTGTCGCAGCCCTCGACGGTGGAAATGTCGATCGGCAGCGCGATGCATTCGCCGTCATAGGCGGCTGACAGCTCCTGGGCGGTGGCTTCGCAGGGACCGGCCTTGCGTGCGGTGATGTAGACCTTGGCGGCGCCCTGCGCGAGGAAGCCGGCCGCGATCATCTTGCCGATGCCGCGCGATCCCCCGGTCACCAGCGCGACGCGACCTTTCAGTGAGAACAAATCCTTGAACATGCGTTCCTCCGTTACGTTGCCGATGGTTCTGATCGCGGCCGGGGATCGAGTCAAGGAAGCTGAATACCCTCTCCCCCTGTGGGAGAGGTGGCGGCGCAGGCGCCGGGCGAGGGGTCTCTCTCCGGGGAGACAGACCCTTCATCCGGCGCGGATTTCATCCGCGCCAGCTTCTCCCACAAGGGGAGAAGCGAAGCAGGCTATGCGTTCACAGGAGAGGCGGCGGATATCACGCCGCGTCGATGCGGCGAAAACCGTTCCATACCGCGGTGGCGGCGCCGGAGGTCAGGACCGGCAACAGCCGCGCGTCCTGGTAATTGCCGTTCAGCGAGACCCGCTGCAAGGCCGTCATATGGTCGGCGCTTTCGGGAAACAGCATGCCCGGCCGGGTCGTCACCGCGGTCCGGAAGCCGATCGATCGGGCGAGCGCGAATTCGCGCTGCCCGGCGGCAATCCGGTCGCCATAGGGATAGGCGAGATGCGCGACCGGCCGCTGCAGCGCATCCTCGATCCGCGCCCGGCTGGTGGCAAGCTCGAACGAGGCGATGGTTTCGCTCTGCTTGGCGAGATTGCAATGGGTGATGGTGTGCGCGCCGATGGTGACCAGCGGATCGTCGGCGAAACCGCGCAACTCGTCCCAAGACAAGCAGAGCTCGTGCGCGATGCCGGTTTCGTCGACGCCGTGGCGGGCGCACAGCGCCGATATCTCGGCCTGCATCTCCTTCTCGCCCGGCAGCGAACGTAGCCAGTCATGCATGCGGCCGAATGCGGCGCGCTTGGCCTGCGGCGTCGCCGCGTCGATCCGCGTCATGGCGCCGTCGATCGGCACTTCGATCGCGGGCGCCGCCGCGATCACCCGCTCCAGCGCGATCCACCACAGTCTGCCGCAGCCCTCGGCGAAATCGCTCGCGACATACACTGTGAACGGCGCGCCGAATTCGCGCATCACCGGCAGTGCGAAATCGCGGTTGTCGCGATAGCCGTCGTCGAAGGTGAAGCAGGCGAAGCGCCGCGCGAAATTGCGTTCGGTGAGGCGGCGATGCGCCTCGTCCATCCCGACGACGTCGACGTCGAGCGCACGCAGATGCGCCAGCATCGCGCGCAGGAAGTCCGGCGTGACCTCGAGATGATGGTTCGGCTGGAACGCGTCGCCGCGCCGCGGGCGAACGTGGTGCAGCATGAAGATGGCGCCGACGCCGGCGAAGATCGGCCGCAACAGGATGTGCGCGCCCGAAAAATACAACGCCTCCATCCCGGCACGGATCACGGTGTTGCGGAGTTGTTTCATGAGGGCGCGGGCCGGCCGATTTGCATTCCGCCGCAAACTTAGCGAAAGACCACTGAAGAAACTGTTATCCCGATCCGACATGGCGCCCCAGCCATGGCAATTGATTTGGGGTTTGACAGTCAGCCAAGGGTTTGTTTTCTCTCTGGTTCCCGACCCGCAGGACGCTGAATGCACGGACTTTTCAAGTGGAGTAGCAAGTGGTGGCCGGGGGTGATTCCACTGGTCGTCATGTGGGGTATCGCGGCTTGGACCTCGACGGCAACGGTCGAGGCGGACCTCGCCGCGCGTTCTAATGCCGCACTCAAGGATACCGTCCTCGACAAGCGCCGCATCAGCGTTGACGGCCGTGACGTGACGTTTGCGGCCAATGCCTTCTCCGAAGACGGCCGCCTCAGTGCGGTGGCCTCGGTCGAGGCCGTGCCGGGCGTGCGACTGGTCAACGACGAGACCCGTCTTGTTCCCGAGGCCAAGCCCTACGTGTGGTCGGCCGAACGCGACGTGGTGCGGGTCACGCTCGGTGGCAATGCGCCGCTGCCGTCGAGCAAGAACAAGCTGACGGAGGCCGCCAAGGCCAGCCTCGGCGGTGTCGAGGTGGTGGACCAGATGGCGCTCGCCCGCGGCGCGCCGACGCGGTTCGATGCCGCCGCGTTGTTGCTGCTCGACCAGATCGGCAAGCTGAAGGACGGCAAGATCACGCTGACCGACAACAAGGTGGCTCTCGCCGGCATGGCGCGCGAACTCGGCGGACGCGAAGCGGTCGCGGCGGCGCTGAAGAACCTGCCTGAGGGCTATTCGATCGCTGCCAACGACATCAAGGCGCCGCCTTATGTATTCCAGGCCTACAAGGATCCGGTCGCGGTGACGCTGACATTGACCGGCTATGTGCCCGACAACAACGTGCATGCCGCGCTGGTCGCCGCCGCCGGCCGCAAATTCTTCAGCGAGAAAGTGGTCGACAATCTCAAGGCCAGCGTCGGCGCGCCCTCGGGATTTGCAGCGGCGGTGGTGCCCGCGCTTGGTGCGTTGTCGCGGCTGTCGACCGGAACGCTCGTGGTGTCGGACCGCGAGGTGAAGTTGTCGGGCGATGCGCTCTACGATGCCGCGGCCGGCCAGATCCGCGACGGGCTCGGCAAGGACTTTCCGCAGGGCTGGCAATACAAGGCCGAGGTCACGGTCAAGCCGGCGGCGGCGCCGGTCGATCCCACGGTGTGCCAGCAGCTGTTTTCCGAAATCCTCTCAAAGGGCAAGATCCGCTTCGAGTCCGGCAAGGCCGACATCGTTCCGGATTCCGCGGGTCTGCTCGACCGCCTGATCGAGACCGCGATGCGCTGTCCGAATTCGACGATCGAGATCGTCGGCCATACCGACAGCGACGGCGATGAAGCGGCCAACCAGGCATTGTCGGAGCGCCGTGCGCAGGCCGTGGTGGATTACCTCGTGCGCGCCGGGCTGCCTGCCAGCCGTTTCACGCCGATCGGCTATGGCAGCACGCAGCCGGTGGCCGGCAACGACAGTGAAGACGGCAAGGCGCAGAACCGCCGCATCGAATTCGTGGTGAAGTAGCGATGACTGTGCTCGCGACATTCTTCTGGGGTTGGCTGCTCGGCGCGGCGCTGCTCGGCTTCGGCATGGGCTGGATCGCGGTGGTGCATCGGGCGCAGGGCGTCTCCAAGGTGTGGATGCGCTGGCTGGCGCTGCTCGCCGTCGCGCTGGTGGCGGCCTCGTTCGCGCATGTCGTGCCCGGCCGCTTCGGCTACTGGCTTGATCTCCTGCTGATCATGTTCGCGCTCTATCTGGTCGGCTGCGCGATCGGCTCCTGGCTGCGCGACTGGGTGGTCTCGCGCAGCAAGCCGGCAGGCTGACACGGCGTCCATCACGGCGGGGTGACCGGCCCCGTAGTTTCCCGGATGGCCTTGCGCAGCCTTCGACGGGCTAACTGCCGCAGGCGCGCATCAAGCCTTGTCGAAGGTGGCGAGAAAC
>CALRXG020000341.1:0-8122 GCA_943372075.1 Bordetella parapertussis | reverse complement strand
CGATCTATCGCATCCATGGGACTTCTGAATTCTCAACCATCGGGAAGTCGGTGTCCTCTGGTTGCATCCGCATGCTCAATCAGGATGTCATTCATCTCGCCGACAACGTCCGCGACGGCAGCGCTATTGTGGTCATCCCCGATCCCTCGATGTCGCATTTGCTGGTTGGATAGCTGGGGTCAGATGCCGAACGAAGTCGTCAGCTATGAAGTCGAGATGCGTGGCTATGTGCTACACGCGAGCTACTTCGGGCCTCGGGATCGATCGGCGTTGCTGCTGCACGGCGGCGGTAACACGGCCTCCGCAGACATATTCCCGCTTCGCGTCGATCTCGCCGAGCGCGGTATTGGTACGCTGGCATTGGATCATCGGGGCCATGGACTGACCGGCGGCGATGTACAGAAGAGTTCGCTGGCGCTGAGGGTCGACGAAGCGCGAGCAGCGATCGAGGCGGTCCGGCCGCGCAATCTGCTCGGTGCGGTTTCCATGAGCATGGGAGGCTATGTCGCTGTCAGGTTGTCGCAAACCGTCTCGCTGAACGCCCTGGTCATGATCGCGCCGGCGATGTACGTCGGCCAGGCGTTTACGGTGCCCTTTGGCCCGGCGTTTTCGGCCATCATCCGGCGCTACGAGAGCTGGCGCGACAGCGATGCCTTTGACATCCTGAGACGTTTCGGCGGGCGGGTGCTGATCGTTGCGGGCGAAGAGGATCGAACGATCCCGGCCGGCGTGATCGAGGCTTGCGCGGACGCAATGCCTTCCGATTGCTCCGCCGTGATCTCGCTACCCGGCGTCGATCACTTCGTGATGAGCCGCCTGCGCGCGGGCCCGGCCGATCGTCTGGCCGGAATCCTGGATCGGATGGCTGCGGCCCTTCTGGGAGATGATCAGGGGTGTGCCTCCGCAATATCCGCTCCGGGCCGTGCGGAAGCCTGAGCGGCGACGCGAAGCTCGGCATGCTCCGCCCCGATCGCCGGCAACGGAAGGGCATCGTGCCTTGCCTTTTCCGCGACGAGATCGATCAGCGCAGACATGCCGGAATGCCCCACGCCTTCCTCGATCGCGCTGTCATGCGCGCGAAGATGGCGGATTTCCCAATGCCCGAACGATCGGATCAGCAGGTCCTGCGTATAGAGATGATCGGCGTGCGGCGGGCCGCCGGTGCCATAGCCGAGCTGTTCGACGCGATAGCCCTGCATGATCAGGAGCCCGCCCGGCCTCAGGCAGGTGTGGAAGCCTTCGAACATGATCCGGCGCAGCTCGGGCGGAGCGAACTGCACGAAGATCGCGACGACGAGATCGTAGGCCTCGGGCTCCCACTCCCATTCGGCGAGATCGGCAAGCACGGTCTCCAGGGTGACGCCGCGCCGGCGGGCGAGCTCGCGCGCCTTGGCAAGGCCGACCGTCGAAGCGTCGATCGACACGACGTCGAGGCCGCGCTCGGCGAGCCAGACGCCGTTACGGCCCTCTCCATCGGCCACTGCGAGCGCTTTCATGCCTGGCTCAAGCCGGAAGGCTTGCGAGGCAAGAAAGGCGTTCGGCTCAGTCCCGAACAGATAGTCTTCACCTTCGAATCTACGATCCCAATCGTTCTCCATGGCAGTCGTCCCAGTGGCTTGAAACGCTTCCGGCTCGAGGAGACAGAAGCCTGTTTTTGTTAGGCAGGCATATTGTCGGTATGGCTAGATCACGACAACCTTCGAACCTGTCGGCACCCGGCGATAGAGGTCGATGACATCCTGGTTCATCATGCGGATGCAGCCGGAGGAAACGGCATGGCCGATCGTTTCCGGCTGGTTGGTGCCGTGAATGCGGAACAGGGTGTCCTTGCCATTTTTGAAGAGATAGAGCGCACGGGCGCCCAGCGGATTGTTGGCTCCGCCCTCCATGCCGCCGGACCACTGGGCGTATTTCTCCGGTTCTCGCCTGATCATGTCCGGTGTGGGCGTCCACTTCGGCCATTCCTGCTTCCAGGCGATATTGGCAGTTCCTGTAAATTCCATTCCCTCGCGGCCGACGCCGACGCCATAACGCATCGCCTTACCGCCCTCCTGAACGAGATAGACAAAGCGGTTGCTGGTATCGACGACGATCGTGCCCGGCGGCTCGCTTGTTCGGTAGTCCACCATCTGTCGAAGGTTCTCCGGATCGACGCGGGATGTGTCGATCGCCGCGACCGGAAATTTCTCGTTGATCTGCGCGGCATAGCTGGCGGCTGTCGCGGGCCGGTTGCGGTCAAGGGGCTGTGTGACGGCGGTTGTCGGCGTCGCCGTGGCGGTGCAGCCCGCGGCGAGCAGGCTGAACAGGAAGGCGGAAAGCAATCCGCTCTTTTTTGATAGACTCATTTGGATTCACGCATCGTTGTCCGCGCTCCGGTCAGGGAGGGCGGATGGTTCAGGTTCGGGGTTAAGGGAACGGGCTGCCCGCCATCGGATTGGGCAGGCAGGCATCATGTCGAGCCTCCAAGCCTGTCGATGGCGGCGTTGAGTGCCTCGCGCGAGATCTCGCCCATATGCATGGAGGCGAGCGTCCCGTCGGCTCTGAGGAACAGGGTGATGGGAAGTCCCATGCTTCCGTAGTGGCGGGGGATCTGCATCGACTGGTCGAGCAGGACGCGATCGAGCTTGAGGTTTTCTTTTGCGAGATAGGCACGGATCGTTTCCGAGCCTTCGCCCTGATTGACGAAGAGGAAGGCGACGTCATCACGGCTTGCGGCGACTTCCGCCAGCAGCGGCATTTCCCTGCGGCATGGCGGGCACCAGCTCGCCCAGAGATTGACGACAGCGGGTTTGCCGATCACGTCGCTGACCGCGAGCGGAGGACCGTCCATTTGCTGAAGCGCGATTGTCGGGGCGGGCTGACCGAGCGTGGCCTGGGTGAGTTGGGTCACGCCGACCCACAGCACGAGGCTGAGGCCGAGGGCCCCTGCGGCAGCAAGCCCGGCCTTGAGCGAGCGGATGAAGAACACGCTGACGAGCAGCACGCCGACAAAGCCGGCAATCGGCTGGAAGCCGCCCTGCCAGAAGGCGAAGATCCGCATGGGCTCGGCCGCGAAGCTTTGCCAATGCAGCGCGACATGACCAAGGCGGGCAGCGACCAGGCCGCCGATCAGCGCCCAGGTCGACCATTGACCGATGATAGGGTCGACGCGGCGCGCGAGGATCGACGTCGCGATCGTGAAGGTGAAGATGCCGAGAATGGCCGCGAATTGCTCCGAGGCGAAGACGAAAGGCCCAATCGCGATGGCGTTCATCGCACCGTCCCGGTCTTGTCGGACCCAATCTGCTCAACAGAGGCTTGCAAGGTCGCTTTGGTCACATCTCCCACAAGCCGCGTTCCGGTCGCCTCTCGCCCTTCGGGATCGACGAAGATCATCGTCGGCGGACCGACCACCTGAAGGCCCTGCATGATCTGCCGCTGTTCCGGCGTGTTGCCGCTGACATCGAGCTTGATGAGATTGAAGCGGGCGAGCGTGGACTGGACGGCGGGATCGGACAGGACGCTGCGGTCTATGACGGCGCAGGTAACGCACCAGTCCGCGGTGACGTAGAGCAGGCTCGGTTTACCGTTCCGTCCCGCGATTTCCGTCTGAAGCTCGGCGGGCGTGCCCGCGCTGCGGAAGGCAAGCGCTTCCGAAGAACCGGGAGCGCCTCCGGTTCCGGCCGCAAGGTTGGCGAGAGGCCGGAAGGGATCTCCGGCACCGCTGGCAGCCCCGACGGCCAGCACGATGCCATAGAGTGCAGCCGCGATGCCGGCGGCCTTTGCCGCCCGCCGCCGCCCCGAAGCATCCGGCCCGATCGTATCGAAGGCGCCCAGCCAGACCGCAAGACCGATCGCGAATAGGGCCCAGAGCGCAAGGCCCGCTTCTGCCGGGATGATGCGCGAGACCATCCAGATGGCGGTCGCCACGAAGACGAACCCGAACGCCTGCCGGACGACGGTCATCCACGCTCCCGCTTTGGGCAGCGCCTTCGGGCCGAGTGTGCCGAAAGCGATCAGCGGAATGCCCTTGCCCAGGCCAAGCGCGAAGAGGGATGCTGCCCCGAGCGCGACGTCGCCGGTCTGGGCGATGTAGATCAGAGCACCGGCGAGCGGCGCGGTCACGCAAGGCCCGACGATCAGTGCCGAGGTGAAGCCGAGCAGCCCGGCCGAGGCCAAAGAGCCGCGATTGCCCTGACCGAGCCGGCCGATGGCATTGACCCAGGCCGATGGCAGTTGCAGTTCGAACAGCCCGAACATCGACAAGGCCAGCACGACGAAGAGCACGGAGACCGCGCCGATGGCGAGCGGCGACTGAAGCGCCATCTGCAAATTCTGTCCGGACCAGGCTGCCGCCACGCCGAGCAGGCCGAACGCGCTTGCCATCGCCAGCACGTAGGCAAGCGACAGGGTGAAGCCCCTCAGCGCGGTGACGGACTCGCCCTGGCGCGCGATCGCTCCGGCAAGGATCGGGTACATCGGGAAGACGCATGGGGTGAAGGCGAGCAGCACGCCGAACAGCATGAAGCTTGCCAGAACCATTGCGACGCCGCCGTCCTTCAGCAGCGAACCGATCATGCCGCCATTGTCGGCCGCGATGGAAATGCCGGTCTCGTTTCCGGTCGCCGGCCCGCTCGCAGGAGTCGTGACGGCCGGGGTCGTCCACTCGTTCGCCTGCGTCGCCGGGGCGCGCTCCTCCGGATCGGTTACGGCAAGCGTCGTCGCATCGACATGGCGCACGATCGGCGGATAGCAGATGCCGTGGTCCTGACATCCCTGATAGCGGACTTCGAGCGGAGCGGATGCCGAGGCATCAAGGGGAAGCACTGCGGCGACGTGATCGTGAAAGACGGTCGAGGGGCCGAAGGTCGGGTCGTCCTTGCTCTGGCCGTTCCCCTGGAGCTCGGGAACCGGAAGATCCGAGCCGCTGCGAGCGAAGCTGAATTTGTCCTGGTACAGGTAGTATCCCGGCGCGATCGTCCATCGAATCTGGACGCTACCGTCGTTTTGTCGTGTCGCCGAGAGTTTGAACGCCTGATCGACGGGAAGCGGCATTCCACCCGAAGACGTCACCTGCGCCGATGCCGGCGTGATCGACAGCGCTGCAAACGCCATGATCATGGCCGCGAGAATGACGGACCAGACAGTTCTTGAAGGCAATGCACGCTCCCGCTTGACGTTACGACGGCGGGAGAGGTCGGATCGGCAGCTTAAGGCAGACTTAAGGGCATCTTTATTCGTTGGATGTAGGAAAACCCCGCCGAAACGCCTAGAGCGGCCCGAACAAAGCTTCCAGAGCGGCTCCTCGGGGTGCGCCGCTTTGAAGGATCAGTTCGCCATCGCTGCCTTGCGCGACGAGGCCGGGCGTACCGCTAAAGCCAAGCCGCCTCATCAGCTCAACATTGCCGGTGAGCTTGGTGTTGGTCTCCGGCGAGATCTTCGCCAGCGGGGCAATCCCGCCGGAGCCGTGGTTCATCTCGTTTTGCGTCAAGGCGGCTTGCGGATCGGCGGCTTCGATGATTGCGGCTGCCTTCGCAGCCGAGTCTGCCCGGATCACACCCACCATGACGTGGCGAAGCTGGACCTTGCCGGCCTCCACCCATGGCCGCGCCGAACGCCATAGCTCATTGCAAAATGGGCAATTGGCGTCGGTGAATGCGTAGACGACGCGCTCCGCATTCGGATTGCCGTCCTGAACCCAGGCCGCGGCTTCAAGCGCTCCCCAGGCCTCCCGCTGCATCGGCTCGCTCGTTGCCTGCTTCAACGCGGCGTCGGCAACAGAATCGCCCTTGGCATCGATCAGGGTGCCGATCAGCGCATAATTGGCGTCGGGCATGATGTAGACGGCCAGCGGCTGCGTGCCCGAGCTCGCGGCATAGGCCTGCAATCCGCCCGGCACCTCCAGGGGGCCGTGGATAGTCAGGCCCTGGCTCTTCAGCGACGCAAGGATCGCCTCGGAGTTGCTTGCCGTCTGTAACGAGGCCGTTTCAGTATTGTCGTTGCAGCCGGCGAGCATCGTTGCGAGCGCGATGGCGGGTAGAAGCTTTTTCATTCGTGAGGCACCAGTCGATGTTATGGACAGATCTGAATGTCTGCTGCCTTTTGCCTCCGAGCTTAAGGCAGCATTAAGCTCCGCCGCGGCGTTTGCCGTCACGAGCCGTCCACCAGAGAATAGATGTCTTTCCTGAACTGCGCCGGCCCCGCCGGAACGCCCCAGGCAGTGATGTAGACGAAGTGGACCGGAACGGGATTGGTGATCGCGACGTCCCGGCGCTGACCATTGGTCAGGAATTCCGCGACGGCCTCGGTAGACCAACCCGGCGTATCCTTGAGCAGCCAGGTCACGAATTCCGGAATGCGCTGAACCCTGACGCAGCCGGATGAGTGAAAGCGGCTGGCATCGCCGAACAGGCCCGGGTCGGGCGTGTCGTGAAGATAGACCGAATGTTGATTGGCGAAGTTGATGCGGACACGTCCAAGGGCATTGCGGCTCCCCGGCTCCTGCCGGAATACGTAGTTGGTCGCCTCGTCGGTGCTCCAGTCAATGCTCGACGGCGACACTTCTTTCCAGTTGCCGGTGTAAATACGCATCCCCATACGCGTCAGGTAATCCGGGTCCCTGCGGATGATCGGGATGAGATCGCGGCGGATGATGCTTTTCGGCACATGCCAATAGGGATTGAAGTTAATCTCGTGGATCTTGCTCGAAAGCAGCGGCGTCGCGCGATTGGGCTGACCGACGACGGCCGACTGGCGAAGCACCACGGCGCCATCTTCGACCATCTCGATCTGCGCCGAGGGAACGTTGACCGTCACCTGGCGACGATCGTCGACCAGAGCGGCCTGCAATCTGGGAATATTCGCAGTGAGGCTCCGCGCCCTGTCTGCCGCCGGACGGTTGAGCGCCTCGAACGTGGCAGCGCCCGCCACCCCGTCCACGGTGAGGCCATGCCGCGCCTGAAACCTGCGAATGGCGGCGTCGACGAAGCTGTCGACGACGGTGCCCGCGCCATATTGCGTCGCCAGGTCGCCCGTCACAGCGAGGCGTTGGCGCAGCCAGGAAACGTCGTTGCCCTGCGCGCCAAGGGAAAGCCGTTGCGTGAACGGATAGGCCGGCCATCCGCCTTCCGCCGCCCAACCGGCGTAGGTTTCGGAGGCAATCCGCGTCGCGTGCAATGTCGTCGCCGAGAGCAGCGGCGTTTCCACGTCCTGCAGGCCATCCATACGGGCGCTTGCCGTGTCGAAGGCCCCCTCCCAGTCGCGAGCGGACGCAGTGGAGAAGGTCGCGGATGCCAGCCCGCCGATCAGAAGAGAGCGTCGGTCCAGCATCAAGTCCGTTTCCCCCTCGCTTCGAGAACTGCCTGGGCAAGGCCGGTTGGATCGAGGACACCACCGTAGATCTTCGTACCGATGGCGAATGAGGGCGTACCGGCCAGGCCGAATGCCTTGGCCATGCGGTCGTTGCGCGACAAGGTTTCGGCTACCGCTTCACGTGAGTGAGCTGGCGTGAGACTTTTGACGCTGGCGTCCTCAAGCACTTCGATGACATCGTTCTCGGTGAGCCGTCCTTCCGTACCCATCAGCGCCTCGTGGGCGCGGCCGTAGGCCTGTGGATCGAGGGCCAGAACACGCTCGGCTGCAAACCGCGACGCTTCGCCAAAGATCGGCCAGTCGCGCATCATGAGGCGCAGATTGCCGTCGTCGCTGACGAACTTCTTGAGCTCTGGATAGGTGCTTTTGCAAAATGGGCATTGGTAGTCGAAGAACTCGACAATCGTGATGTCGCCATCCGGATTGCCGAGCACCGGCGTCACCGGATCGGAAAACACCTCCTCACGGGACGGCTGCCGGGCAGCGACGTGCGTGACGGTCGCAGGGATCGCCAAGAGCGCAACGGTCGAAATCAGAAAACATCGTCGTGACTGCATTCATTCGGTCCTCCGTGGGCTTTCGGACCGAAACGCAGTTGCAAGCTTAAGCTAGCCTTAAGTGGATACGCCGACGGTTCTCTCACACCGCTTGTATCCTCTTTGGTCCCGTGGGCGCCAAGAATGCGCTGGCGCTACGGTAGAGAACCACGGGCCAAGAGCATGATGACCGGGGGCTCGAAAACACGGAGGACGTATATGCGCGGGTCAAATAC
>CALRXG020000340.1:0-8135 GCA_943372075.1 Bordetella parapertussis | reverse complement strand
CTACTCTTCGTGCGGTCGTAGTATCGGCGGCAATAGAGGGCAATCGGCGGTATGTGGCGCTCCCGACACGATTCGAACGTGTGGCCTTCGCCTTCGGAGGGCGACGCTCTATCCAGCTGAGCTACGGGTGCTTACTGCTTACGCAGTGCTTACGCGAATTTCGCGTATGAGTGAACCCCAACGCGCAATCCTCGCAAGCCATTGCAGAACAATACTCTTTCTTCCTCACTTTTCGCCCCAGCCGGCTTGACACGTGCCTTCGGAGGGCAACGGTTAGTTCAACTCAAATCAGGACAGATTTAGTCCCGCGCAAACGAGCCGAGTCACTGGTCGCGGCTTCAGAACTTGATTCGATTCCGGTCGATTCCAGCTCACCGCACGGGATTTCGGTTTGGTGTTCGCGCCATCGTTCTTGCGGCCGGCCTGCTCAATTCGTTCGTTCGGCAATAACGAAATTCGTTTCGAAGGTTTGGATTTGCGATACCGACAAAAATACCGACAAAACGGATGGCTGCCGCGGACTTTTGCGTGCATTTTCAATGCGTCAGGAAGGACTTTCCTAAAAATCAGGAATCGAACTAGCGCTTTAAGTAATTGATATTACGGATATTTTTATCTTGGTGCCCCTGGCCGATAATCAACTAGCCGCATAACGAATTGAATTTGCGATACTTTTAGTCGTCGGTTGCCTCAGATACCGACAGGAATACCGACAAGATGATGGACGGGAAGCGTTCGCAAAAAATAAACTTGCGAGCGCTCTGCAGCACGCACAGTCTTGCGGTTCTTGTCTTCACCGCCGGCCGGAGTCGAACCCGGCTCAGACTCAAAATCTAGGCGGATTGGCCAGTGCTACGCCGCACTCAAACTGTCGATTCTTGAAAGGAAAGTCTTCAAGATCGGCGATGCGTTGTCCCGACGAAAGCCGACTGTCACGTCGATCGTGGGCGCATCTTACGATAGGCTCGGCGCCAGCTACCTCGCATTCGTTTAACTCGCGTCAATCAGGCTATAGCTGCGCCTTAATGTGTAGGCGTCCTAGGACTTATGACCTAGGGCTTCTAACTTTCGCACGGCACGTTGACACCAATTAATGTTGAGTAAATATTGCCTCACAAGAAATCAAAAGACCAAACGTTGAGTTAATACTCGTCCCGACCGATTGATTGCAGGAGTTCAATATGACGGTGAAGCTTGCGCTTTTTGCCGCTCTTCTTGCGTCCACAGCAGCACAGACAGCCCACGCAGATGCGCTGTTTGTAACAGGTAGTACATTTACAGTTTCCGGTACGAACTCACCGGACACTTTTTCGGATACAGTCAGTCTAACCGCGGGTGATCATTTGATCGACGGCGGAGCCGTCAATCTGAACATATCCTTCGTGCCCGCATCGGGTGGCGCTGAGTGGCTGGTGTTTAATTACAGCACGGTCAGCGGTGGACCCTTCGCTTCAGTTCAAGACGCCTATTGGACACTCAATCAGACTGGACTGGTCGCGGCGCAGGCACTGAATTTTATCGCCGCTTACTCCCAGTTTAATCACGACGGCACAGCACTTGCCCTCAGCAACCCCATCTTTGGTGGGTACAGTGTCGAGAATAACCCGGTTCCTGGCGAGACCGGTTCTGGAACGGGCGCAAGCGGCTTCGTTGGTCCGATAGCGGCCGGGCCAGCCGGACAGCTTGGTGCGTACATGAGTACCTGGAGCGGGTATCTTGGCGGCGCTGGCGTGGACAGCACGCAAGTCAACGGTTACGAGCAGGCGTTGGAGTTCGTTCCGCAAGTCGCAGCCGTGCCCGAACCGTCTACGTGGGCGATGATGATCCTCGGCTTCTGCGGCGTCGGCTTCATGGCGTATCGGCGCAAGCGGAACGCACCCGTGTTACGGCTGATCTAAGTCGCTTCGGCATCGTGAAATGAATAGATCGCCTTCGGGCGGTCTATTTTTTGTAGTCTCGGGAGCGTGACAAGAAATCTTGGCTTTGAAATACGATCTCTCTTTGTCAATCAGCTCACTGAATGTTGCGCACCAGGCAACTTGCGCAAAGCAAAGGCGAGCGGTCCATCAGCGCTGAGCGGCCGGTCATGCTGAGTCGCCCGCGGCCGGCCGAGACATGGCAACGCGAGCGGTTCGAGTGGCTGCTCATCGCTCCTCCGAACAAACTACACCGTCGAACAGACCAACTCATCGAGGTTGCGCGGCTGTACAGGCTATTGGCGTTCGCATCCAAGCGATTGAGAGCGGGACCCGTTCGGGAACATCATCACAGCGAATTCGTTTTTCAGTCTCTTGGCAGAGATATTCCAAAAATCGTTCTGTACGGGTTTGTGGAAACGCTATTTTTGTTGCGGCCATCGCTCCCGTCATGGTCGCGACTTTCCGGGCGGAGGCGCCCAGAGCATTGAAAGCCGCCGAAGTTAGCGAGCCATCTTTTATAAAGTGGCGTGCGAGCCAGCTTGCAGGTGACCTGCTCCCCTGAAACGCCCCCGATTTTGAGTTAGGGTTCTGTTCTCCACCGAGGAGACAGACGATGCGTAAAGGCAGGTTCACGGAAGAACAGATCATCAAGGTGCTGAAGGAACACGCTGCCGGGATGTCGGCGAGCGATCTGTGCCGCAAGCACGGCATCAGCGACGCGACGTTCTACAAGTGGCGGTCGCGCTATGGTGGGATGGAGATCTCCGACGCTCGCAAGCTGGAGGCCCTGGAAGAGGAGAACCGCAAGCTCAAGAAGCTTCTGGCCGAGTCGATGCTGGACGCCTCGACGCTGAAGGAGATGCTCGGAAAAAACTTCTGACGCCCAGCTTGCGGAGACGTGCTGTGACCTGGGCGATCGATGAGAAGGGCTACTCGCAGCGGCGGGCCTGCAGGCTGGTTGGCCTGCAGCCGAAGACCTATCGCTATGCCTCGACACGGCCGGACGATGGGCCGTTGCGGACGCGGCTCAAGGAATTGGCTTCGCAACGGCGCCGCTTCGGCTACCGTCGCCTAGGACTGCTATTGGCTCGGCAAGGGTTCCGGATCAATCGGAAGAAGCTGTACCGGCTCTGACCGTGCGCAAGCGCGGTGTCCGCAAACGGGCGCTGGGGACCCGGGCGCCGATGGCGATCCCGCAAGATCAGAACCTGCGCTGGTCGCCCGACTTTGTAATGAACACGCTCTCCAGCGGCCGACGCTTCCGTGTCCTGACTCTGGTCGACGACTTCACCCGGGAATGTCTGGGCTTGGTCGTCGACACCTCGCTCACCGCTTTGCGTGTGGTGCGTGAACTTGATCAGATCATCGAAAGCCGGGGCTGCCCGCGTATGATCGTCAGCGACAACGGCACCGAGTTCACCTCGAATGCGATCCTGGCCTGGCAGGAGGAGCTCGGAATCGAATGGCACTACATCGCGCCCGGCAAGCCGATGCAGAACGGCTTTGTCGAAAGCTTCAACGGCCGCCTGCGCGACGAGTGTCTCAACGAGCACCTATTCGCCAATCTCAACGAGGCTCGTCAGATCATCGAAGAATGGAGGATCGACTACAACACCAACCGACCGCACACGAGCCTCAACGGGCTCACACCGACCGAGCTTGCAACCCGCCCCAACCGGGGCCAAACCCAGAACAGACTCTCCTTATAAACGAGGGCAAATTGGGGAGCAGATCAGGCTGACAAGCTATCGCCTTCTGTCCCCAATCACTTTGACTCTCTTGCGAAGGCGAGGTGAATGATTGTCCAGCTTGGGTCGTATTGGATTATGAAACCCGGATGAAGCGCACGAGCCAGCCGATTAGTCGACCCGCGAGCCTGCTGAGCGCCCCGTCAACTTGGGAAGCCGCCTTCGAACGCCAGGCTCGACAGAGGCGAACGCGAACTGGGCTGCTCGCGCGCGCGCAGCGCGTCCGGTAAGGAAGCTGGGTCTCCGATCCGCCCGACGGCGTAGACTGCGAGCACCTGATGGTCCGGCGGTACGCCGAGCGCTTCCGGAGCGCGGTCCCGATCGAATCCGGCCATGCCGTGCACGTGCCAGCCGGACAGATGCGCTTGGAGAGCCATGTATCCGGACGCGGCGCCTGCGTCGAGCGCGTGCGTCGCCGACGGCGCATCCCAGTCAGCCCCGATCGGCCGCATGGTCGTCTTCGATACAAGAAAGACTAGTGACGCGGCGTGTTTTGCCCACTCTTGGTTTCGCGGCGCCAGCAAGCCGACGAATGCGCTCCACGACGACGTGTCGCGGCGCGAATACACGAACCGCCAGGGCTGGGCGTTGAACGAGGACGGTGCCCATCGCGCCGCTTCCAGAATGCACATTAGTTCGGATTCCGGAATGCACTCAGGCGCGAACGCGCGCGGCGACCAGCGATCGAGGAACATCGGGTGGATTGGATGGTCGGAAATGCGGGAAGACATGTTGCTCATGGCGTCCTCCTCAGTTCAGCACGAAGGCGAGGATCACGGCGACGGCGACGGTGCCGGTGGCGACCAGGCTCAACAGTTTCTGGATCGGGATTCCGAGCGGCCGCGGGTTTTGCGCGTCGAATTCCGGATCAGACCAAGCGGTACCCCGAAAGGACGGCGCAATCAGCATCGCCAGGAAGTAAGTCTCGGCGACGAACGCCGCGACCAGGAACGTCGAGAACGTCGGTGACGGCAATGCGTACAGCAGCGCGAGCACGGCGATCATGTTGAGCACACCGAGCGACATGGTCTGCCCGTTGTGGAATTTCGCGTGCGGCGGCCACGCCGGATTGCCTATGTGCTGCCGCGCGGTCGCGGGCAATATCGAGTCGAAGAAAACGCCTCCGAGGCCGCCATAGACGGCAACGAACGCAACTAGAAATTTGGAGATTTGCATAGGACACACCTTTCCTGTTGAACGGAAAGGACGTGCCGGAGGCCTTCACGGATTTTTCCCATGAAAACTCGTACGAGCGTAAATGCCACCCGGACTACCGACCGGGCTGTGACTTTTACACGTCCAGCTAGCCAACTAAGGTCACACGCGCGCGAAGTCAAAGGATTTTGTTCCGCTGTATCTGCATAACATGCGTTGCGTAGATCGCATGGGAGCGCGCAACTTTCTGATATGGCAAGAGTTTCCTTGTCGACCCTTGTGCGAAACGAGCCGGGGCCGGCCAGACGCAGCGATTGGTTCACGGGTTGCGTCGCGTACGTCGGCCGCGACATGTATCCGATCGGGGTCGCGACGCTTTCTTAGACGCCCAACGCCGTGACTTCCGAATTTGGTCATGTTCGACGTTCAGAGGAGATTGTCGGCTGGCTGATGTCCGCTCCTGTAAGCGTTTAATCGGGGGTGCCCGGAAGCGTTGCGTCTGGCCATGCCCCTGTGATTCAAGCGTCCAAACTGGAGGCTCGAATCATGCGCTACGAACTCACCCACTATGAATGGACGGCCATCAAGCCAATGCTGCCGAACAAGCCGCGTGGCGTTCCTCGGGTAAACGACCGTCGCGTCCTCAATAGCATTTTCTGGTCCTACGATCTGGGGCACCTTGGCGCGATTTGCCGGATAATTTGGCCCTTACACGACCTGCTATAATCGCTTCGTTCGCTGGCGGCGTGCTGGCGTCTGGGGTAGGATTATCGACGCGCTTGCCTCCGCCCATGATGCTGCGGTCCAGATGGTCGACCCTTCCATTGTCCGCGTGCACCAACAGGAGCGTGCATCACAAGGAACCAGCGTCAATCGATGGGTAGGTCACGCGGTGGCTTGACCAGCAAGATCCATTCGTTAGGGATAGCAACGGTCTGCCAGTACGGTTAGCGCTGAGCCGGTGAGGCCCACGACGTCCAGTTCGCTGGAAAACTGTTATCCCGATTGAAATCCGGATCAATGCTGTTTGCCGACGGTGGCTATGACGCCGACTGGATCAGAGAGCTTGCCATGAAGAAAAGCGCCTGGGCCAACATCTCGCCGAAAAGCATTCGCAACGATCCGATCTGCTTCAGCCCGTACCCGTATCGTGCTCGCAATCAGGTCGAACGGTTCTTCAACAGTATCAAACAATGTCGTCGGGTCGCGACGCGCTACGACAAGCTCGCCGCCAATTACCTTGCATTCGTTCAACTCGCATCCATCAGACTATGGCTGGCTGCGCATTATGGGTCCGCGCCCCATGGCGGAATGGGAAGACGAACTCGAACGTTGGCTCAAACCGTTCCTGGACCGATTGGGTCACAAGACATGGCAGCGAATGTGTCCACCCACTGTACGTTGCGGGATTGATCGGTCCTGGCGACCGCAAGAGCGTTCAGCCGATGGCGGAGCGCCTTGCCTCGGGCAACTACGATCAGTTGCACCATTTCATCGCCGATGGTGTCTGGGACGCTTCACCGCTGGAATCTGAGCTGCTAAACCAGGCGGACCGACCTGTCGGCGGCAGGGATGCGATGCTGGTTAGTGATGACACCTCACTGCCGAAGAAGGGTGAGCGATCGGTCGGTGTTGCGGCTCAATACGCATCGGCTCTCGGCAAAACGGCAAATTGTCAAACGCTGGTGTCTTTGACGCTTGCGCGCGGCGAAGTGCCCGTGATGGTCGCGCTACGTCTCTTTCTGCCTGACAGCTGGACAAGCGACATGTCTCGTTTGAAGCGCGCTCGCGTGCCAGTCGAACACCGAACGCCACGGTCCAAGCCGGAGATCGCATTAGCCGAGATTGACTGTGCGATCGCAGCCAACATGCGCCTTGGATGTGTGCTGGCGGATGCAGGGTACGGCCTCAGTGCACCGGTTCGACAAGGGTTAACAGAGCGCGGGCTGACCTGGGCTGTCGGTATCCCTCGGCACCAGAAAGTGTATCCGGTCGATGTGGAGCTCATTTGGCCGATCACCAAAGTCCGTGGCAAACCACGAAAGCACCACGTGCCCGATATCTTATCGATTGCGGCAGAACAAATGCTGGCCAGCGCCAAATGGAAAACCGTGAGTTGGCGTAGCGGGACGAAACGTCGGCTTAAAGCTCGTTTTGCTGCTCTCCGTGTCGGCACCGCCGGCGGCCCTCCGCAGCGAATATGGGATAAAGGTCAGCAGCATCTCCCAGGCGACGAAGCCTGGCTCATTGGCGAGCAACGTGCCTCCGGGGAGAAGAAATACTATCTCGCCAATCTCCCGGCGGCGACGGATCTGCGCACGCTGGCCGCCACCATCAAGGCACGGTGGATTTGTGAGCAGGCGCATCGAAGGAGGAGCTTGGACTTGATCACTTCGAAGGGCGATCTTGGCAAGGTCTTCATCGCCACGCCTTGATGACAATGATTGCCTACGCCTTCCTGCAACATCGTCGCCTCGCATACGCGGGGCGGAAAAAAAGAATCAACGGTCCCCCGCCCCAGCCAACCATGCCAGCCGTACGTCACGCCATCGTCGACCTCATCCTTCGGCCGCCGTCTCAGCACTGCCCTTATTGCCGAAGAAAATCCGTGAAAACGACGGCGAAAATACAATCTGCCAAAGTAGTGCTAGAGAGCCTGGCGCAGAAATGGATCTTCTATCTCCTTCGTCAAAGTTATCAGCTTGTTGTAGTTGAGGTAATTCAGCTGAATACCATTCCGAACTCGGTTGGCCTTTTCTTGGAACACACGAGTGCATGCCCGGATGGCGCACTTTGACTTTGCTATCCAGATCGATTTGCGGTCGGTTGGACTAGTTACCAAATGAATGGCGCATCTGAGCGGCCATTCGGTCAATCGCATCGGCATATTTGCCACCTGCGAATTGTTGATCTGCAACATACAGGCCCATACCTAGAAATGCCGCAATGAAGATTGTGCGCATCATGATGGCTGCCGCCGTGGCGGAACGCCGTAAACGGGGACGCGCTTATCCTCGTGCTCAACAAGCTGAAGCACATGCTTGCAGATCGGGCACTCGAATGACCGAAGCTGATATCGTTCCGCGATCGGTGACAGCCCGATCATTTTTCGTTCTACTTGGCAGGTAAGGCAAACTGCGAGCGGCATATCCATTGCCAATTGTTTGAAAATACTCTGATAAACAGAAGATTGCGGATCGTTCGCTTTACGTGTCCTGGACTGCGATTAGATGCCTGCGCCAAAGTCCCGCCACGCTGAGAACGTAGCGGGACTTCGTCACAACGAAGTCAGGCCGGGCAAGGCCAGACCATT
>CALRXG020000339.1:0-8135 GCA_943372075.1 Bordetella parapertussis | reverse complement strand
CGAAGATCGCGCACGCGACCACCGCAACCACAAGCGGGTGCACAAACAGGTTCTCGACGTCGCTCACCCGCCGCAGCAGGCCAAGGCAGCTGATGGTAATCGCCATCCCGAAGATGACAACGGCCGACGACGTGGCGAGCTTGTTCAATCCGCTCCGCCCGTGAAACATGGACGTCGCAATTTCCGGGAAATTGACCGCAGTCGTCACGGCGAGCCAGACGAGCAGGCAATTCAGGAACACGAACAATGGCCGCGGTATCAGGATTCTGCTCGATGCTGTCGCAAGCGAGGTCACGATCACGAGCACAAAGACATAGACGGAAGCAGATCCCTTCAGCTCTCCGAACGCGCCAATTCCTGCCAGGCCCGTAATCGGCAACAGCGCGACCGCGAGCCACATGAGGCCGGAAAGGAGAACGCTCGGCGAGCCCTTGCGCGGATCGGTGGCTGAATCGGCCAAGGCTGTCATCACATCGGCAGCGAGTTGACGGCCACGCGCTTGTCCTGCCGATCCCAATACAGCCGCGATAGTCGGGTCCATATCCGAGCCGGGACGAGCAGCGTGACGAGGGACCGAACGACGCCCGCATAGGCGGCAGGCTTGGCAGGCTGAAAATAGCCTAGCTGCACGCGCAAGCGCGACCGCAATTGAGTGCGACGATTTCTGCTGCTGATGCCATCCGCGTTCTTCTCATAGACCAGGAGCACGTCATGCAGGCAGTCGATCTCGCCCTTCTCGAACACGCGCCGCATGAATTCATAATCCTCGGCGTGAGGATAGTCCGGGGAATAGACGCCGAACTTCCCTACGCAAGCGGTACGAAAAAAGAATGTCGGATGCTTGAACGCAGCATTGTCATAGAGCTTGCGTCCGATCGCGGCGCGGCCACCGGGCGTCCCCTCGAAAAACAGATGGTTACCCCGCTCGTCCACGATGTCTGCAAACGCCCCGACCAGATCGGTGGCAGGATGGCCGTCCATGTAAGCTTGCTGCTTGGCCACACGCTCTGGGGCGGAGATGTCCCCGCAATCCATCCTGGCCACGTATTCGTATCCCAGCTTGACGATGTGTTCGAGGCCATGGTTCAGCGCGGCGGTGATTCCGCCGTTGCGCTCGAGCCGTAGCACGATGATGCCTTCACGCGATCCCAGCACCTCGCTGACCGGCTGCAACGAACCGTCATCGACGATAACGATGTCGGCGGCTTCCGTTTGCCCCAGCAGAGAGTCCACGGTCCGGAGCAGGACGTCGCGTGCCGGATTGTAAACTGGCATCAGAAACACGGTCCGTCGTGCCATAACTTTCCGGCCCCTTCCCTCGCGGCACCCGCCCTCGACATCGCGGGAAACTATATGTCAGATTTCTGTGCTTCCCGCCCGAAGAAAGCTGATCCTGGTGAAATGAGATGTTTTGCATCGGCATCCTGTTTTCTTCCGGGTTTTCGCGTCGGATGCTCTTGTGGGTCGCGTCGCTGGCCCTGGCGCTGCTGGCACTTTGCCGCTCGGCCTATCCCGCGGATGACTTTCCCGGCAGAACAGTATCGAGCGGGCTCTCCGTGCAGTTCACCGATAATTTTCTCAAGCGCCCGGATTGGCGTCAGCGCCTCGACTTTCTGACCGGACTTGGCGCAAGCATCGTCCGAATTGATCTCAACTGGCCGTGGATCGAGAAGCAGCCCGGCCGTTACGACTGGACGCTCTACGACGATTTCGCTTCGGAGTTGAGGAAGCGCGGGCTGCGGCCGCTGTTCATTTTAAACAGGCCGAACCCGCTTTACGGCAAACCGTTCGACGCGGCGGTCGACGGCAAGCGCCAAAGCGGTACCATGCCACCATACACCAGATCCGAAATCGCGGCTTATGCGCGATGGGCAACGGCCGCGGCGGATCGCTACCGACAGTTGAACCCGATCTGGGAACTGTGGAACGAACCCGACCAGGACGGCTTCTGGCCTCCCAAGCCGGACCCGGCAGCCTATGTGGCCCTCGCGCGTGAAGCGTGCGCCTCGATCAAGCAACGCGTGCCAGATGCCATCGTGACCGGACCCGGCATGGCCCAGATGCCGACCGTCTGGCGTCCCAGAAAGCCCCTGATGCAGGCGTTGCTGGATGACCACGCCTTGCTGAGCTGCCTCGATGCCGTGAGCCTGCACACGCATCGCTTCAAGCAGACGCCTGAGACCGTCTCGCGTGACTACGCGGTTCTGCGCGCCAACTATCTCGACCTCTGGCCCGCAGGGATCAAGCGCAAGCCCATCATCGACACGGAGTGGGGAGACTCGGTCTACGGCGCCGGAATCTCGGAGGACACCCAGGCGCTCTGGCTACCTCGAATGTTCCTGATCAATCTGATGGAGCAGGTGCGGCTCACCAACTGGTACTGCCTGATCGATGTCGGGCCGAATGACGATGAGATGGAAGATCGTTTCGGCCTGGTGAGCTACGACGGCAGACCGCGGCCGGCGTATCAGGCATTCCGGACGTTGGCCCATGAGCTCGGCGGATTATCGCTGCACGAAACGATCGAGCGGTTCGATGCGACCATGGCAGAGGGCATCACGATCCTGCGCTTCTGCGGCGACAACGCAACCAAAGGGTGCAAGCTCGTGTACTGGGCAACGGAAGGGAGTACAGTCCCGAGAAGAGTGACTGTGCCAGGCTGGCGGAAAATCGGCCCTGCGATCAATCATCTCGGGCAACAATCCGCGCTTCAACCGGACAGCAGCGACGTGCTGACGATCGAACCGAAAGCCTTCGTTCAATATCTCCCGGTGGCCAGCTCGCGGTGATCCTCGAGCCGCGCCAGCACCTATTTAATAGCTATTATGCATTTTAAGCGCGCCTGATTGAATATGGTAAATATAGAGTTTAAATACGGTATAAATTGTGCATTACTAGGTTTCCGGACAGGGAACTTCGCGGGGGCGCAAGAAACAGATCCGCGTATGTGGGTTGGTAGCGCGGGTCAGTGATGAAGATACTCCATGTCTCTGAGAGTTTGATCGGCGGCCTGGCTTCATATCTCGAAGAGATCATTCCCCATCAGACAGCTCAGTTCGGCGCAGACAACGTTGTCTTGCTGGTACCCGCGGCCCAGCGCGAACACATCGCCTCTTTGAACGGACGTACCATCGAGACCTACCGTCGAACTGGCCGCAATCTCAGTTCCATGCTGGCGCTTGGTTCAGCCATCCGACAATGCATTCAGCGTCACGGTCCGGACGTCGTACACCTGCACAGCAGCATCGCCGGCGGCGTAGGCCGCCTGGTGATCACCGGGATGCGTCGGAAGCCTCATGTCGTCTATTGCGCGCATTGCTGGGCGTTCGATCGTCCCGAGCAGACTATCGCGACCCGCTTCTGGATGGCGCTCGAACGCATGCTCACCCGGCGCGCCGACGCGATCGTCTCGATCTCGCCTCACGAAGAAGAGGTCCTGCGCAGAGCCCGCTTTCCGCTCGCAAAGACGAGGCTCATCGTCAGCGGGATGCAGGACCTGGTTCATAACCAGACTGCTCAAAGCAGCGCGTCCAAGCGGGCCGGTCCGTGGCGTCTGCTGTTTGTGGGACGGCTGGATCGGCAGAAGGGCGTCGACTTGCTGCTGCGCGAATACGAATTGCTCAAGCAGAAGCGCGCAAGCTTGAGCTTGGTCGGGTCAAAGATCGTGAACGGCTCCCGACTCGTCGTTCCACCGGAGGTGCATGTTTCGGGTTGGGTACCTCGCGAAACATTACCCGCCTTGTTTGAAAAATATGATGCCATCATAATGCCGTCGCGGTGGGAGGGGATGCCGCTGCTGGCGATAGAGGCGCTTCGCTCCGGACGCATCCTGATCTGCAGCAATCACGGTGCGTTTCCGCATTTCATCCAAGACGGCTTCAATGGCATCCTGATCGACATTGCCACGACAGGTTGGCTGGGCAAGGCCTTGAAAGTCCTTGAGCATTCAGATCTTGCGGCGATGAGCGCGGCGGCTCGGACAACCTACCTCGCAATGTTCGCACCGGACCGGATGAACCAGGGTCTGATCGAGTTGTATGAAAGCCTCGTCAAGCGGCCTCGGCTTCAATCAGAAGCGACGACGACGCCACGGGATCGACTGCCGGTGCCCGAGCGGGTCGTTCATTCCACGGCCATGGGTCGGGACCGCCACAGCGGCGGCCAACTCGACACCTTGGAGCGGCCTGCCGGATAAGACCTAGCTGTGGCCGCTTCCGCAGTCCAATATCTCCGCTCGCGAACCGTTACGAAGGCGAGATTTTTGCATACCAACATCCGATTCCACACGGTTGTCAGCAGCCGCACATTGATTTCGCTCTCGATCATGTGCCTGCGCGGGATTTCGCTCGTGGCGAAATTTGCGCTCACGCTGTTCATCGCGCGGTTTATCGGCCTGCCGACGGTTGGCCTGTACGGACTGATCGCTGGCATGGCCGTTGTGTTTCCGGTTGTTGCCAGCCTGGGACTGATCCGTACCCTGAGCCGCAACGCGGTCTCACAACATCTCGACGAGGTCGTATCCAAACTGCGCCGATACTGGCGAATTCAGGCGGCCATCTACGCAATGATCTGCGTCATTGCATTGGGCGTCGGGATCTACCTCGACCAGATCGCGCTGACGATGATCGTGGTCGCCATTGTTTTCCTTGAGCATGTCAATGGCGACCTCTTCGTTCTGCTGAACCACCTTTTGCAGCCGGGCCTCGCCAATCTGCTCATGTTCGTACGAACGGCCGGATGGATCTCCGCCTTCATCGCCCTCGCCTTCCTGTTTCCAACACTGCGCGATCTCGACACCCTGCTCGGATTCTGGATCGGGGGCGACATTCTCGCGATCATCGGCTTTGCGATTGCCACTCGACACTGGTCCTGGTTTCGGCCTGGTGCAGCGCCGGAACACAAGGATTGGCTGTCCCGCGATTTCAAGGCCTCGCGCATTCTGTACGTCAACGACATTGCCAACACGGTTGCGCAATATACCGATCGCTATCTGGTCGGCCTGTTCATCGGGCTCGAATTCACCGGCATCTACGTGGTCTTCTGGTCGATCGGCAATGCGCTGAGCAACCTCGTCGACACCGGCGTCATCCAGCTATCCGGACCGAAGCTCATTGGCGCACATGCACGCAGCGACGGAACCTTCTGGAACGTGTATCGGGGCCTGCTCGTGGAGACCGTGACGATCTCAGTCGCGATCGCTGCCGTTGCGGGGCTGCTGGTCCATTTCGCCATTCCCTACCTGCAGCGCCCGCAGTTGGCCGACTGGCTCCCCGTGTTGTGGCTGATCCTGTTGGCGTTCGTGCTTCGCATGTTCTACGAGGTGCAGGGAAGCGTCTTCTACAGCCGTCACAAGGATCAGTTGACCTTGTTCAGCGGACTGTTCGTCATTGGCCTCTCGCTCGGCACCAATGTCGTCTCGATCCCGCTTTTCGGGCTGTACGGTGCCGCGATCGCGATCGTCGTCTCGTATCTTGTGGGCGCAATAGTTCGTTCTCTCGTGATCGCGAAATATCTTCGATGACCGATCAATCCTGCATTCCGATATCGGAACTCCGTGCCGACGCTCCGACGCCCGATATCGCGCTGTTTCTTCCGACGCTCTACAGCGGCGGGGCCGAGCGTGTGCAGCTCAATCTCGCGGACTATTTTGTCGGCCGTGGACTGCGGGTCGATCTCGTCGTTTGCAAATACTTCGGCTCGCTGAAGGATCAGGTGCCGAGCGGCGTCCGGCTCATCAGCCTGGAATCCCGACGGGTCATGTTCAGCGTGCCCGCCTATCTGCGCTACTTGCGGACCGCGCGTCCGCCAACCGTGCTCAGTTCGGTTGAGAACGCGAATATCGTCTCGTGCGTCGGGAAGCTGCTGAGTTCCAGTCACCATCAATTGGTCGTGCGTCTCGACAATTCGCTCCTGGAGCAAGGTTCGCTGCGGATTCAATTGCATCGCTGGTCCATGCTGGCCGCGATCGCGACGACCTTTCATGCGGCGAACGCATTCGTAGCGGTATCGAGCGGCTTGAAGCAGCAGCTCGGTCGTCTGCCCGGCCTGAGAAACAAGCCAATCCACCTGATCTACAATCCGATCATTCACAAGGGATTTGAGGCCCAGCTTGCTGCCAAGCCTGCGCTCCCCTCGGCGATCGGTCCTGGAGAGCCTGTTATCCTCGCAGTCGGCCGCTTACACAGGCAAAAAGGATACGCTTCGCTGCTGCGCGCGTTTGCGCTCGTGGTTCGGCTCAGGCCTTCGCATCTGGTCATCCTGGGCGAAGGCGGAGACCGCGACAAACTGCAAGACCTGGCGAACTCACTCGGCATTTCCGACCGCGTCCATTTCCTCGGATACTCTCCCAATCCACTCGCTTACATGCGAAGCGCTGATGTGTTCGTCCTGTCGTCGATCGCGGAAGGCTTCGGCAACGTGATCGTCGAGGCCCTCGCTTCCGGGACCCCGGTGATCAGCACCGACTGTCCGCATGGCCCCAACGAGATCCTTGCCGGAGGACGATACGGCACACTCGTTCGCGTTGGCGACGACACGCAGATGGCGCAAGCCATCGTCGAAACAATCAGCAGCTCCAAGCAACCGATGCCGGAGGATCTGGATGAGCATCTCAAGCGCTTCACGATCGAGACAATCGGCGAGCGTTATCTCGAATGCCTGGGGCTCGGCGCTCGGCCACCGAAAGCCGCGTCGCCACAGGCTGTCAGCGCGTAGATCGCCGCGCGCCGCTTCCGGTAGCCCGCCAGTTACCCGGTCGCATGCGGATTCTTCGTGCGGCTTCCAAACCGCGCAAGCCGCAGCGACGACCGGATCCACCGGTGATTTCAGCCCCAAGGCGCCCCTTCACCCCAATGTCTAGTTCCACGACGCCAAATAGCGCCCACATCGCGATTGTCGGTGCCGGCTTTTGCGGCGCGCTGGCGGCGGTTGTTCTGGCGCGGGCGGGCCACCGCGTCACACTCATCGATCGTCATTCCGTCTATCCAAAGCAGTTTCGTGTCGAGAAATTTGCAGGTGGACAGATTGAGCTGATGCGCAAATTGGGCATCTTCAACGCAATCGCCGAAGCTTCGACGCCGTTCAAGGACATCGCCAACGTCCGCGCAGGTCGCATCGTCGACCGCACGCCCAATCAGCATTACGGAATTCTGTACGAGGAGATCGTGCGGGTGGTGCGCGCGCAACTGCCATCTTCCGTTGCTTTCATCATCAGCGATGTGACGGCCCTCGAGACCGGGCCGCAGAAGCAGGAGGTCGCGCTGTCGAGCGGCCAGGCGCTCTCGGTGGATCTCGTTCTTCTGGCGACCGGAATGAATGGCGCGCTTGCCCACGGGCTGGGCATCGGTCAACACATGGTGGCAGAAGGCCATTCAATATCCTTCGGCTTCACCATACCAGCCGAACCCGGCCTGACATTCAATGCGCTCACCTGCTACGGCAGCGGCGCGACCAATCGGATCGATTACCTCAGTCTGTTTCCGATAGGCGACACGCTCCGGGCCAACCTCTTCACCTATCTCGACCAACGCGATCCGTGGATTCGCGACCTGCGACGAAGCCCGTCGACGAGCCTGTGCGACTCGATGCCGGGCCTCGCCGCCTATCTCAGACCATATGATCCGGTCGACGGGGTTCAAAACTGGACGATGAACCTGATGACGGCCGCAAATGTGAACCAGGACGGCATTGTGCTGATCGGGGACGCATACCAAACGTCCTGCCCCGCGACAGGCATGGGCGTGACGCGGCTGCTTACCGACGTTGATAGACTCTGTAACGTGCATATCCCGCAATGGCTCACGACGCCCGGAATGGAGAAGGAGAAGATCGCGAGATTTTACGGCGATCCGGTCAAGCAGGACGTCGATGCGCTGGCGATCCGGATGGCTCACTTCAGGCGGTCCTTGATCACGGACCGATCGTTACGATGGCGGCTTCGTCGTCAAGAGCATTTCATGCGGCGACGATTCCTTGATTTGGTCCACCGCGTGAGGCTCAAGGATACATCTGGCTTGCGGGCCTAGTCATGAGTGTGACGTCCGCAATGCATAAGGCATAGCAGGGCAGCGATCTCGAGCGCCGCGGGTCAAGGGATCGCCCTGCCCGACGCTTTGTCGAACAGATGCGTTCGCTGG